>DATJGR010000027.1:0-15466 GCA_035494855.1 Pseudomonadales bacterium | reverse complement strand
GGTGGCATCGCTCGGTGGCGCACCCAAGAACCCGGTGTGGTATTACAACCTGGTCGCGCATCCGGACATCGAGGTGCAGGTGAAGGAGAACACGTTGAGGCTGCGCGCGCGTCTGGCGTCGTCTGAGGAAAAGGCGCAGGTGTGGCCGCGCTGTGTCGCTGCGTATCCGTCGTACGAGACGTATCAGAAGCGCACCACGCGCGACATTCCGGTCTTCATCTGCGAACCAAGATGAGCAACGATGTGCGGCGGATGAACTCGGCGCTGCTCTCGTGGGCGTTGTGCTTGAGCATCATGATGCAGATGGCCTGCGCCGTTGCCGCCGACGAGGTCGACGACGCCGAACAGGCACCGTCGCCGGCACAGCAGAAGGCCCAGGCGGTGTGGCAGGCGGCCGGCGCCGCGATGATTCATGGTCCGAACACGATCGCATTGCGCGATCAGGCCCAGCTTGCACTGCCGTCCGGTTACGGGTTCGTACCGCAGGAGCAGGCAGCCGCGCTGATGCGGTCGATGGGCAATCGAACGAGCGACGATTTCATCGGCCTGGTCTTCCCGGAATGGCAATCGCAAACGTGGTTCGTCAGCATCCAGTTCGAAGACTCGGGCTACGTGAAAGACGACGATGCGAAGAACTGGAATGCCGACGAGCTGTTGCAAAGCCTCAAAGACGGAACCGAAGCCGGTAACGACGAACGCGCCGAGATGGGAATTCCTGCTTTGACGGTGACGCGCTGGGTCGAAGTGCCGAAGTACGAAAGCGGCACGCACCGCCTCGTCTGGTCCGCGGAAGCCACGCTGAAGGATCAGGAAGACGCGGATCCCACGATCAACTACAACACGTACGCGCTGGGGCGCGACGGCTACATCTCGCTCAACCTCGTCACCACTTCGTCGCGCGTCGAGGCCGACAAACCGTCGGCACAGGAACTGTTGTCGGCAGTCACCTTCAACGACGGCAAGCGTTACACCGATTTCGACGCGTCCACCGACAAAGTGGCCGCATACGGTCTCGCGGCGCTCGTCGCGGGCGTTGCGGCGAAGAAGCTCGGCCTGCTCGCGATCGGCGGCGCATTCCTGCTCAAGTTCGCGAAAGTGATCGCGCTCGGTGCCGCTGCGCTCGGCGGCGGACTGTGGTCGCGGCTCCGCGGTCGCAGCAACAAGGATTCCGGAACGCCCGTTTGAAAACGCTGCTGCTGCTCCTGGGCGGACTGAAGTTCGGCAAGATACTTCTCACCGGCGGCACGATGCTGCTGTCGGTCGTCGCGTATTCGTGGATCTTCGGCTGGTGGTACGCGATCGGATTCGTCGCGCTGATCTTCGTTCACGAGATGGGACACTACATCGCCGCGCGCCGGCGCGGCCTCGACGTCGGCGCGCCCACGTTCATTCCATTCGTCGGCGCCTGGATCCAGATGAAGGAGCTGCCGCACGACGCCGAGGTGGAAGCTTACGTCGGCTTGGCCGGTCCGTTGGTGGGTACGCTCGGTGCCCTGCTCTGCTTCTATCTGGCGCGGCAGTTCGACAGCCCTTTGCTCCTGGCACTCAGCTATGCCGGCTTCTTCATCAATCTGATCAATCTGATCCCGCTGTCGCCTTTCGACGGCGGCCGCGTCACCGCCGTCATTTCGCCGAAGCTGTGGCTGATCGGCGCGCCGATCCTCGTCGCGATGTTCCTTTACCGGCCGAGCCCGCTGCTGATGATCATGGCGCTGCTCGCACTGCCGCAGGTGATGAAAGCCTGGCGCGGCCCGCAAACCGATGAAGAGCGCGCGTACTACAACGTCAGCTTCGAAGCGCGCGCGAACTACGGCTTCTTCTACGTTGGGCTCGTGGTCTTCCTGGCAGTCATGTGCCACGACCTCCAACAGGAACTGCCGAAGGTTCGTTGACTCCGTGCACTCTGACGATCAGCCCAGGCGTGGACCCGGCCGAAACCGCACCGGCATCCGCTTCGGACCGGAGATGAAATTCGAGGGGAGCCACTCCGGCGGCTCCGCCAGCTCGATTTCATCCATCCTCGACACGACCTCGCGCAGCAGCGCGTCGATTTCGACCCGCGCGATGTGCTGGCCCAGGCAAACGTGCGCACCGGCGCCGAACGCGATGTGCATGTTCGGGCTACGGGTGAGATCGAGGTGATACGGCGCCGCAAACTGGCGTTCGTCGAAGTTCGCCGCGCCGAAATACCGCACGACTTTGTCGCCTTTGCGGATCGCCTGGCCGGCGATTTCGGTGTCGCGGCGCGCGGTGCGGCGCATGTAGATGACCGGACTGACCCAGCGCAACAGTTCGTCGCGCGCGGACGGCAGCAGCACATCGGGGCTCGCGCGCAGCTTGGCGAATTCGTTGGGATGCTCGAGCAGCGCGAGCAATCCGGCGGCAACGAGGTTGCGGGTGGTATCGCCGCCCGCATCGACGAGCAGCAGAAAGAACAGCTGGAAATCGAGGTCGTCGAGCTTGCGTCCGTCCACTTCGGCCGCGAGCAGCTTGCTCGACAGATCGTCGGACGGTCGCGCGCGTTTCTCGGCGATGACGCGCTGCGCGTACATGAACATCTCCATTACCGCCGCGCCCTGCGCACCTTCCGGCACCGCCTCCGGCGCCGAATGGATCGTTTCGGTGAGCTGGTACAGTTTGCGGCCGTCGTCGAGCGGAATGCCCATCAGCTCGGCGATGACGTACGACGGCATTTCACCTGCGATGTCGGCAACGAAATCGCATTCGCCACGCTCGATCACCAGATCGACGATCTGGCGCGCCAACGCTTCCACGCGGGGGCGCAGCGCCGCGGCCGGTGCTTGGGTGAATTCGCGGCTGATCAAGCGTCGGAAGGCTGTGTGCTGCGGCGGATCCATCATCAGCATCATCTTGTGATCGCCGAACGCCATCGCGCCGCCTTCCGGAGGATCCGGAATCATGATCGTCGGTTCGGACGAGAACGTTTCCGGATCGCGTCCCATTGCGCGCACGTCTTCGAAACGGGTCACCGCCCAGAAACCCGGACCATTCGGTTCTTCGTGCCAGTACACCGGCGCGTGCTCGCGCAGCCAGCGGTATTGGTCGTGCGGATGGCCGATGCTGAAGCTCGCAGGAGACAACAAGTCGATTTGCATGAGCGGACCTCGTTCGATCATTCGTTGAATTGCAGCGACAGCGCTTCGAATCCGCGCAACAGGTGCGAACCGACGCGCTGCGTGCGGCCGTTGCCGCGCGCCACGTGTTGCGATCGCGAAAGCAGCGCGCGCATGGCCAGGCGCGCCTCGATCCGCGCCAGCGGCGCGCCGATACAGAAGTGGATGCCGTAGCCGAACGACAAGTGCCGGCCGCGCGTGCGGTCGAGCAGATATTCGTCCGGCGCATCGAACACCGAGGCGTCGCGGTTGGCCGAACCCATTACCACGATCACGCTCTCGCGCGCAGCGATCCGTGCACCGTGGAGATCGACGTCTTCCTTCGCTTCGCGCATCAGGAACTGTACGGGACTGTCGAAGCGCAGCGTCTCTTCAATGGCGGCATCGATCAGTTCCGGCTCGCGCCGCAGTCGTTGCCAGAGGTCCGGTCTGTCGGCGAGCACGTTCAGCAGATTGCCGAGCAGATTCGTGGTGGTTTCGTTGCCGGCGATCAGCAGCAGAATGTTGAAGCCGATGATCTCCCACTCGGAGAGACCGACCCCGTCGACCTCGGCATTTGCCACTGCACTGAACAGGTCGCTCGACGGATGCTTCTTGCGCTCGGGGATCAGCTCGCGGAAGAACTGCGCCATCTCCATCAACTCTGCCTGGCGTGCTGCGGGCGTCGAGCCGGCGAGCGTTCCGGTGAGTGCATCGGACCAGCGCTTGAAATCCGCTTTGCGCGACTCCGGAATGCCCATCATCCGCGAGATCACCGTTACCGGTAGCGGCGTGGTCAGTTGCTCGACGATGTCTACGTCGCCGTCATCCGGCAGCGCCCCGACGAGGTCGTTGGCGATCGTCGCGATGTCCGGCTCGATGCTCTTCAACATCGCGGTGGTGAACGCCTTGTTGACGATCGAGCGCATCTGCGTGTGGCGCGGCGGATCGTCGGTCAACGTCGGCAGCGGCAGCGCGGCACCCATCGCAGCGGACGAAAAGCGCTGGTGATCCTTCAGAATGTCGAGCACGTCTTCGTGGCGCGAGATGACCCATCGGCCGCTGTCGCGATCGCGCCAGACCGGATGGCGCGTGCGCCACTGTTCGTACCGCGGATACGGATCGCGGATCTGTGCGTCGTCGAAGAACGTCAACACGTCGGCCACGGCTACCCCTCGTTCGGTCGGTTCGATCACGGCAGACCGAGCGCGGCTAGAATAGCCGATCGCGTCATCGCCTCCACCTTCGAATGGAACACCGCCGACTGTTGTTCGGGATTGCCACCGGACTGCTCGCCATCAGCGTTCTCGGCGGCGCGTGGGTCGGCGCCGGCTGGATCTGGGACGCCGCGAACGCGCTTGGCTTCGCGGCGGCCGCGTCGATGATCTTTCTGCACATCGAAACGGGCGCGGCACGCAAACGGCCTGCGCGGGTCGCCGCATTCCACGCGCGCCTGCACAGCAGCATCGCGCTGTTGACGCTGATAATGGTAGTCGCGCACGTGCTGGCGTTGCTCGCCGACGACGCGGTGACGATCGAATACTGGAAGCCGTCGGCACCGCCATACATGTTGGCGGGCATCGGCGCGCTGCTGTTGCTGGCTGCGATCGTGGCGAGCAGTTATCCGAGGCCGCGCCGCTGGCTGTTCGCGAACCCCGCGCAGTTCCGCCGCACCCACGGTTTCGCGTCGATCCTGCTGACTGCCCTGGTGGCCTGGCACATCGCCGGCAGCGCGCTCTATCTCGATACGCGCTTCAAGCAGGCACTGTTCGTAATGATCCTGGTCGGCATCCCGCTGTGGTTGATCCGGCGGCCCGATCTGCAACGCCCGTCGGTAGAGACGCAACCACGCGAACCCGCTGAAGCGCGCCGTGAAACCCTATACATCGGCGCCATCGCGTTGGCGATGGCCGTTGCCTTCTCCGCGCTGCGCAATCTGCTGTGAAAGCCGCCACGCGTCGCACCGCGTTCGCCGCAGTCGTCGGCGGGCTCATCGCCATAGCCGCGACCGCCGCTTATCAGGCTCGTCAGTCGATGGTCGACACTCGACCGCTGTTGCCGCTCACGTTCGCTCACCTCGACCACCGCGCCGTCAACTGCATCACCTGTCACCACAACTTCACCGACGACACCGGTCAAGGTCTCTGCATCGACTGTCACAGGACCGATTCGAAGGTGCGACTGCAGATCGAACCGATGTTCCACACCCTCTGCCGCGACTGTCACGTGAAAAAGCATGCGGATGGCGAAGACGCGGGGCCGGTCCGGCGGTGCCTAGACTGCCACACGCAGGACGACGCTCCGTGATTCGGTGTTCGACCCGTGCCGGCGATCGGGGCCGCGCCGGTCAGTGGCGCGGCCGTAGAGTTCGAAAGTGCTGCGCTGCATCGCTTGCCATTCGAGTGACGCACCATCGCGCATACGGTTTGGCAAACAGTTTCCCGAGCGCATTGCCGATCAGTGAAGGAGGTAGAACGTAATCAATGAATACCCGGAGTCGTGTCGCTTCATCGCCATCGGGGGTTAAATCGAATCCCATGCGGTACCCTGCGATGATCAACATTCGTGGAAGACCAACCGTCTCCCAGACCTTGCGGCGCGACGGCTCACGTTCGACAACCACCTCTGAGACCTCGATGACCGCTCCCAGAATGCGTCCGCTCAGTTTGATGATGGACCCAACGGCTCGCCCCCGAAGTGCGTCGAATTCGTATGTCATGCGGCTGCCCATCATCATCCAGGAGCGTTGCTGCATGTGGGCACCGAGCCGCTCCTGGTCGTCCAGGTAGGCGAAAATCTCTTGCGCTCGAGCGCCGACGACGGCGACGGCCTCTTCGTGGCGCGGGTCAGCCTTTGTGCGCGACATCTCGCTGCTCATTGCGCGACCCATGCCCACCGTGTCCATGTCCGCCGTGCGGGTGCAGCAGATGCAACAACGGGCAAGCGAGTAATAGGAGGTAGGGTACAAGTCCCAGCATGTGTCCCCAGTGCTCGCGGAGCAGGAAGAAAGCAATCACTACGCAGAGAGAAATCAGCGCGAGTTGCCACTGCTTCATAGGTCTGCCCTTCGTAGGCGTAGCGCGTTTCCTATCACGCTGACCGAACTCGCTGCCATGGCCGCCGCTGCCACGATCGGCGATAGCAGCACGCCGAACTGCGGATAGAGCAAGCCGGCAGCGATTGGCACGCCAGCCGCGTTGTAGACGAACGCGAAGAACAGATTCTGACGGATGTTGCGCATCGTGATCTGGCTCAGCCGGCGCGCTCTGACGATTCCGTTGAGGTCGCCGTGCAACAGCGTGATGCCGGCGCTCTCGATTGCGACGTCAGTGCCGGCACCCATCGCAATGCCGACGTCGGCGGCAGCGAGCGCCGGTGCGTCGTTGACGCCGTCACCGGCCATCGCTACGGCGCGCCCCTGGGATCTCAGTCGCGCGATGACTGCGCTCTTCTGCTCGGGTAGCACTTCGGCCTCAACCTCCGTGATGCCGAGGCCGCGCGCGACCGCTTCTGCGGTGGCACGGTTGTCGCCGGTGAGCATGATCACGCGGACACCGGCCGCCTTCAGCGCCGCGAGCGCGGCGGGCGATGTAGCCTTCACCGGGTCGGCGATGCCGAATACGCCGGCCGCGCGGCCGTCGACTGCGGCAAAGATCGCCGTCGCGCCATCGCGCCGCAATGCATCGGCATCGGTTTCGAGCGACTCGACATCGACATCGTACTCTGCGAGGAACCGCGCATTGCCGATTAGCACCGTGCGTCCGGCGATGCGACCAAGCACACCTTTGCCAACGGGAGAATCAACACCTTCCGGTTCGGACAACGTGATCCCGCGTTCTGTCGCAGCGAGCACGATCGCGCGCGCCAACGGATGTTCGCTGGCGCGTTCGATACTGGCGGATAAGCGCAGCAGCTCTGACTCGGAGATGTCTGCGGCCGTGCGGATCGCGATGACCTTCGGCTGCCCCTCGGTCAGCGTGCCGGTCTTGTCGACGACGAGCACTTCGACCTTCTCCATCCGTTCGAGCGCTTCGGCATTCTTGATCAGGATGCCGCTCTGTGCCCCGCGTCCGATGCCGACCATTATCGACATCGGTGTGGCCAGTCCGAGCGCGCACGGACACGCGATGATCAACACCGCCACGGCAGCGATCAGACCATATCCCATCGATGGCGGCGGGCCCCAGATCGACCATGCAACGAAGGCGACCATTGCGATTGCGATGACCAGCGGGACGAAGTATCCGGCCACCCTGTCGGCGAGACGCTGGATCGGCGCGCGGCTGCGTTGCGCGTCGGCGACCATCGCAACAATCCGCGCGAGCATCGTGTCGCGCCCCACTTTCACTGCGCGCATCAGCAGGCCGCCGCTCTGGTTCATCGTCCCGCCAATCAGTCCATCGTCCGTCTTCTTCGTGACCGGCATCGACTCGCCGGTGACCATCGATTCATCGACCGCACCTCGTCCCTCGAGCACGACGCCGTCGACAGGCACCTGCTCGCCTGGGCGCACGCGCAGCACGTCACCGACGGCGACCTGTTCCAGCGGAATCTCCTCGTCGGCGCCATCGCTGCGCACGCGGCGCGCGCGCTTCGGCGTCAGATCGAGCAGCGCGCGAATGGCACCGCCGGTCGCCTGGCGCGCACGCAGTTCCAGCACCTGGCCTAGCAGAACGAGCACGGTAATCACGGCAGCCGCTTCGAAATAGACGGCGACGCTGCCATCGGATGCGCGGAACGCCGCCGGAAAGACGCCCGGCGCCACCGTCGCAACCACACTGAAGAGCCACGCGACGCCCGTGCCCATCGCAATCAGCGTGAACATGTTCAGCTTGCGCCTGACAAGCGAAGTCCAGCCCCGTTCGAAGAACGGCCACCCCGCCCACAACACAACGGGCGTCGCCAGGACGAACTGAATCCAACTGGACGTCTGAGGCGCTATCCACCGATGTAACCCGAGCACGTGGCCGCCCATTTCAAGCACAAACACCGGCGCTGTCAGCGCAAGCCCGATCCAGAATCGCCGGGTCATGTCGACGAGTTCAGCGTTCGGCTCAGCCGCGCGGCCCGGCGTACGCGGTTCGAGCGCCATCCCGCACAGGGGACACGAACCGGGGTGGTGCCGAACGATTTCCGGATGCATCGGGCACGTCCATTCGACGCCATCGCCGTCGGCCTGCGCGCTGATAGTCGCCGGCTCGGATTCAGCGAGATACCGCTGCGGCTCGGCGACGAACTTCTCGAAACACCTGGCGCTGCAGAAGAAATACGTACGACCGTCGAACTCGGCGGTTCGAGTGTCCGGTTTCAACGTCACCGTCATCCCACAAACGGGATCGATCTCGGTCCGCTCGGCAGTCTCATTCATTCGCCGTCGCCCCGAGGTCAACGAGTTCGGCTAACCAGAGCGGCGCATTGACGTTGGGAAGCGATCGCCTCGCCGCGGCGGACGCAGATGCAGCCAAACGGATGCGACGAACGTCGACCGCGCACTACGACCCGCCGTCGGAATTCGGGTGCGCAGCGCCGTGCGCGTGCGGTGTCGCATCGCCGTCGGCCCCATCGCCAGCCTCTTTGGCGGAATGATCGGCGTCGTCCGCTTCGGTGCTCGAATGCATGCCGGACTTCTCATCGTGCATCTGTTTGCACTGCGCCTGCATCTTCTCGCGCTGTGCCGCGGTCATGTTCGACATGCCCATGCCATCCTTGCCGCAGTCCATGTGCTGCTTCTGCTCTGCGCACTGGGCCTGCATATGCGCCTTCTCCTCGGGGGTCATCGAGGACATCTGCGCGTCTTGCTTGCTGCAGTCGACGTGCGCATGCGTGCCTTCCGCCTGCGCCACGAGCGGTGTGGCGAGCGACAGCACCAGTGCGAACGTCATTGTTTCGATTTTCATATCAGCTTCCGTAGTGGTAGGTGTCTGGATTGGGGAGCCGCCTCATCCGTCGGCGACGCTCGGATGCAGGTGAAGATTGACTCCAGTCAGTTCGCGTCAGTCGTTCTTCTGGATGGCGCCTCCTTTTCCCGGTGGACCGAACGTGATCCACACCTTCTTGTTCTTCATCATGATCGTCCGGCCATCAGCGAGTTGCATTTCCTCGCCATCACGCATTTCGATCTTCTTGCCGTGCGGGTCGACCATGCGACTCGTACCATCGGGGTGTAGATACAACGTCGAACCGTCTTTGAGCTCGATCTTCTCCGCTGGCAGTTCGTCCGCTAAAACGACGGCCACACCACCCAACGAACAAATGAACGCAATCGCGATCAACGCATTCTTCATGGTTTTCATCGTCTCGTCTCCATGCTTCCCACTGATTGGCGTTCGAAAGTGACCCCGTGGCTGCCCCGTGCCTATTCGTGAATGTACCTACCGTGTTTGCTCCGCTCTCCGAAGGTTCAGACGGGCGCGCTGCGAACCAAACGTGGTGAACGCCGCCGCGGCAAACTGTCGTAGAGATCCGCGACGAGATCGGTGCGCAGCGTGCGACGCGATGTGTCGTCCCACAGGTTCATGCGCGCCTGCGGATCGGTGCCGAGGTCGTATAGTTCGCCTTCCGTGCCGTCGTACAGCGTGCCTTTTTCGTAAGCGCTGCAGAGGTATCCGTCGCGGTAGATCGTGCGGATGTGCATGTCGACGTCGCCGTGTTCGCTGTCCCACTCCGTTAACACGCGCTCGCGACGCTGCGCCCGAGCTTCGTCGTCAGACGTTGGCAACGCCTGTCCTTCGACCCAGTTGGGCTCAGCGATGCCAGCGATGCGGCAGAACGTTTGCGCCAGATCGACGTGGCCCACCGGCGTGCTCACCGTTGCCGGCTTCACGTTGGCCGACGGCGCCGGACGCCAGATGAACGGCAACCGCATCAGCGCATCACAGTGGTACGGTCCCTTGAACAACAACCCGTAGTCGCCCTGCAGTTCGCCGTGATCGGTGGTGAACAGCACGTCGGTGTCGGCCGTCCAGCCGCGCCGCTCGATGCACGCGAGCACGCGGCCACATGCTTCGTCGATCAATTCGTTCTCGATGTGATTCATCGCGTTGATCTCGCGCACCTGATCGGCCGTCAGATCGCACGGACGGAAACCGCGGGGCGATTCGAGGTTGGTCCACAGCGAGCCGTCGAAATAGCCCCGCCAGTGACGCGGCTTGTCTGCCAGCCATTGCGCCGCCGTCGCTGCATCGCCGGGATAGAGGTCGGGCAATGGCACGTCGCGCCAGTCCACGCGCGAGCGCTCCGACGCGGGTGGATCCCAAGGATGATGCGGATCGGGAAAACTGAGCCAGACGAACCAGTCCGCATCCGCAGGCAGCGTATCGAGCCACGCGATCGTCCGGTCTGCGACCCATTCCGTGTGATACACCTCGCGCGGCGCCGGGTTGTCCCACACCTGAATCGCACCGGTCTCACCGCCGCCTGCGGTGTTCTGCATGCCTTGCGGCGTGACCATGGGATAGAAGCCGCCGATCGCGTCGGGGTGATTCCTCTCGAGCCACACGTCGTAGTGCGAATGGCGCATGTAGAAGTGGTTCGCGAGTTCCATCCGTTCGAACCCGCGGTGCGGACCGGTTTCTCCGAGGCGCGCCATGCGATTCTCGTAGAACGCTTCCGGCGCGCCGAGCCACGGTTCGAAGTGCGCTTTTCCGAACAATCCCGTCCGATAGCCGTGCTGCGCCAACCAGTGCGCGATCGTCGGTGTTTCCTCCGGCAAAGCAACGCCGTTCATCCACACGCCGTGCGTCGCCACGTACTGACCGGTGATGATCGTCGCGCGCGCGGGCATGCACACGACGTGCTGATTGTGCGCGCGCGAATACTTGATGCCGTTGCGCGCCAGCGAATCGATAATCGGCGTGCGCGCCACTACGCCGCCGTTACAGCCGAGTGCATCGTGGCGCATCTGATCCGTCGTGATCAGCAGGATCTTGCGACTCATGGAAACGCTTTCGTGTCGACGTCGAGCAGAAACCGGATCACGCCATCCATGTAGATCTTCTGATCGTCGTAGATCGCCAGGTGACTGCCGTTGGGGCAGAAGAGATAGCGTCCGTTCGGAACGAGCTTCGACATCTTCTCCATCGCTTTCGGGTCCATCGTGTCGTAGCGGGCGCCGATCATCAGCGTCGGCACGGTGATCTTCGGCAAGTCGGCGGTGCGGTCCCAGTCGCTGAGCGTACCGGTAAGACCCATTTCGCTCGGACCCTGCATCGGCACGTAGACTTTGCGGTTGATGTGCCCGAACGCGCGATTGACGGGATCGGGCCACTGTTCCGGCGGCATGCGCAGGATGTGCTGTACGTAGAACTGCGGAACGAGCAGTTCCATGTAGCGGGGATTCTCGGTATCGCCGCTCGCTTCGAGCCGTTCGATTTCTGCGAGCGCCTTCGGATCCATCATCGGCATCAACACGTCGTGGGCATACGCGTTGTAGGCCTTCGCACTCGAAACCATGTTGGAAATCACGAGCCCTTTCAGATGCTGCTGGTATCTCAATGCGTACTCGAGCGCCAGAATGCCGCCCCACGATTGGCCGAGCAGATAGAAATCGTCCTTGTCGAGCCCGAGCGCCTTCCGCACTTGCTCGACTTCATCGACGAAGCGTGGCACGTTCCAGAGCTGCGGCGCGTCGGGTTGGTCGCTGTATGCGGAACCGAGCTGGTCGTAGTAGTAGTACTCGATGCCGGCGGCAGGCAGGTATCCGTCGAACGCTTCGAAGTATTCGTGAGTGGCGCCCGGACCACCGTGCAGCAGCAGCACCTTGATGCGCGGATTGTTGCCGACGCGCTTGGTCCATACGCGAAACGGCCCGGCCGGCGTTTCGATCGAGATCATCCGCACACCGCCGGTTAGCTGGTCGGCGCGACCTGAGCTGTCGAGATACGACGCTGCCACCGGTTCGTTCGCAAAAGCCGGAACGGACAACGCCAGCGCAATCGCGATCAACGCAACTTTCATTCCAGTTCCCCAACGGCGCGACAACGTCGCGCCGCCCCTGTCATCGTTCGTCAGACCTTCAACAGCCCGCCCGCCGGTGCCGGCCGCGCGCGCTGGTTGTAAAGCATCTTGCGCAACTGCTCGATCTCTTCTTTCGACAGCTTCGAGAAGTCCTGCGTGAAGTCGGAGCCCACCGCCATGCCGCGCTTCACGGCCGGACGCGCACCCAACTCCTCGAACCAGCGCTTGAAGTACGGAAAATCGTTGATGTCCTGGCCCTGCCCTTCCCAACCGATCGTCCATGGATAGCAGATCATGTCGGCGATGGTGTATTCGTCGCCGATGAGATAACGCTTGTCGTACAGCGCGTTGTTCAGCACGCCGTACAAACGATTCACTTCGTCGGTGAAGCGTCGAATCGCGTACGACTGGTCGCCCTGGCCTTCGCCAAGCCGGCGGAAGTGCCCGCATTCGCCGGTCTTCGGTCCCTGGTTCGCCATCTGCCATATGATCCACTGCACCACGTCGTAGCGCTTGCGCGGCGCCTGCGGATAGAACTTCCCGGCCTTTTCGGCGATGTACATCATGATTGCGCCCGATTCGAAGATCGTGATCGGCGCGCCGCCGCCGAGCGGCTCGTCGTCGACCATCGCCGGCATGCGGTTGTTCGGATTGATCTTGAGAAATTCCGGCGTGAACTGATCGCCGCGGCCGATGTTGCACGGCACGACGCGGTACGGCATGCCGAGTTCTTCGAGCAGGATCGTGACCTTCTTGCCGTTCGGCGTGGGCCAGTAGTGCAGATCGATCATCGTGGACTCCGTTCGTTCGAATGAACGCCAAGAATACACGCGATGACAACCGCACTCGCCATCGCTCACACTCGCGGTCGGGGCAGCCCGTTCGTCTTCACTCAGGGGGTCTTTCGCATGCGTTCCAGTCCGTTGGCGGCAGTGGTGTGTCTGACGATCGCGGTTTCGGCGAGTGTGGGGGCCGGAGCACAAGCCTCGGCGACAGCGAGCCTCGAAGACGCATGCACCCATTTCGCACCGAAGGACCTGCCGCACGGCGCCGTCACGACGAAGAACGAGGTGCGCGCGGCGAAGGGGGTATTCCCCGAAGCCTGCATCGTCAGAGGAACGATCGTGACCGCGCCGACGTCGACCATCACCTGGGCGGTCGAATTACCGGCCCGCAATCTCTGGAACGGCAAGACGCTGACGTTCGGCGGCAGCGGCTTCGACGGCTTCACGCCGACCGACGTCGACTACTACCACATCATGGCGGGTCCGCTGCACGCGCCGTATGCCCGCATGGGATCCGACTCGGGCCATCAGGTGCGCTCGTTCTATCCGTGGGCGCTCGACGATGTTGCGCTGAAGAACCACGCGTTCGAAGCGAATCATCTGACGCTCGACGTGGGTACTGCGGTGGTCGCGCAGTTCTACGGCAAATCGCCGGGCCGCCGTTACATGCTCGGGCAATCCAATGGCGGGCGCGCGGGTCTGGTCGCAATCCAGCGCTACCCGAACGACTACGACGGCGTGATCGCGATCGAGCCGGCGATGTTCCAGCAGGCGCATCAGGTGAACCTCGGCGCCACCACGATGAAGCACATCTATTCGAACCCGCAGAACTGGCTCGATGACGCGAAGGTCGCATTGTTTGCAAAAGCCGAAATCGCGGCGTGCGACGAACTCGACGGATTGAAGGACGGCATCGTCGCGAACATCGCGGCGTGCACGTACATACCGACCGATCTCGAGTGCAAAGGCGCCGACAGCGACGCGTGCCTGACGGCAGGTCAGATCGAAACCATCCGCATGGTGTACACCGATCAGAGCGTTCCGGTGACGCTGGCGGACGGGTCCACCGGCTATCCCCGCTTCGGTCGCGGCGGCGCCGCGACCACGGACTGGCACGAGTATCTGTTCGGCTCGAGCTTCGAGGCGCGCGATGCATTCAACTACATCGCAGCAGCGGAAGCGGCGAAAGTGGTTGAGCGCAACGAGCACGCGGCCGCGTTCCCGCACGATGCGAAGCAGTACGAGGCGCAGTACCTCGCGGTGTCCAGGTTGATGGACCCCAGCGATCCGGATCTATCGGCATTCGCGAACCACGACGGCAAGTTGCTGCTGTTCTACGGCACGGCCGACACGTGTGTATCCATTTACCGCACGGCGCAATACTTCGACGGAGTCAAACAGCGCATGGGCGCGCAGAACGTCGCGCGTTTCGCACGCTTTCTCGTGAGCCCCCATGTCGGTCACGAAATGAACGGACCGGGACCCGATGCGATCGACCTCGTCACCGCGATGGATACGTGGGTGGAGCGCGGTGCGGCGCCCGATCATCTGACAGTTGCGAAATTCGACCCGCAATCGCACAAGGTCGCGCTCGAGAGACCGGCTTGCGAGTTCCCGAAGTTCGCGCGCTACGACGGCAAAGGCGATCCGACCAGGGCGGAGAGTTTCAGCTGCAGCGATCGCTGAGCGTCTAGCGCACGCGATAGACCTCGATCACCCGATCGTTCTCGTTGGGTCCTTTCGCGAGTTGCAACTCCGCCGGCACCGGCACGACCAGCGTCGACACGAACACGTATCGATTGAGCCAGTCGTACTTGCCCTGCGGCGCGATGAACTCGGGTACCAGTCGGTATCGAGTGTCTTCGGGCTTTGCAGCCGGATATGCGAGCCCTTTGTTGTGAATGATGATGGTCACGCCGTCGTCGGTGCGCAGCCGATACAGCGCGTCGATCACTTCCACGCCGTCGGGGCGCGTGACCGGAAAATCGCCGCCGCCGGCTACCACCGTGCCGCGGATGTCTTTGCCGAAGAAGCGGCCGCCGAGAATCGGCCAGATCTCCTGCCGCTGACCGTCTTTGCTCGCGCTGGTCGGTGCGACCGCTTCGGGCGACGCACACGTGACGACGATCTTCATCACCAGTTCGAGTTTCGGCTGGTCCTGTGCTGCCTCGAGCAGTGGTGCGACGTCGGCGGCGCGCAACGCGCCACCCGCCAACGTCGTCCACAACGCGACGCCAACTGCGATACCGAGTTCAGAGCGAGAGCTGGTCAACGACGATCTCCTTCGAATCCCGCGGCAGAACGATCTGCGTGCCGTCGCGTCCGAGCGTCACCGGACCGCGATAAATGTCGGCGACGCCTTTCAGAAACGCCGCTTCGATGCCGGGCACGAGCAACGGCGGAATCACGTGATAGAACAACAGGTGGTGCACATTGGCGGCCGTCGCGATCTGCGCCACTTCGACCGGGGCCGTGTGATAGTTGAGGATGTCGCCCATGATCTGCGCGACGTTCGCGCGCCCCGCCTCACCCGCGGCTTTGCCGAGAATGCCGACCAGCTCCGGCGACAGCGCTTCGTGTACGAGCAGGTCGACGTTCCGCGCGAACAGTTCG
>DATJGR010000026.1:0-31645 GCA_035494855.1 Pseudomonadales bacterium | reverse complement strand
GATCAACCGCCAGGGCCACGGATTGGCGGGCCACGAAACGCGCGTGCCCGCGATCAGGTCGGCGAGCGCGAGCGTCGCGAGTTCGAGCACCACCGTCGTGGCCAGCGTGAGCGCGACGATGCCGAGCGCGGCGAAGAAATGCCCCGGCCCTTGCCAGCGTCGCCATGTGGCGAGCCCGAGCAGAGCCACCATGCAGATCGCGATCGCGAGTCCGGTCTGCGGGCGATACGCGATCCACAACGATTGACCGAGCGTCGAATAGACGTAATTCGGCGCCACGTTTGTCAGATCTGCGTCGGCTAGAGCCCGCGCGAGCGGCAATGCATTCTCGCCGTGATGCTGCAACGTCGAGAGGCTCAGGTTCGCAATCGAATCGCCGCGCGAGTGGTAGTGATTGCGCTCGCCGGCGAATGCGAAGTCGACGCCGGCCTTGCCGACGTGATTTGCCACCGACAGATCGGTGTCGTTGGGAAGCCGCTTGAAAAACTCTTCCGAGAACGAAGACGCGACCGGAAATCGGGCCACCTTGCGAAATGCATCGAGCACCGCGCCGCTCTTCGGGCCGCTGCGCAACAGCAACGACGGACCTTGCGACCCTGACCCTTCCACGTTGATCACCGCTGCAACGTCGTCCGCCCATGCGTGTTGCGAGAAGAAAGCTTCGGCGCCAAGCAGGCCCGCCTCTTCGCCGTCGGTGAATGCGAACACGACGCTGTTGCGGTGTTGCGCCGCGTCGTGCATCGCCCGCGCGACTTCGAGCAGGGTCGCGACGCCCGCGCCATCGTCACCCGCGCCTGGAGCGGATGCGACGGAGTCGTAGTGCGCCATCAGCAGCACGCTGGAACGCTGCTGTCCGTCGATGCGCGCCAGTACGTTCTGCACGCGGCCGCACACCGGCCACTTGAAACTGCACGCTACGGTGTCCTGGACTTCCGGCGTAAAACCCAACTCTGTGAGTCGCTCTACGAGACGCGCCTTCACCAGCATGTTGGCGGCACTGCCGATCGGATGGGGCGTTTCATCGCCGAGCAGTCGCGCGAGTTGATCGTGCGCGCGCATCGCGGAAAACGAGCCGGGTGCGGCATCTGCCGCGACTGGAGCCGGCGACCTGAAGCTGAACGTTCCGAAACCGAAGACGACGCAAAGCAGGATCAGACATGTTCCGAAGCCGGCCGCGGCAAACTTCGAAAAGCCGCGCGGCATCGTTAAGCGGCGAGCCCGCGGCTGCCCAAGGCCTTACCCATCAGGTCGGCGAAGTTGCCGCGATAGAAAGCCTGTCGAACCGGATCCGACGCGGCGTCGAGCGATGCTTCGAAGCGCTTGACCGGATTGCGTCCGCCTTCGACGTGCGGGTAGTCGGACGAGAACAACGGAATCTCGGGGCCCGCTTCGCGCACGATCCAGCCGACGTCTTCGGTCGGATACGGCGTGGCTCGCAGTTGCCGTTTTACGTATTCGCTTGGTCGCATCGACAGCTTCTGCAGACGTTCTTCATGCCGCGCGAATGCGTCGTAAGCGCTGTCGAGATAACGCATCCAGCTCGGAATCCAGCCAGCGCCCTGTTCGATCACTCCGAACATCAGCTCAGGGTGCTGTTCGAATATGCCGTCGATGATCATCGTGGCGAGCGTCTGCATCACCGGTGTCGGAATCGCCATGTAGTCCACCGATCTGAAATTCTCCGCCCCGCCATGGAAATCCGGCGGCACAGGAAGGCCGTTGGCGAAGTACTTCGGGTCGAGCAATACGCCGCCGCCGCCGACGTGGAACACTATCGGTATACCGGCTTCTTCTGCGATCGCCCACAGCGGGAACAAGCCGATGTGGCTGGGCGAGTGGTTACGTGGGCACGCCGAAGGAATCAACAGCGCCGAGAAACCGTCTGCTACCGCGCGCTCCGCGATCTTACGGGTACGCGCGAACTCGGCGAGCGGGACGTAGGCGGTGGGCAACAACCGGCGATCGACGCTACAGAAATCGAGCATCGCGCGGTTGTGCGCTTCGGCCGTGCCGTAGATCAGATCGAGATCGTCGCTCGTGCGCTCGAGCCGTGAGCTGTAACCGTTGACGAAGGTGTTGAACACGAGCTGGCTGGCGAAGCCGAGCAGATCGAGCGCGCGCGGCCGGTCTTCCTTGAAATACGCACCGGTTGCCGCCCAGTTCTTGCGCTGCAGAATCTCGCGTTCGTCGTCGGCGCGATACTGCGGATCGCGATGCCGCGACAGCACGCGCTCCACTTCCTTCAGGCTGGTCGCTACCGATGCGCTGCCGTCGAACCCGAGCAAGTGGCGCCTGACCTTCTCGCTCGCGAAATCCGCGAGCATCTCGGAGGTTTCCATGATGTGCGAATCCGCGTCATGGACGACGCGTCCTTCAACGTATGGCATCTCTCCGCTCCTCCAACTGTTCCGGAGCCAGTTTACATGGCCAGAGTTATTGCGGTGGAAACGGCAGCGCCGTCGAGTCGAACATCTTTACGTCGACGCTCTTCGGCGGATGCTTGCGCATGGCTTCGTTGAACGTCGCCATGTGCGGCAGCGTGAAGTGCTTCTTCAACGCGTCGATGTCGTTCCAGTGCTCGATGATGCGGATATTGGTGGGGTTGTTCAGTTCGGTGGAAAAAACGTACTCGATGCAACCGGGTTCAGCGCGGCTCGCCTTCTCCATGGCCGCAACCGCATCTTTGAGCGCAGCAGCAGTGCCGGGATTCGTTTCGATCTTCACGTTCAGAACGATCATGCTCGTGCTCCTTTCATCGGGTTGTCCCCTCATCGGATTGGTTAGTCGGAAGCGGCTGCTCCCTGTGCTTCTGCAGTGTCCCACAACGACGGCTGCAACGCGCCGGTCGCATGTGCAAAGTGTTCGATTGAATAGTCGACGCGCTCCTCGACCGTGAAATGCTGCAGTTCATCGAGCGATTCGACGTGTCGCAAACGAGGCAGCAGACCCCGGTCGTTCGCCACCTGGATGGTCAGTCCCGGTCGCGCGTTGAGTTCGAGCAGCAGAGGACCTCGCGCCACGTCGAGCACCATGTCGGCTCCGAGATAACCCAGGCGGGTCACTTCGTAGCACCGCGCGGCGAGGGACAGGAGCTGCCGCCAGTGCGGTACCTCGATGCCGGTCAGCGAGTGGTCGGTATCCGGGTGGCGATCGATCGGCCGGTTGAACTGCACGGCGGCGATGCCGCGGCCGGTCGCGATGTCGAGACCGATACCGACCGCGCCCTGGTGCAGATTCGCCTTGCCGTCCGATTGCTTCGTGGCGAGCCGCAACATACTCATCACCGGGTAGCCCTTGAACACGATCAGCCGGATGTCAGGCACCCCTTCGTAGCTGATGTGCTCGAACGTGGCGTCGGTGGTGACCAACGCTTCGACGAAGGCGACGTCGGTGCGGCCGCCGAGCGAATAGAGCCCGCTGATGATGTTCGACAGGTGCCGCTTCACGTCGGCGACCGATAGCTGGCTGCCACTGGATTTGACGAGGTTGTCGCCATCGTGCCCGACGATCACCAGGATGCCTTTGCCGCCGCTGCCGCGCGCCGGTTTGATCACGAACTGCCTGAATTTCGCGAGTATCTGTTCGATGTGCTCGATCTCGTGCTGCATCCGGATCACCAGCAGCAACTCCGGCGCGGCGACGCCGGCTTTGCGAACCACCATCTTCGTCAGCAGCTTGTCGTCTACCAGCGGATAGCGTTCGCGCGGGTTGTACCGGCCGATGTACGCGACGTTGCGGCAGTTCATCCCGAGGATGCCCTTGCGCCACAACGTGATCGGATTCGCCCACACGGTTCAGTCGCCGCCCATCATCGTCGAGAAGCGCCGCAGTTCCAGCAGCCGGTAACCGGTGTAGCGGCCCAGCAGCAGAATCACGGCGAGCACCACGAGGTGCAGCTCCGGAAAATTGAATGCGAGATGTCGCGTCAGCGGTTGGTCCATGACGAGAAAGGCGGTGACTGCAACCAGCAGGCTGCCGCTACCCTGGATCAGCACTTCCTTCGGTCCGTCCTCTTCCCACAGGATGGACATCCGTTCGATCGTCCACGCCAGAATGATCATCGGGAAGAACGTGATCGAGAGCCCCGCTTCGAGTCCGAGTCGGTAACTCAGCACGCTGACGATCGACATGATCGCCACCACCACGATGACGAGCGTCGCGATGCGCGCAACCAGGAGCAGGTTCAACGTCGAGAGATAGCTGCGGATGAACAGACCCACGACGATCACCATCAGGAAGCTGATCACGCCGGGAATCAGCTGCGTCTGCAGAAATGCCAGCGCGATCAACACCGGCATGAACGTGCCCGACGTCTTCAGACCGACGAGTGTGCGAAGCACCACCACCACGAGCGCGCCGATCGGCAGCAGCATGATCAGTTTGAACATGTTCTGTTCTTCGACTGGCAAGCTGTAGAGCGACAGGCTCGGCGCGTCCATGCCCTGTGCACCGGACGTCGCGAGCGACAACGACGGGCGTGTCTGACTGATGATCGCGAAGCTGATGCGGCTGCGCTTGCCGCCGATCACGTCGAGCACGCTCGGCGTATCGGTTTGCCAGAGCAGCAGATTGGTCGTGTCGGTGATCAGGCCGGTGAGCGGATTGAAGAGATGCCATTGTCCGTCGTGCCACACCTGAACGAGTTCGACGAGCGACTGTCTGCGGCGGCCTTCCTCGAGTATCAGTGCCTCGACGCGTCTTGCCGGTACGTTGGAAAGCGCCAGCAGATCGCTGAACAGCGTAGGTAGCGCAAAGCGATCGAGCAACAGCGCGACGTTCTGATCATGCGGAATCACGGTCATTTCGCGAATGAGCTGCTGGCCCAAAGTCAGCGCGTCGGCGGAACGCGGAACCACGGCGCTGACGATCGCCTGCGCGGCGGTTGCGTACGGCTCGTCGAGCCGGACCGACGCGATCACGGGCTGCGCCTCTGCATTGCGCAGCTGATTCGGATCTGCCACGAGCTCTACTTTGTAGTACAGCGTCTGCTCGCCGGTGACGTCGCGCTTGGACCAGCGCGCGCGGCGTTGGCCATCGCTCTCTTCGATGACGAAGCCATAGCCGGACGACACGGTGTTTTCGTTGACGATCCGATAGTCGGCCTGGTTGGACGGCAGGCTGAGAATCGCCTGCACCGGCATACCGTCGCCCCAGAAATTGATCTTCGCTTCGATCTGCCAGACCGTTTCCTGCGTGCCCGGCAGGAACGGAATGTTGAACTTGATGTGGCGGAAGACCGCGCTCGTCATGCCGGCGACGACGAGCAGCAGGACGAGGAACAGGAAGGGACCGCGCTGCGTCATGGCGTCGGTTTGTCGCCTTCGTTTGCGGGCGCCTGAGCGCGGGGCTGCACGTAGCGCGCGCCGACTTCGACCAGCGCGATGTCCTTCAGAAAACTGCGGCCGAGTATCACCGCGTGGTCGGCCCGATCGGTAAGCACGAACCAGAACGTATCCTGCACGTCACCGAGCTTGAGGCGCATCCGCACCACCGGTCGCTTGATGCCTTCTCCGCCCCCCGATTGAACCGTTCGCACGTGCCGCGAAACGCGCCGCTCCAGCGGAATGGGCTCATCCGAATCCGATCCGTGCAGCACGAATCGCACCCACGCCCTGCCGTCGCGTTCGAACTCGACAATTTCCTCGGCGAGCAGCGCATTGTTGGCGGCGGTTGTATCGATGCGGGCGTTGAGTGGAACGCCGGGTGGGTCGATCCACACCTGCTCCACGTCGCCGACGACCATTTTGGAACCGCTGATCATCACGCGCTGTATCTCGGCCGGCTTGCATCGCGCTTCGCCGCTCTGCGGAGCCGGGCAGAGCCGCTTCAGAGATTCCGGCAACGTGGTAACGGCGCTTTCGACGCGACCGATTGCGTGGGTCTGCACCTCGAGTCCGGTCGCCACGGACTGCTGTTCGGTGCGCACACCGGCGAGCACGGTGTTCACGTTGGCGAGCTCGGCGTTGAGCCGCGCGACTTCCTCCTTCAGTGCGTCGAGCGACGGATCCGCCACCGGTTCGGCGGCCGGTGCCGGAGCAAGCGGCGCGCAGCCGAGCGCAAGCGCCGCCAACAGCGTGACGACAACGAGCTCGGGCTGCAGAGAGCCGATGCGCACGCTGAATGGGACCCCGCAAACGAGGGTCGGATTCTACAGGATCATCCGCGGACGAGTTTGCCCGGCAGCGCTCCGGTGTGTTTGCCGTCGGCGAAGATCGGCACGCCGCTCTTGATGATGTGTTTGTACCCTTCGACCCGCTGTACAAGGCGCTTGCCGCCGGTCGGCAGATCGAAGATCGCCTCGGGGCGGTGCAGCGACAGCTTCTCGAAGTCGATGACGTTCACATCGGCGAGTTTTCCTGCCGCCAGCAACCCGCGATCGTTCATGCCGTATGCGGCGGCCGTATCGAACGACAGCTTTCTGACTAGATACTCGAGGGGCAGCTGTTCACCCTTCGTGCGATCGCGCGCCCAGTGCGTGAGGATGAACGTCGGCATGCCAGCGTCGGCAATGACGCCGCAGTGTGCCCCACCATCCGACAGGCCGAACATGATGTTCGGATGCTGCATGTTCGCGCGGAAGAAGTCGAAGTTGTAGGTGCGGTAGCCGCCGAGCGGCTGATAGAACAACTCTTTGCCGTCGTGGTCGACGAGCATGTCGTACATCACTTCGAACGCGTCTTTGTTCGCGCGCTGTGCGATGCCGGCGACGCTGTCTTCGCGGTCGGGCTCGTAATTCGGCTTCTCGCCGAGCGGGAAAATCTGCCACAACAGTTCGTCGAGGCTCGACGCCGACAGGGTGCGCGTCAGCGTGCTGTGTTCGGCGAGGATCTTCGCCTTCACTTTCGGATCCTTCATGCGCTCGACGAGTTGATCGAGGGGCAACTGCTTGAGTTCGTTCGCGAACGTCGGGTGGCGCATGAAGACGTGGAAGTTCGATTGCAGACCATGCAGCACGCCGGTTGGGCGGCCTGCCATCTGCGGGCGCACTTCGATGCCCTGAAGGCGCGCCTGTTCCGCGATGTTGAACATCTTGTTGCCTTCGTATGCGCCGGCCGACGTTGCAACGAGCGTTACCGGACGGCCGGTCTCTTCGGCGAATTGCGTAACCCATGCCCACTCGTCGTCCGTGCCGAGGTGATCCGACACCAGTTCGAATACGCCGTGATCGAGGCCTTTCATCGACAGGCCGAGCGCGAGCATCTCGTCGCTGCCTGCGAATGTGCCCGGCACGTGAATGCCGTGCTTGTCTTTGTGCAACAGGGTGCGTGAACTCGAGAAGCCGAGCGCACCGGCCTTGATGCCATCGCGAACGATCGCGGCCATCTGTGAGATTTCGTCGTTCGTCGGCAGGTCGTCTGCGGTGTTGCAGCGTTCACCCATCACGTACGCGCGCACCGCGCCGTGCGGCACCTGCGTTGCGATGTCGATCGTGCGCGGCAGTTCTTCGAGCGCGTCGAGATATTGCGCGAAGCTCTCCCAGCGCCAGTCGATGCCTTCGGCGAGTGCGGCACCGGGAATGTCTTCGACGCCTTCCATCAGCTCGATCAGAAAACTCTCCTGTCCCGGGCGCACCGGCGCGAAGCCGACGCCGCAGTTGCCCATCACCACGGTGGTCACCCCGTGCCAGCTCGATGGCGCGAGGATCGGATCCCACGTGGCCTGACCGTCGTAGTGCGTGTGCACGTCGACCCAACCGGGCGTTACGAGACAGCCTTGCGCATCGATCGTGCGTTTCGCGGCGCCATCGATGCGGCCGACGGCGGTGATGCGGTCGCCGTCGATGGCGATATCGGCCTGGATACGGGTGTTGCCGCTGCCGTCTACGACAGTGCCGTTGCGGATGATCAGATCGTGCACGGGTGCTCTCCTCACGGTGTGCTTCGAACGGAAAAGGTGTCGATCGACGCTAATGGATGTGAATTACGTTGTCCATGCGCTTGCGACTTCCAGACATTGATACTGTACGTATATACAGTTACTGTTGCCGTCCGCTTCCGAGAGGACCTCGTCGTGTCAGTGCAATCCAAGCCGACGCTGATCAAGGGTCGCGGTGCCTTGTCGAACCCTGCGGGCCGCTTCGAACACCAGAGCAGCGAAGTGGTGGACGACGGCTGGGGCGAAGACCCGACACCCGACACGCAACCCGCGACTCAATTGTTCGCAGACAAGACGCGCAACATCATCGCGCGGAATCAATCGCCCGACGTGCCGTTCGATCAGTCGATCAATCCGTACAAAGGCTGCGAACACGGTTGCGTGTATTGCTTCGCGCGACCGAGCCACGCGTATCTCGATCTGTCACCCGGCATCGATTTCGAAACGAAGATCTTCTACAAGACGCACGTGCCGGAGCGGCTGCGGGAAGCATTCAGTCGCCCGGGCTATGTGTGCAGCACGATCGCGATGGGCGCGAACACCGATCCGTATCAGCCGGTCGAGAAGCGACTGAAGATCACGCGCCAGATACTCGAAGTGCTGCTCGAATGGCGGCACCCGGTCTCGATCGTCACCAAGGGTGCGCTCGTTCTGCGCGACATCGACATCCTGCGCGAGATGGCCGCGCTCGAACTCGCGTCGGTCACGCTCAGCATCACTACGCTCGACAACGCCTTGAAAGGCTCGTTGGAGCCGCGTGCGGCGGGACCGGCGGCGCGATTGCGATGTGTGCGCGAATTGTCTGCGGCGGGCATTCCGGTGAGCGTGTTGATGGCGCCGGTAATTCCCGGGTTGAACGACGAAGAGATCGAAGCGATAGCGGCCGCCAGTGCGCAGGCTGGCGCACGCAGCATCGGCTATGTGGTGTTGCGGCTGCCGTACGAGGTCAAGGACCTGTTCAGGGAATGGCTCGATACGCACGTGCCGGATAAGGCAGGGCGGGTGATGAAACTGATACGCGACATGCGTGGTGGCAAGGACTACGACGCGCAATGGGGTGAGCGGCAGAAGGGCACGGGTCCGCTGGCCGAGCTGTTGCGTCGGCGCTTCGAACTGGCGCGCCAGCGCTACGGTCTCGACAGCGAGCGGATGTCGCCGCTGCGCACCGATCAGTTCCGCAATCCGAACGCGGTGCTGCAGTCCGACATGTTCAAGTAGTCGCGTTGAATTCGGACGACGGTTCGCGTTCGCAGATCGGAGCAACCATAATCGCGCCGGTTGCGAACTGCGTAGCCTTCGACGACATCGTGACGGGTTCCAAGACCTTTCAATTGAATTACCGCAACCGTCCGGTCGAACTCGAAATCGTCGACGACCGCGAACTCGTGTTGCGCCTCGACGGCGTCGTTCGCAAGCGGCGCCGTCGCGACGGCGTCAGTTGCGTGTACGTTTGGACGAATGTGGAGCTGCACTGGGAAGAGCATCACTTCATCGAAGGTCGCTGGTGGCCGGAGGCGCAGCGCATTCATCTGACGGTCAACGGCGCGACCTTGCTCGACGTAACGCTCCCTGCTGACGTACCTGGTTAGCGGCACCTGACGGTGCGTAGTTGCCGGATCAGGCCTCGTTGGTCACGCGGCACACGGCGTGTGGATCAGTGCAGCTCGGCGGGTCCGTAGACCGCGGCGCGCCAGCCGGCGCGATGAAAACGTTCGAAGCGGCCTTCGGGTTGCGACAACCGGTCGGCGATCGCGTAGTAGACGGCCGGATTGAAGCCGAGGCCGCAGTGACTGCCGTACACCTCGATGTTGTCGGTGAAGGCACTCGGCTCTTCCATCGCCAACCGCCACGCGACGACCCCGTCGGTACGACTATAAATGGCGGTACTCGGGATGTCGGCGTGCGGCTGACTGCCGCCCAACGGACTGCCCAGTGAGATCACCTGCCGTACGTGACGTGGCGCGCGCTTGGCCAGGTTGCGCGCGTGCACGCCGCCGAGACTCCAGCCAATCAGGCTCGCGCGCTTGCCGGTACGTTCGGCGATCCGTTCCAGTTCCCCGTGCAACGCGTCAAACGCACCCGCTTCGCGCAGACCGAGGTTGCGCCCCAGATTCCACGGTCGCGCGTCGTAGCCGATCGAGCTCAGATACTGGCGCAGCAATCGGGTCGACTCGTCGCTTGCGGTATAGCCGGGTAGGACGATCACCGGATGACCGTCGCCGCGCGCGACCAGTTGCAGGTACGCGGCCGACGCGGCAAGCGAGCCCATTTCCAGCATCGTGCGTGGCAGTTCGAGCGCGCCGAGCAGGGCGCGTGGGGTTTCGGCAGCGGGCATCGATGAACCTGGGTGTCGGTGAGAGTTGCGTCCAATGCTGCATAGCACCATCGCGGAAGTAAACCCCTTTCCGGCGCGGCCGGATCCGCCAGTGCGCAGTCATGCCAAACCCGAAACGCGTACGCAACCACCTATCGGTGTGCGCCCTCGATGTAAGACGACTCGAACGCATCACGAGGCGTAGGATGAAAGACGGCAACCGGGGGAGGAGGATAACCGCCATGGAACAGCTGTCGGGACAGGACGCATCGTTCCTCTACGCGGAGTCCAAACACGCGCCGTTGCACGTCGGATCGGTCGCGATCTACGACCAGTCCACCGTGCCCGGCGGGATTCTCCGGTTTCGGGAAATCCTGAACTACAACGCGGCCCGGCTCCACCTGACGAAGACCCTGAGGCGCAAGGTGGTTCGAGTGCCGTTCGACATCGACCATCCCTATTGGGTGGACGACAAAGACTTCGACCTCGAGTATCACATCCGCCACATCGCGCTGCCGCAGCCCGCCGATTGGCGGCAGCTGTACATCCTCGCGTCTCGCATCCTCGCCACGCCGCTCGACATGTCGAAGCCGCCGTGGGAGTCGTACTACGTCGAGGGTTTGGACCACGTCGACGGATTACCGCCGCGCTGTTTCGCGGTAATCACCAAGACGCACCACTGCGCCATCGACGGTGCGTCCAGCGTCGATCTGGCCGAGCTGCTGCACGACCTGACACCGGAGCCGCGGCAGATTCCGCCACCGACCGAAGTATGGCGCGGTGAAGAAGATCCACAGGTGGCCGAGTTGATGTTGCGCAGCTTCGCCAACAACGCGCTGCAGCCGGTACGCGCGGCCGAGACGTTCGCGCGTTCGCTTCCGGGAATGGCGAAGGCGATGTCGAGCCTGGCCGATCGACCGATGCAGCCGCCGGCGCCGATTCCTCGCACGCGGTTCAACCGGACCATCACGGCGCATCGCGTGATCGGCTTCTGTCGGTTCAGCCTCGACGAGATCCGCGCAATGCGCAAAGGCGTCAAGGGTGCAACGGTCAACGACACCGTCGTCAGCCTGTGCGGTGGCGCGTTGCGCAGATACCTGACGGCCAAGCTCGAGTTGCCCGCCGAATCGCTGGTGGCGATGGCACCGGTCAGCGTGCGCGGTGCAGACGAGAAAGGCGCGATGGGCAACCGCGTATCCGGAATGATGATCTCGACCGGCAGTCACATCGAAGATCCGCGCGCGCGTCTGGCACACGTCCAGCAGAGTTCCGCGCAGTCGAAGGCGCTGACCAATGCCATTGGGGCGCGGCAGATGACCGATGCGATGCAGTTCCTCCCCGGATCGCTGATGGTGATGGGCACCCGCTTCGCGAGTCAGATGGGCATCGCGAACGTGCAGAACCCGGTCTACAACTGCGTGATCACGAACGTGCCCGGGCCGCAGGTGCCGCTGTATTCGATGGGCGCGAAACTGCTGACGACGATCGGCTTCGGGCCGCTGACTGACGGCGTGGGCTTGATGTTTCCGGTCGGGAGCTATTGCGGCGAGTTCATGGTGTCGTTCACGGCGTGCCGCGAGATGCTTCCGGACCCCGAGTTCATGGAGCAGTGCATTCGCGACACGTACGGGCAGATGCGATCGACGCTGATGTAGTCGGATCGGCGCGGCCGGGTCGCGCCGTCAGCTCACCACTGCTTGCCGATGCCGCCGCGGTGCCCGAAGAACGCCGCCGGCCAGTTGCGCCCGGTGATCATCGCCTTGTCGACGTCTTCCTCGGTGGCGAGACCATCGTCGACGATTTTCTTCGCTTCGCGATACGCCGCGGCGAAGACGCGGTTCAGGATGAATCCGTAAGTACCCGGCGCGTCGCGCACCATCGACACGGCGCGTCCGGCTTTTTCGGCGACGCCGCGCGCCGTGTCGATCGTGGTCTGGCTGGTTTGAGGTGTGTAAATTACCTCGCACATCCGCATCACCGGCACCGGGTTCGAGAAGTGCATGCCGACGCACAGAGGCTGACGTTTCGCAGGCAACGCACTGACGATGTCCGAAATCGGGAAACCGGATGTGTTGGACGCGAGTATCGCGTCGCTCTTGATGATCGAATCGAGTTCGCCGAACACGCGCTGCTTGAGGTCGAGCTTTTCCGGCACCGCCTCGATGACGAGGTCGCACTCGTGCAGGTCTTCGAGCGACAGCGTGTAGCCGATCCGCTCGATCGCGGCCGCGGCGAGATCGAAGCCGAGCTTGCCGCGTTCGACCGAACGCTTGAGGCTCCACTTGCGATCGACCACCTCGGCGCGCGTCTCATCGAGAATCTGTTGCGTCAGATCGCGGATGGTGATGCGGTAACCGGCGAGCGCCAGCACTTGCCCGATCCCGCCGCCCATCACGCCGCCTCCGACCACGCCAACGTGTCGTACCGCGTTCAGTTCCATGATTGTTCTCCCCTTCGAAGTGTCGTGCGCGCAAGCATAGCCGCGGCGCCTGCGCCCGAGCGAAGAGATTTCGGTATGATCGCGACCGGCCAGAATTCGGGGGAACGACCATGCAGGAAGCCAGCCGCGCCACGATGCTCGATCTGCTGGGCCGCCAACGCGCCGACTACATCAAGCGCGGCGAAGTCGACGCCGCAACCCGCATCGATCGCCTCGATCGCGCCATTGCGTTGTTGGTCGACCACCAGCAGCGGCTGGTCGAGGCGCTTTCAGCCGACTTCGGTCATCGGTCGCGGCACCAGTCGCTGTTCACCGACATCGCGGCATCGATCGGCCCGCTGAAGCACGCGAAGAAGCATCTCGCCGAGTGGATGAAGCCGGAAAAACGCAAGGTGGACTTTCCGATGAACCTGCTCGGCGCGAGGGCGCGCATCGAGTACCAGCCGCTCGGGGTCGTCGGCGTGATCAGCCCGTGGAATTTCCCGGTGAATCTGACGTTCACGCCGCTCGCCGGCATTCTCGCGGCCGGCAATCGCTGCATGATCAAGCCGTCGGAATTCACGCCCGCCACGTCGCAAGCGATGGCGGAACTCATCGCAGCCGCGTTCGACGAACTCGAAATTTCGGTGGTGGTCGGCGGACCGCAGACCGGCGCCGATTTCGCCGGTCTGCCGTTCGACCATCTGCTGTTCACGGGCGCGACGTCGGTCGCGCGCCACGTCATGCGCGCCGCGGCCGACAACCTCGTGCCGGTCACGCTCGAACTCGGGGGCAAGTCGCCGGTCATCGTCGGTCGCTCAGCCGACATGGGGAAGACGACCGACGCGATCATGGCAGGCAAGATGATGAACGCCGGACAGATCTGCCTCGCGCCCGATTACGTATTCGTACCGCAGGAGAGCGTCGGTGAGTTCGTCGAGTCCACGCAGCGCTCGGTGAAGAAGATGTTTGCGAGTCTGATCGAGAACGACGACTACACGTCCATAGTCAATCAGCGCCACTTCGATCGTCTCAACGACTACGTCGAGGATGCGAAGCAGAAAGGCGCGCGCGTCGTCGAAATCAATCCGGCGAACGAAGACTTCAGGCAACAGCCGCATCACAAAATTCCGCCGACGCTGATCCTCGACGCCAACGACTCCATGAAGGTGATGCAGGACGAGATATTCGGGCCCCTGATGCCGGTGCAGACGTATGACGACGTCTCGGAGGCAGTCGGCTACGTGAACGACCACGCGCGACCCCTCGGGCTGTACTACTTCGGCACCGATGAGCGCGAGCAGCGCAGCGTGCTGTCGCACACGACGTCGGGCGGCGTCACGGTCAACGACGTGATCATGCACGTCGCTCAGGAAGATCTGCCGTTCGGCGGTGTCGGTCCGTCGGGCATGGGCGCCTACCACGGTCGGGACGGGTTCAAAACATTCAGTCACGCAAAGTCGATCTTCACGCAGTCGAAGATCGATCTCGCAGGGCTTGTGGGCCTGCGCCCGCCTTACGGCGGGAAAATAGAGAAACTGCTGAAAACACAGATCGGCAAATAGCCGGCGTCGCACGAGCCTAGCGGGCGGCTTAAGCAAACTCGTTGGGAATGGGGAGCGCATCTTGAAGATCGACGACACGACGCGGCGGTACGTGCTCGGCGTTCTCGTGGTCGTCTACACGTTCAACTTCATCGACCGGCAGATCCTGTCGATACTGCTCGAACCGATCAAACTCGATCTCGGGCTCTCTGACACGCAGCTCGGTCTGCTCACCGGATTCGCGTTCGCGTTCTTCTACGCGTTCCTCGGGATGCCGATTGCGCGGATCGCCGACCGCAGCAACCGCCGCAACCTGATCGCGGTATCGCTCACGGTCTGGAGCGCCATGACGGCGCTGTCGGGGCTCGCCACGAACTTCTGGCACCTGCTGATTGCGCGGATCGGTGTCGGCGTCGGCGAAGCGGGCTGTTCGCCGGCATCGCACTCGATGATCGCGGACTACTACCCTGCGAAATCGCGATCGACCGCACTCGGGATCTACGCGCTCGGCATCCCGTTCGGGATCCTGTTCGGCTTCTATATGGGCGGCACGATCAACGAGATGTTCGGATGGCGCGCCGCGTTCTTCATCGTCGGCGTGCCCGGCTTGTTGCTCGCAGTGCTCGTGAGATTCACGGTACACGAACCGCCGCGGGGAATGGCCGAAGGCCGTTCGGCGGAAACGACGCAGCCGAGCGTCGGCGAAACATTCCGCTACCTGCTCGCGAAACGTTCGTTCCGGCATCTCGCACTCGGAGGCGCGCTGACCGCGTTCGTCGGTTACGGCTTCGTCAACTGGACGCCGTCGTTCCTGATCCGCTCGCACGGCATGAGCACGGCCGAGATCGGCAAATGGCTGGGCCTCATCATCGGCGTCGCGGGCGGCGTCGGCATCTCGTTGGGCGGATTTCTCGCAGACCGGTGGGGTCGCCGCGACGTGCGCTGGTATCTCTGGATCGTCGCAGTTGCGCTGGTGGTTGGCCTGCCGTTCTCGATCGCCGCGTTCTTGGCGCCGACGCCCACGTTGGCGCTGCTGTTCCTGATCGTTCCGGTGCTGCTGGGCAACTTCTATCAGGGGACGACGTTTTCACAGACGCAGGGACTCGTCGGGTTGAGGATGCGGGCAGTCGCGGCCGGGGTGCTGCTGTTCATCCTCAACATCGTCGGGTTGGGGGCGGGGCCGCTCGTCGTCGGTCTGCTGGCAGATCTGCTGGTTCCGCGCTTCGGCACCGAGTCGCTGCGCTATGCCCTGCTGTTGTGCTCGGTGGTTAACATCTGGGCCGCGGCGCACTACTACATCGCGGGCAAGCATCTCGAGAACGATCTGGAAAAAGTCTGACGGTGCGATAATGCGGCCTCGCGTTACCGCGGTAGTGTCATGGTCGCCTCGAATTTCGAATCCGACGCCGAACGCTTTCATCGCGACGGTTTTCTCATCGTCCGTCAGCTGGCGAGCCCAGAGGAATGCTCGGCGCTGCGCTCGCTCGCCGCTGCGATGCTCGATCCGTTGCAGGGTCCGGTGGAGTTCGAGGCCGACGTCGGCTATCCGGGCGCGCCGAAGTCGAAACTCGACGCCGGCGGCACCACGCCGCGTCGTCTGTTGCACGCGTACTCGCGCGATCCGTTGTTGCGCGCATGGGCATGCGACCCTCGGGTCGGCAGCCGGCTGAAGGCGTTCTTCGGCGGCCGCGCGCCGTTCGTTTCGCAGTGCCACCACAACTGCATCATGACCAAGCACCCCGGCTTCTCGAGCCTCACGTCGTGGCACCAGGACATCCGCTACTGGTCGTTTCAGCGCGCGGACCTCGTATCAACCTGGCTCGCGCTGGGTCCCGAACGAAAAGCCAACGGCGCGCTGCTGGTGATTCCGGCGAGCCATCGGCTGCAGGTCGACGCCTTGCGCTACGACCAGGCACTGTTCTTGCGTACCGATCTGCCGGAGAACCAGGAGTTGATCGAGCAGGCGCAGATGATCGAACTCGACGCCGGCGACATGCTGTTTTTTCACTGCCGCCTGTTCCACGCGGCGGGTCGCAACGAGACCGATGCACTGAAGTGCTCGCTGGTGTTCAGCTATCACGACGAATTCAATCGGGCGAACCCGGGCACACGATCGGCGGTCTATCCGTCGATTCCGTTGCGCGTGTGAGGTACGAGATGAACGACGATGACGAAGTGTTCAGAGCGGCGATGACCGACGTCGCCCGGCTCAACGTCGCGCCGAAGCCGGTCAAGCCGCGCGCCGGACCCACGTTGAGCCAGCGCGCGCATCGCGAGCAGGCGGAGTGCGACCGTCGGGCGGTCGTCGATCCCAACTACCTGACGCTGGGGGAGGTCAAGCAACTCGGGCCGCACGAACTGGTGAGCTGGAAGAAGGACGGTGTGCAGGAAGGCGTGTTCAGGAAGCTGCGGTTGGGCGAATACGCGCTGGAGGGGCGGCTCGACCTGCACCGGAAAACCGTAAAGGAAGCCCGGGACGCGCTGTTCGATTTCACGCGCATGGCGGTGGCGAAGGGGTGGCGCTGCGTGCTGATCAATCACGGCCGCGGCGAGCGCAGTCCGACGCCGGCGCGAATCAAGAGCTACGCGATTGCCTGGCTTGCGCAGATGCCGGAAGTTCTGGCGTATCACCATCCCGAACGCCGCCACGGCGGCGCCGGCGCGGTATACGTGCTGTTACGAAAATCGCCGGCGAAACGGGAAGAGAACCGCGAACGTCACGGCCAGAAAAGCTCCGAGTGATTGTCCGGCCCCCGCGCCAGTTGCCGCGGCTCTAGTGACATTTATAGACGATGAACGACAGCGTGCCGCCAGACGGCGGACCGCTCTGCACGATCGTGTCGCCGCCGATCTGCGCGGCGCGGTTGCGGGCCAGCGTGATCTGTTCGTCGCGCATCACCTCTTTATTGCGCGGTATGCCGGCTGCGGTGGCTTGCGTGCTGCCGACGGCGGTGCCGATTTCCTCGCAGCTGCCCACCTCCGCGGCCGTCGCTTCGCGAACCTGATCACCGCCCGGAGTGGTCTTCACCCAGGCGCAACCGGCGGCCAATACCGCTGACGCGAACACGAAGGCGAAGGTACGTCTCATCACAGAACTCCTTTGTCGAGATCGAGGCTGCCGCGCGCGAGGTTCAGGCGCAGCACGTCGCTCGCGCCCTCCGCCAGCCGCAGCGAGCGCACCTCGCGATACAGCCGTGCAAGCGGATGGCCGACGGTGAGCGCTTTGCCGCCGACCAGTTGAATCGCGCCGTCGACCACGTCGCTCAGCGTTTCGGTCGCGTAGACCTTGCACGCGATCCCCTCATTGACGATGTTTGCCCCGGTTTCGCCGAGGCGTGCCGTTCGATACAGCATGCTGCGGGCGGCAAAGGTGCGAATGCGCAGTTCGGCATAGCGCAACCGAACGCCTTCACGCGCGCCGAGCGGCTCACCGGAATGGTGCGGCGCTTTCAGGTGCTGTGTCGTGTAGTCGATGGCCCAACGAGCGAGCCCGACCGCTTCGGCGGCGATCAGCAGACGCGTGTCGCCGATCTGCCGCATGGCGCGGGGCAGTCCTTCGCCGGGGCGCCCGATGACGTGATCGGCCGGCACGTACGCATCGTCGAAGCGGAACGCCGCGTGATGACTGCCGTCGAGCGATTCGAAGCGGCGCTCGAGCACCACGCCGGGTGCGGCGGTATCGATCACCAGCATCGCGCGACCCTGACCCGGAATCTCGACGAGCGCATTGAGGAAGTCCGCGCTGCCGCCGCCGGTGACGTAGGACTTGCGTCCGCTCACACGCAGTCCGTCGGGAGCAGGCGTCGCGCGAGTGAAATGCGCGGCGTCGTCCGGTTCCGTGAACGCGAAACCCGCGCGCTTCTCTCCGTTCAGCAACGGCATCAGATACTCGGAGCGGAGCGGTTCGGCGCATCCGGCCAGTACGCCGGGTCCGGGGCCGAACGCGTAGTGGGCGAGTCCGGTATTGAATCCCGCGAGCGTGTCGCGCACCACCGTCAGGGCGAGCAGTCCCGCTTCGGTACCGCCGACCGATCGCGGTTGCGTCATGCTGAACAGACCGGTTTCGCGCGCCGCACGGATGACGTCGGCGCGCACCTTCACTTCGCCGCTACCCGCGTCCATTAGGACCTTGTTGGGAACGAGAACGTCGCGTGCAAACCGTTCGGCGCGGTCGCGCAGGGCTACCAGTTCATCCGAGAGCGACTCCGGCATCAGCCAACCCAGTTGCGAAGCACGTTACGAAGGCCGCTACTTTACCATCGAAGTTCGATGTGGCTGCGCGGTTGGATCTACGCGCGATCCGGCATCGAAATTCGAAGCGCGACCAAGTATCCTCGCGCCCTGCGAATGATAGACAACCCCGCCCCACCGTTGATTCGGGAAGCGTTAGGAGAAAAGTGGATGAGCCCCATCAGGGTTGCCATCGTTGGAGTCGGAAATTGTGCGAGTTCTCTGATTCAGGGCGTCCACTACTATCGTGACAAAACGCCGGAAAACGCGGTCGGCCTGATGCACTGGCGGATCGGCGAGTACGGTCCGTCTGATCTCGACATCGTCGCCGCCTTCGACATCGACGTCCGCAAAGTGGGACGCGACGTCAACGAAGCCATCTTCGAATTGCCGAACTGCACCGAGGTGTTCTGCGAAGACCTGCCGCGCAGCGGCGTGAAGGTGCGCATGGGGCGCGTGCTGGACGGTTTCTCGGAACATCTGCAGGACTACCCCGATCATCAGACGTTCGTTCGCGCGAATGTTCCCGAAGCGGAGCAGGCAGACGTCGTCGCGGCGCTTCGTTCTTCGCGCGCGGAAGTGTTGCTGAACTACCTGCCGGTCGGTTCCGAGGAAGCCGTGCGCTTCTACGCGGAGTGCGCGCTCGAAGCGGGCGTCGCACTCGTGAACTGCATGCCGGTTTTCATCGCCAGCGACCCGGCTTGGGCGCAGCGTTTCCGCGAAGCCGGGTTGCCGCTCATCGGCGACGATATCAAGGCACAGCTCGGTGCCACGATCACGCACCGGATGCTGACAGATCTGTTCCACAAGCGCGGCGTCAAACTCGAGCGCACGTATCAGCTGAACACCGGCGGCAACACCGATTTTCTGAACATGCTGAATCGATCGCGGCTGCGGTCGAAGAAGACGTCGAAGACCGAAGCGGTGCAGTCAGTGGCCGAGGAGCGGCTCGACGACGACAACATCCACATCGGTCCGAGCGACTACGTGCCGTGGCAGAAAGACAACAAGGTCTGTTTTCTGCGCATGGAAGGCAAACTGTTCGGCGACGTCGCGATGAACCTCGAATTGCGCTTGTCCGTGGAGGACTCTCCGAATTCCGCCGGAGTCGCGATCGACATGGTGCGCTGCGCCAAGCTCGCGCTGGAACGCGGGCAGTCGGGCGTGCTCGACGGTCCCGCCGCGTATTTCTGCAAGCACCCACCGCGGCAATACACGGACGACCAGGCGCATCAGATGACCGAAGCGTTCATCGCCGGCGCGCCCGTCAGCGTGACGGTAGAGCGGGAAGCGCGCCTGACGAGCGAGGCCGAACGCAAACGCCGGCTGGTCTGAGGCTTACGCCTCGAATCACCTTCTTGCGATCACGACGCATCGCACCGGGGCCGGGTGGCCTTCCACCGTGCGAGTCGGATCGAGCGGGTTGAGTGCGCTTTCGAGAGACGCGAAGCGCATCCACGGCGTGCTGCGTTGTTCGGCCACGGTCGTCGGAGTGATATTGACCACTCGAATCGCATCGAACCCCGCTTCGGCCAGCCATCGTTCCAACGTGACCCGCCCCGGAATGCACCAGACGTTGCCCATCCGCGCGTAGCGCCCGTTCGGAATCAACACCTCAGTCGATCCGTCAGCCACGATCAGCGTCTCGAGCACCAGCTCGCCGCCCGGTCGCAGATGCGCATGCAAAGCGCCGAGGTGCTCGGCGGGATCGCGCCGGTGATACAGCACGCCCATCGACAGCACGGTGTCGAAGAACGCGAGGCCCGGTACATCTTCCAGGCGGATCGGCAGCAGCGCGTGTTCGAACGACGGACGCGCATGCGTCAGGTACCGCGCCACCGCCAGATACTGCATCGAATAGACGATCGTCGGGTCGATGCCGACCACGCGAGCGCCGGCGTCGCACATCCGCCAGCCGTAGTAGCCGTTGCCGCAACCGACGTCCAGAACGGTCCGTCCCGCCAGCGGACTCATGTGCGGTGCGACGCGATCCCACTTCCAGTCGCTGCGCCACTCGGTGTCGATGTGGACACCGAACAGCGAGAACGGTCCTTTGCGCCATGGGTGCAACGCGAGCAGGTTGCGGTGCAGAGCGACCCGCTGCGTCTCGTCTATGTCGCACGCTGCGCCGACTCGGACGATCGCGCCCACGTCGACGTCGTAACGGGGCGGATCGGGCAACGCAGCTACGGCGTCGAGCCACTTTTCGGCGTCGCCATGCACAGCGACGTTGTGCTCCAACAGCGGTACGAGGGTGCGCCATTCCGGAAGTATCTGGAACGTGCGCTCCCACGGCGCCGAGAGATCTCGGGGCGTCACAGCATTGCGACGAAGGACACCCAGTTCAAACAGCGGAACCAGGCGTGTACCCGACCGAACCCTGCCGCGCGAAATCGCGCTTCGTGGTCTTCGATACGATCGGGAATCAGGACGTTCTCGAGCGACGCGCGCTTCTGCGCCATTTCCAGCGCGCTGTAGCCGTTCGCGCGTTTGTAGGCGGTGTGTGTGTGATCGAAGTAGTTCTGTTCCCACCCGTCGGTGAAGCGCACTTTCTCGGACACGATCAGCACGCCGCTTGGATCGAGACCCTTTCGGATGCGAGTCAGCAGCGGCAGACGATCGTCGCCCGGTACGAACTGCAGCGTGTAGTTCATCACCACCGCGCACGCGTTCTCGATCGGAACGTCGCGCACGTCTGCGTGCAGCCATTCGATGCGGTGCTCGTCGCCATGCAGCGCCCGCGCGCGATCGAGCATCGCCGTCGAATTGTCGACCGCGACGATGCGGCATTTCGGCGTTTCGAGCTGACGCAGAATGGCCATCGACGTGGCGCCGAGCGAGCAGCCGAGGTCGTAGCAGACGGCACCCGAACGGGCGTGCCGCGCAGCAATCAAACCGCTGATCGGCACGACGGTTTCGTAACCGGGAACCGAGCGACGGATCATGTCCGGAAACGCCGCGGCGACCGACTCGTCGAACACGAAGTCGACGATCTGGCTACGGGGGTGTCGAAACACTTCGTCACGCATCGGCGTCGGCGCATTCCATAGTCACGAATGCCGGACATGATAAGCTGTTCCGCTGTTGACGACCCCACCACGCGCGATGAACGCACCCATCTCGAACCTCGCCAGCCCCGAGCTGTACGTCAACCGGGAGCTGTCGCAGCTCGAATTCAATCGCCGCGTGCTCGAGATGGCCAAAGACGACGACGTGCCGTTACTCGAGCGCTTGTCGTTTCTGTGCATCGCCAACTCGAATCTGGACGAATTCTTCGAGATCCGCGTTGCCGGGTTGATTCATCAGCAGGCGTTCGGCGCCGCTCAACGCGGACCCGATAATCTTTCGCCTGCGGATCAGCTGCGCGCGATCTCGCAAGTGGCGCACGAACTGCTCGACGAACAGTATCGGGTGCTGAACGAGTTGCTTCTGCCGCGCCTCGATGCGGAAGGGATCCGCTTCATTCCGCGCGACAAGTGGAACCAGAAGCAGTCGGCGTGGTTGCGTCACTACTTCACGCACGACCTCGTGCCGATCCTGAGTCCGGTGGGACTCGACCCGGCGCACCCGTTCCCGAAAGTGTTGAACAAGGGTCTGAGCTTCATCGTGACGCTCGAAGGCAAAGATGCATTCGGGCGCGCCAGCGGAAAAGCGGTAGTGCAGGCGCCTCGGTCGTTGCCGCGGCTGGTGCGGCTGCCGGCTTCGATTGCGCAGGCGCCGTACGACTTCGTGTTCCTGTCGTCGATCGTGCACGCGAACGTCGGCGATCTGTTTCCCGGTATGAAAGTCACGGGGTGCTATCAATTCAGAGTCACGCGCAACAGCGATCTCTTCGTGGACGAGGAAGAAGTGGACGATCTGTTGCGCGCGCTCGAAGGCGAACTGCCGACGCGCCGCTTCGGCGACGAGGTCCGGCTCGAGATCACTCACGACGCACCGGCTGAGATCAGCGCGTCGCTGATGTCCGAGTTCGGGCTCACCGAGAACGACATCTATCTGTGTCGCGGTCCGGTGAACCTCAACCGTCTGTCGGCGCTGCCCGATCTGGTCGATCGTCCCGATCTCAAATTTCCCGGATTCATTCCCGGCGTGCCGGAGCGGTTGAAGGAAAACAAGGACCTCTTCGACGTGATCCGCAAAGGCGACGTGCTGCTGCACCATCCGTTCCAGGCGTTCACGCCTGTGGTCGACTTTCTGCGGCAGGCCGCGGCGGACCCCGACGTGTTGTCGATCCGGCAGACGCTGTATCGCACCGGTTTCGATTCAACCGTAGCGAAATTGTTGGTGGATGCAGCGAACGCCGGCAAGGACGTGCTCGTCGTCATCGAACTGCGCGCGCGTTTCGACGAACAGGCGAACATCGAACTCGCCAACCAGCTGCAGGCCGCCGGCGCCCAGGTGGTGTATGGCGTGGTGCGCCACAAGACGCACGCGAAGATGAGCATGGTGATCCGGCGCGAAGGCCGCATGCTGCGTCGCTACGTTCACCTGGGTACCGGCAACTATCATGCGAAGACAGCGCGCGTGTATACCGACTATGGACTCTTCACCTGCGACAAAAGCGTAGGCGAAGACGTGCAGAAGATTTTCCAGCAGCTGACCGCGATGGGTCGGCCGGGGCGCTTGAAGAAATTGCTGCAGTCGCCGTTCACGCTGCATAGATCGGTGCTCGATCTGATTGCGCACGAGGCGGAGCAGGCGTCGAAAGGCCAGCGCGCGCGCGTGATGGCGAAGATGAACGCGCTGATCGACCCGCAGGTGATTCAGGCGCTGTACCGCGCTTCGCAAGCCGGCGTGAAGATCGACCTGATCGTGCGCGGCATGTGCGCGCTGCGCCCCGGCGTTCCCGGTGTATCCGACAACATCCAGGTGCGCTCGATCGTCGGCCGCTTTCTCGAACACGCGCGCGTTTACTACTTCGAGAACGGCGGCGAGCCCAAGGTGTATCTGGCGAGCGCCGACTGGATGGAGCGCAACTTCTTCAGCCGTGTGGAAGCCGCTTTTCCGATCGAAGACAAACTGATGGCGCGGCGCGTGATCGGCGAGTCGTTCGAGTTGTACAACGCCGACAATTGTCAGGCGTGGGTGCTGCAATCCGACGGGCGCTACAAACGATTGCGTTCGGGTGCAGGGCGGCGCCGCAGCGCGCAGGACACGCTGCTGCAATCTCTGGCCGAAGTCAGCGGCGCTCCCGTGCTGCGCGCTCAGTCGCCCGACTAACCCGCGATCTCCAGGCGCAACGGCACCGCTTCGAGAAATTCCGATTCCTGTTCGAGGTCGAGCCGCGTCAGCGGATGAGCGTTCAGCCATTCCGGCGGGATTGCCACCTTCAGCCGATTGCCGTCGGCCTGCAGCGTGATACGCGGTAGAGGCTCACCGATCCGATTGCGTCTCAGAACGACCGCCAGTCGCAGGAGCACCGCGAGGCGCGTCAACGACGTGCGCTCGTCGGCCTCGACGCGGTCGAACTCCAGCACCGGGAACTTCCTGCGGTGCGCGCGCACGAGCAGCGCGAGGCGGAGTTTGTCCGTCTGCGAGAAACCCGCGAGATCCATGTACTGGAGCAGATAGTGACCATGCTTGTGATACTGGCTGTGCGAAACGTCCATGCCGATTTCGTGCAGCATCGCCCCCCAGCGCAACAGGCGTTCGTATTCGTCGTCGATCAGACCCCACGCGGCAGCGATCTGCACCAGTAGAGTCTGCGCGGTTTCGGCGACTTTCTGCGCGTGCAGCTCGTCGACGTGATAACGCCGCGCGAGATCGCCCACGCTGTGCTCGCGCACGTCCTCCTGACGCACGCGCCCGATCAGTTCCTGTAGCAGCCCCTCGCGCAGCGCGCCGCTCGATACCGTGAGCCGTTCGATACCAAGGCCTTCGAAGATGCCGCGCAGTATCGCGACGCCGCCCGGAAACACCGGTGTGCGTTCGTTCGGAAGGTTCGCCAGCGACACGTGATCGATGCGTTTCGCGGCGATCAGCGCCTTAGTGATGTCGGTGAGCGCCGTTGGCGTCAGCCCGTCTACCGCGCCGCGTTGCATCGCCACGTCGTTGATGGCGTTGATCGTGCCGGACGTGCCGATCACCGTATCCCAACCGCGACGTCGATACAGCGCTTCGACGGGCTCCAGCTCCTGACGCGCCGCAAGTTCCGCAGCACTGAAACGACCCGCTTTCAATTCGCCGTCGTCGAAGTAGCGTTCCGACATCGAAACGCAGCCCATGTAGAGGCTGTCCATCAGTTCGGGTTCGTAGCCGCGGCCGAGGATCAGTTCGGTGCTGCCGCCGCCGATGTCGATCACGAGGCGTCGGTCGGCTGCCGGCCCCATCGCGTAGCAGACGCCTTTGTAGATCAGCCGCGCTTCTTCGCGGCCCGAGATGATTTCGATCGGGTGACCGATCACGGCTTCGGCACGCGAGATGAACTCCCAGCCGTTGCGCGCTTTTCGCAGCGTATTCGTTCCGACCACGCGGACGCTGTCGGATTTCAGATGACGTAACCGTTGGCCGAAACGGGACAGACACTCGATGCCCCGATCCATCGCCTGCCGCGACAACGTGTCGTTCGCGTCGAGCCCGGCCGCGAGGCGCACCATCTCCTTCAACCGATCGACGACGTGGATGCGGCCGTTGTGTTGCTGCGCGACGATGAGATGGAAACTGTTCGATCCGAGATCGAGAGCGGCGAGCTGAGTATCGGGTTCCGGAACTGAGGCGGTGTTGAGAGTTTCTGCCATGCTTGGCCGCCGAGGAAAGCGCAATTGTAACGACTCGGCCGCGACAGGGAAGCGCGGCGAAAGCTCGACCGCATCGGTCGAGCGACTACAACGCGAGATCCGGCGGCAGCGGACAGTCGAGTGTCGCAGCGATGCCGATCAGCAACGCGCGCTCCGACGACGTGGGTCCGTCTGTGAGAGCGCACGCCGCACATCCTTTGATCAGCCGCGGCTTCGCCAGCGGATGCAACGCGCGCAGTTCGCGCAGTGCATCGTTCAACCGGGTGAAGTTCGGATCGTCGTCGGCGACGAATTGCAGGTCGAGTTCGATTGCCGCGACGCCGGCAGCGAACGCGCGCAGTTGCGTCTGAACATCGTTGCTGCCGGCGCGCGCGATCGCTGACAGTGTCTGCGCGACCTGGTCGCGCAGCGCGTCGAGATTGCGATGCTGCACGCGCGTCGCGATCGACGTCGGTCCTTCGAAGTGCGACTTCAGGCTTTTGAGCAGCAGGCGGTGCATGACCCATTCGAACAGGTCGATGCGACGGTCGGCGCGGATCAACGCGACCACGTCGGCGACGAAACGGTCGTACTGCGGTCGCGACATCGTCATCAGCGCCGGCACCGACATCGATACGAGCGTCAATCGCTGCATGTCGTCGAGCGTACCGATGACGCGCTCGATTTCCGGCAGATGCGCAACGACCTGCGGTTCGAGTACATCCGTGAGTGCCGCGCGCGACGCGCGATCGTCGGGCAACAGCAACGTGTAGAGCAACGCGCGCGCCGACCACGCGTCGTGCGATGCGTCGACGCAGCGCGGCGGAAGGCCCGCGATCGTCGCTTGCGCGTGGGTGAGGCTCGCTGCGGTCGGGTTGCCCACCGCGTCCACGACGGCATCGTGCGTTGCGGAGGAGGACGGGCGTGCGAAGCCCGCGACGCCGGGCGGTAGGTCTTCCGTATCGGCCACCGGCGCCCCTGCGATGAACTTTCCGTCCCAGCGCGGTTCGATCGCGCGAATGCGAACCGGCAACGGCGGGTGCGTGGCCATGAGCGAGTTCATGAACAGCGTGACCGCCTGACCGAAAAACATGTGGCTCGCTTCGTTGGCGCGCGTGTTGCTGAGGTGTGAGCCGCTCGCCGATCCCCCGATCTTCTTCAGCGCATTTGCAATGCCGCCGGGATTGCGGGTGAACTGCACGGATGCGGCGTCGGCGAGGAACTCGCGCTGCCGGCTGACCGCTGCTTTGATCAGATTGCCGCAGAACGTGCCGGCGTAACCAATCACCAGCAAACCGACGCCCAGCACGATCAGCGGCATCGCATTGGAGTCGCGACGACCGCCGCTGTTGGCGCCGCCGCGCAACAGCAGCCTCCCGACGATGCCGATGAACAGGATGCCGTTCAGCAGCGCGATCAGCCGAAGGTTCAGGCGTGAGTCACCGTTCAGCAAATGACTGAACTCGTGGCCGATCACGCCCTGCAGCTCTTCGCGATTGAGATACTCGAGCGTGGCCGACGTCACGCACACGACGGCGTCGTCGGTGCCGAAGCCGGCGGCAAAAGCGTTGATGCCGCTCTCGTCGATCCGGTACACCGCCGGTACGCGTATGCCCGAAGCAATGGCCATCTCTTCGACCACGTTGAGCAGACGACGCTCTGCGAGCACCTGCGTGCCCGGATCGATCTGTCGGCCACCCAACATTTCCACAACGGCGCGGCCTCCGGAGCGGAGCGCGAAATACTTGTAGAGGCTCGCGCCCGCGATGCAGACCAGCACCGCGAACGTGATGAACCACCAGGTTTCCGCCGACTGGTCGTGCACCGTCTGGCCGACACCGCCGGCCACGCCAGCAGTAGTGGAGAACGCGACGACGATCGCGACGAGCAAGTTGGTAGCGAGGATCAGTCCGATGACGGCGATCGCAAACAGTACGACGAGCTGCCAGGTCTTGCGACGGGCGCGATCCTGCGCGGCGAAGAAATCCATTGCGGGCTGTTATCGGATCAGAATTTGACCTTCGGCGCTTCCTGAATCGCGGCGTGATCTTCGAACTCGAGCAGCGACGCGTTGGGTCCGTGCCCGAACGGAGCGGCGAGCAGAACGGGAGGGAACGTCTGCTTGTACGTGTTGTACTCGGTGACCTGGTCGTTGTACGACTGGCGCGCGAACGACACGCGGTTCTCGGTGCTCGTCAGCTCTTCCGAAAGCTGCATCATGTTCTGATTCGCTTTCAGGTCCGGATACGCCTCCATCACCACGTTGAGTCGTCCGAGCGCGTTGCCCAGAACGCCCTCGGCGCTGCCGAGCTGCGCCATCGCGCGCGCATCGCCCGGATCTTTCGCCGCGGCCGACAACCCCGCGACCGCCTGATTGCGCGCCGCGATGACCGCTTCGAGCGTACCGCGTTCGTGCGCCAGATATCCCTTGGCCGTTTCGATGAGATTCGGAATGAGATCGTAGCGACGTTTCAGTTGCACCTCGATCTGCGAGAACGCATTCACGTAGCGGTTCTTCAACGTAACGAGCTTGTTGTAGATCGCGATGACCCAGACGACGAGTACGACGATGATGCCGAGGAACGTCAGCGTGCCGAATCCCATGCTCGAACTCCGTATCGTGATCAGACCGGACGTAAGCTTAGCAACTGCCAGCTCGTTCTACCGATCTTCGGGCGCGAGCGACTGGTAGGCCCTGTCGGGAAGGTGCGCGTAGCGGAATGATTGGAAGGTTCGCTCGCGTCGCGAGTTGCTAGCGCCAGCTCTTTCGCAATCGCTTGTAAGCCCGATCGAGTTCGGCTGCGACCTGGCGCAAAGAGGCAGCTACTTCGCCGGCCGACGCCTTGGCTTCGTTGCCGAACGAATCGAAGCGCTGCTCGAGGTTGTCCCATTTCTTTTCGAGCTGTTCCCACTCCTGCTTCACCTCGGCCCTTGCGAGATGCAACTGCAGATTCAGCTCGTCGCGTTCCTGCCGCAGCGATTCGATGATGTCGTCGAGCTTGATCTTTTCAGCCATGACCGATCCTCATACCGTTCGTGGAGGCCGCGCGTCGGGCGGCGGCTTAGTTGGCGCGACATTAGAGCAATCGCCGCGTCACAACAATCCGTCGCGGAGTGCCACGGTGGTTCGGAACGTCATCGCGCGTCGCCCGGTAGTTCCAGCGCCACGCGATCCAAGCCCATGCCGCTGATGAAACACCGCTCCTTTGCACTGCCGACGAGCCGTTGCGTCCAGTCGACGATGCCGCCGTCGCTCGTTTCGAGTGCGCCGCCGCCGAACGCCGCATGCAGCTTGAAGCAGAAGTCGCGGTAATAGCCGCGGCCGCTCGTGCGTTCCGGAGCGTCGACGCACGTCACTGCGTCGAATCCGACGAGCGCATCGCGGACCGAATCCATGATGGATTTCGACCTACCCCGTGAGAAATCCGTTAGGGCGACGGTCACTTCGGTCGCCCCGAGCCCGAGAAGCGCTCGGGCATGGATCGCGAGATGTTCGCTCGCCGCCAGTGCCTCGAATGCGCGGCCGCCCTGGTCGCGGGCGGCGCTGACGAGGCCGAACAACTGAAAGTGCGCGAATCGCCGGGGCCGGAGACGTGCTGGGTGCGTACTACGCGCTGGCTCGCGGCGAGCCGGACGACGTCGGTCGATTTCGGATCGGCCCGCAATGCGACGGTGCGCCGGGTCGCCGCTTCGAGTGCGAGCGCATTCGTCGGGTCGGCGGCGACCTCGTTGTTGCGGATGGTCGTCAGCACCTTGTTCTGGTCCACCGTCGCAATTGCGCTATGCGTTCCGAGCGGCACCAGCGGCGCCAACGCAATTGCTTCGTAGCGGTCGGCGCAGGCGGAGAGCACGGCGTCTTCGGCGCGGCGCAGCGCGCTGAACGAGGCGGTCGTCGCTGCCACGAAACGGTCGGTCGCGTAGCGTTTCATCAGGTCAGCGGGCGTGACGACCGCGGCCCGTCGCCGGGTCACTTCGAGCAGCAGCGACGTCAGATCGGCCCCCGAGAGTCGCACCGCCAATGCGTCGATCAGTTGCGGCATACCGAGCTTCTCGACGATTCGATCGACCGGGCGTTTCACGATGAATGATCTCGTTGCAGAACGGTTCAGACGCGTGCGCGCGATTTGAGCAGACTTTGCCTAGAATCAAAACGGATACGAACGGGGAGAACTGGCATGAAAGTAGGTACGGGTATCGGCGGCTGGCTGACGGCCGTCGGCGACGGCGCGCGCAAAGCGGAAGAGCAGGGCTACGACTTCGTCACCTGCGGCGAACTCTCGCACGACTCGATGCTGACGATGACGGTGGCGGCGACCGCGACGCAAAGCATCGAATTGCTAACCGGAGTGACGATCGCGTTTCCGCGCAGTCCGATGGTGCTCGCGATGGAAGCGTGGGATCTGCAGCACTACACGAAAGGGCGCTTCTCGATCGGCCTCGGCAGCCAGGTGAAAGGGCACAACGAGCGCCGCTTCGGTGGCACCTGGAGCGCTCCCGCGCCGCGGATGAAGGAATACATCCAGATGATGAAGGCGGTGTGGGACAGCTGGCAGAACGGAACGAAACCGGAGTTCCTCGGCAAGTCGTACAAGTACACGCTGATGACGCCGAACTTCAATCCCGGGCCGCTCGAATATCCGCGGCCGAAGATCTTTCTTGCAGTGGTCGGCGATGCGATGGCGCGCGTTGCGGGCGAAGTGGCAGACGGCATCCTGCCGCACGGCGGCATCATGACCGACAAGTACATGCGCGAAGTGATGCTGCCGAACATCAAGATCGGCCTCGAGCGTTCCGGCCGGACGTGGGCCGATATCGACATCACCGCGAGTGGTTACACCGTTTACGGTGAAAACGACGAAGAGATTCACAAGAACCTGGATGGATTGCGCCAAGCGCTGTCGTTCTACGGTTCGACGCGTACCTATCACGACGTGCTCGAACTGCACGGCCTCAAGTATCTCGGCGACAAGCTGCATCAGCTGTCGCTGCGGGGCGAGTGGCAGAAGATGCGCGAGGTGATCACCGACGAAGAGCTGCTCGAGCTCGCGCAGGTGTCCACCTACGACAAGATGCCGCAGTTCCTGCGTGAGCATCGCGAATACGCGAAGCGCACCACGCTCGGCAACGTGCGCTACGCCACGCCCGACGAGCGCGCTCGGGCGCAGGCGGTGATGAAGGAAGTGCAGAAGGTGCAGACCAGCGGCGTGCCACGAGGTCTCGCGATCGGCGGCTGATACCAGCTCGGCTGCGTCACAGCGCCTTGCCGAATCGCCGCAGCGCCTCGGCGAACTTGTCGGGATCGTACGCGATGCAGATGCGGACGTAGCGTTCGTTGTCGACGTATTCGCGCGGACCGAACGACATGCCGGGTGCGACGCCGATGTTCGCGTTGTGGAACAGCGACTCGGCGAACGCGAGGCTGTCGGTGACGCCGTCGATCGCGACGTAGCCGTAGAAACCGCCGGGCGGCTCAGCCCAGCTCAGCCGTTGGTGGCTGGCGACGAACTGGCGAGCTGCGCGCGGTTGCGACGGCAGCGCTCGAGTTGCAGCGCGACGAATGGATCGCCTTGTTCGATCGCGACGATCGCGCCCGCTTGCGCGAAGCTCGTTGCGCCGGTATTGCCCGACACCGACACCACGCCGAGCGCCTCGCCGAGACGGCGCGGGTGAACCACCCAGCCGATCCGCCAGCCGGTCATCGCCCACGCCTTCGAGAAACTGTTGACGATGAACACCGCGTCGTCCGGATCGGCCAGTGTCGCGAACGTCGGTGCATGCGGCGATCCGTCGTATACGATCGGACCGTACACTTCGTCGGCGATGATGCCGATGCCGCGAGCGCGACATGCATCGAGCAGCGTCCGCTGTTCCGCCAATGACATCACCCAACCGGTCGGATTCGATGGCGACGCGAGGAACACCGCTTTAGTGCGTGCATTCATCGCCTCGATCACTTCGTCCATGTCGAGCCGCCACGGACCGTTCTGCTCGCGTCGGAGCCACACGAAACGCGGCACGCCGCCGGCAACCTCGATCGCCTGAAAGATGTTCGGCCACATCGGAGCGATCACGATCACTTCGTCGCCGGTGCGCACGAAGCATTGCACCGAGTGCATCACCGCGAGCATTGCCGAGCCCGGCACCGTGATTCGCTCGATGTCGATGTCCGCGTTCACGCGGCGCCGGTGCCAGTCGCGAATCGCTTCGCGCAACCGCTGCAGGCCGCGCGCGGGCGTGTAGAACGTCATGCCGTCGTCGAGTGCGCGCTTTGCCGCGGCGCGAATGAAATCCGGCGTCGGCAGATCGCTTTCGCCATACCACAGCGGAATCAGCCCGGGTCGGTCGCCGCGGCCGCGACCGATCAGCGTGATGCCGCTCGGCGAGAGCGCCGCGATGTCAATTCTTAGGGGGTCGATCATGGTGTTGTCAGCCTCAATTCGTGACGGATCATCGTGTGCCCGCGCTCGTTCACCCAACGTCCGCCTTCTACTGCACCCACTGCGTGAGCCACACGCAGCGACGCGGCGTTCTGTGCGTCGACGATGAG
>DATJGR010000025.1:0-3455 GCA_035494855.1 Pseudomonadales bacterium | reverse complement strand
GCGACCAGGAACTGGTTGAGGATCGACAGGCACTCCCCGTGCGTCAGCGGTCGGTCGGCTTCTTCGAGCCGGCTCGTGGCGAGGATCGTGATCATGTCGTCGAGCGGTTGCGCGCGGCGCGCCTCGATCAGCCGCACCAGCAGCCGCTGCAGGTCGAGTGCGAGTTGCGCCCGCTGCACCAACGCTTCGGGCGACATCGGCGACAGGCGCAGCGCGCCGGCGGCGCTCGTCGCGGCCGTGTAGAAGAATTCGCGATCGACGTCCGGAATGCCAAGGCGCTCGGAGATGATTCGCAGCGGCACCGGGAATGCGAACTCGCGCATGAAGTCGATGGCGCGCGGGCCATCGATGAACGTCGCGATCGCAGCGTCGATGGTCGCGGCTACAGTCGACTCGGACTTCCTGATCTGCGTTACGGTGAACAGTTGGCTGACCAGCGAGCGGAACTGGGTGTGCTCGGGTTCGTCGAGCGTCAGCATCGTCGGGGGCGTCTGGATCATCTCGCTGCTGATGCGCGTCAGCTGCGCCTTCACGGCGTCGGGTGCTGCGTTGAACATCATCTGCTGCCCCACGCCGAGGAAGCTGTCGAAGCGGCTGGAGAACCTGCCGGTGTCCTTGATCGCCTCGCGCACGAGGTCGTAGCGGGTGACGACGCTGACGTTGAGCAGCGGTTCGAAATGCACCGGATCGCTGTCGCGCAGCGTGCGATACGCCTGATAAGGGTGTTTCATCGTGTCGAAGTCGAACACCGAAACGGCGGGCGCAGTTTTGGATGAATCAATCATACGAGCTGTCGCGATGCGGTGATGGAAGCGAGACTCGCATCCCTTGCAGCGAATACGCAAGGCGGCAGACTTTCGGGCTCGCGGTGTCTGGCGTTGCGCGAACGCTGTTGCGACACTGCCGCTGAGGGTGAAGAGGGGGACTCGACGTGGGCACGCTCGGCACGTACCCGTTGTTCCAGCAGGCATATCTGGTCAACGATCTCGAAGTTTCGATCCGGCAGTGGAGCCGCGTGTTCGGCGCAGGACCGTTCGTCGTCGCGCCGCACCACAAGACCGAACGCTTCACGTATCGCGGCACCGATCAGGAAGCCGACGTGTCGTATGCCTTCGGCTATCTCGGTGACACGATGATCCAATTCATCGAGCAGCACGATGACACGCCGTCGATCTATCGCGAAATGTACCGGAAGGGCGAACAGGGCTTTCATCATGTCGGCGTGCTCGTGCACGACTGGGTCGCGGAGCGGCAGCGGCTGCTCGACATGGGTTTCGAAATCGCGTGCGAATTGTGGGCCGACAACGTCAACGCCGCATACTTCGACACGCGCGAGGTCAACGGCTGCTTCACGGAGATCCATGGCGATCCGCCGCACATCCTCGGCGCGTTCGCGGCGTGGCGGCGCGCGCACGAACTCTTCGCGCCCGGCGACGATCCGATCGTGCGGCGGCGCTGACCGTGAGCATGCTCGATCGTCTCTCCGGCTCGATGGTCGGGCGCGGCGTCAGATGCCGCTCTTGCCCGCCTCGCGATACATCGGCCGATACGTGTCGAACGGCGGCGCCGCGGCGGTCGACCCGGTCGTAGCGCCGGCGTCGGTCGTCAACGTGTGGCCGTTCGTGTAGCCCGACTCGTCGCTGGCGAGCCACAACGCCGCGTTGGCCACGTCTTCGGCGACACCGGGCCGATCGAGTAACGGCGAGGTCTTCGCGAGTGCGCGCTTCGTCGCTTCGATTGCGGTGTGATCTCCGGAAAGGTTCGCCACCATCGCGGTGGCCATGCCGGCCGGCGCAATCGCGTTGACGCGGATGCCGTAGCGGCACAGCTCGGCACCGACGTTTTTCGTGAGCCCCACGACCGCGTGTTTCGCCGCGCAATACGCGTGCGGACCAAGGCCACCCATGATGCCCGCCGTGCTCGCCATGCTGATGATCGAGCCCTTCTTGCGCGGCTGCATGACGCGCGCCGCATGCTTCATGCCGTAGAACACGCCGTTGAGCAGCACATCGAGCGTTGCTGACCACTCATTCGCCGGCGTCGTGGCGATGGGGCCGACGGCGCCGACGATTCCGGCATTGTTGAACATGATGTCCAACGCGCCGAATTCTCTCACGGCGCGGTCTACCAGCGCTGCAATGTGCGCCTCGCTGGTTACGTTGCACTCGACGAATACGGCGGCGTTGCCGAGTTCCTTCGCCAGTGCCGCGCCGGGCTCCAGCTGAATGTCGCCCAATACCACTCTACAGCCTTCGGCAACGAAGCGACGCGCAGCCGCCGCCCCGAATCCGCTCGCGGCCCCGGTGATCGCCGCAACCTTTCCTTCCAGTCGTCCAGTCATCGCGTCTCCCAACGTCGTTTCATAGGCGGCCAGCATAGCCCAACGACCTGGTCATGGCGCGCGGCGTCAGCGCAAATAGTCGTCCAACGTCATGTGAAAACGACGGATGCGCGCCTCCTGATAGTTGCCGAGCGTTTGCCCGGCTTTGCGCGATGCCTTGATGCCGGCGCGTTGGCGTCGGAAGTTCTCGGTGTCCTGATCGAGCACGTAGGCAAGTCCGGTGGCGGCGAATGCGGGCACCGTCGTGTACGAATCGTCGATGCCGAGCTTGATCACCGGCGCCGGTGCGGGTCGCGGGCCGTGCGCCGGAACCGGCTGCAACAGAAGGATCTCGTGAAGGGTGTGATCCACGTCGAGCGGCCGGAAGCGATACACCAGCGGGATGTTGATGCCGGGGAAGAAGCAGGCGTTCGGAAACAGGTGATATTCGATCGAGTCGAGCAGCTGACTGGTACTGACGTCGCTGAGATCGACGTCCATGCGCCGCCCGAGGCGTTCGCGCGTCAGTTCCGCGTGACGCTGCCGCGCGCCGACGCCGGCGGGCAGATCCTTCGGGTCGTGGCCGAGCGCCGCGAACAGTTCCGCTTCGCTCGGTTGTTTGCGCAGGTGCGGACTGGGGTAGCCGATCGTGTGTACGAACCGGGTGACGTTGCTGCCGAAGATGTCGTATTGCGCGTTCGCGTCACCGGCGGTGCGCAGACCCTCCGGATGCGTCGCCAGCACGTGAAATGCCTCGAGGAAGCCTTCGACGACCATCTTCCAGTTGCCGGGCAGGACCTTCTCCATGTGCAGGCTGACGTAACGATCTTCGAGCGGCCAGTGCGCGAAGTGTTCCGGAAGCACTTCGAGATAATCCCTTAGCGGCAGCGCATTCGGATCCAGGTTGATGAACACGAATCCGCCCCATGCGCCGCTCTGCACTTCCGTCAGGCGGAACTTCTCGTCGTCGACGTGTGGGAAGTCCCAGCGACACGGGATTTCCCGCAATGAGCCGTCGAGATGCCACGACATGCCGTGAAACGGGCAACGCAGGAACTGTTTGCCGGTGCCGCTCGATCCGGCCTCGCAGAACTGCATGCCGCGGTGCGGACACGAATTCACGAATGCCTTGATG
>DATJGR010000024.1:0-4779 GCA_035494855.1 Pseudomonadales bacterium | reverse complement strand
ATTTCACAGGCGGACGAGTTGCTGGTGCGCGCCGGGCAACGCCATCTGCGGATGAAGTTGAAGGACCTCGAGCACTACGTGGGGCAGCGCGCGCTGCGCGGCCACAAGCTGCCGCGCGGCTTTCAGAGGGTGGACGGCGTGGATGTCGAGTCTTCCTGAGCCCGTAACAGTTCGGCCTGATGGTCGAGCGCGGCGCCGTAAGCGTCCGCCACGGCCGATACGATCACGCAGCTGTCGTGTGCGGCGGTCGCGAGGGTGCGCAGAATCGGATTGGTGTGTTCTTCCACTATGAATCGTTCGGGACGAGGCAATCGCTCGAACGCGTCGTGACTCGCTGCGATGGAACCCTCCGGCGCGACGGCGCTGAGCACCACGGTGTCCTGCACCGCATCGGAGTTCGCATCTGCGGGCGCGTCGCTCGGTTGGGTCGTGAGGTGGACGCCGAACCGGAACTTCATTTCCGGCCGCGCCGCGATGTGCAGCGCCTCGTTGAAGTTGTCGAGGCTCTCGGCCAGAAGCAATGCCGCGCACAGCACCTTGAAGCACTGATCCGGATCGTCGTCGCCGAACATCAGCAGCACGCCGATGTTCGATAGATCGCTCGCGATTGCGCCGTGCTGACGGGCGACTCGTGTCGCGCGTCGCCGCACTTCCGCCAGAACGTCGGCACGTTCCTTGCCGGGTAGCGCCATGAGATTCAGCAGGTTGACCGCGAGCAACCACACCGTGCTCTCGGCCGCCTGCTCCGGCTCGACTGTATCGGCGGGCGCTTCCAGCTCCGGAACGGCATCGAGGCGCAAGCCCAGCAGATATCCGGCGACCGCCGACAGCAGCGCGCAGATCAGCGCCGGCAGCAGCAGATACGGCGGCGCGAAACCCGAGGCCGAGAACGCATCGCCCGCGATGGCGATCTGCACCGAGCCCGCGACGACGCCCTCGAACTCGATGTCGCGCGTGAACAACGGCGTGTCCGCTAGCGGACGCGTTCCGGCGTTTGCAACGATGCGATCATCCACGGTGACGATGGTCACCGACTCGATCTCCGGCAACTCGCTCATGCGGGTGGCGAGAACGCCGAGGCGTATGCGGTCGAACGTGATCAGCGGTTCGATCGACAGCGCCGCCAGTTGTGCGGCCGCGGCATTGCCGAATTGCGCCATGCGCGCGCTGCGCGCATCTTCGACGGAGCGATACCACGAGACGCCGAGCAGCAGCGCGGTCAGCAACGAAGCGCACAGGGCAAGCAATGTCGCCTGCCAGCGTCGCCTCGTTAGAGCGTCGCGCACGTTCGGCCACATTGGTTTGACGGGCATGGTGTGTGGGCGTTAGGTTCTGCGCGGACTTTTGGTGGGCGCTACGTCGTAAGCGGATGCAAAGAGTGTGATCAGCGAGATCGTGTTGGTGAACGTTTCGGGCGAGAACAAGCCCGCGCTGATGGGCATGTTGACATCGACGTTGACCGCATATCAAGTTCGGATACTCGACGTGGGCCAGGCCGTGATTCACGACGAGTTGAGTCTCGGCATGCTGATCGAAATTCCCGATCGAAACGCGACCGACGCATTGAAAGAGGCGCTGCTCGCGCACACGCGGGCGTTGGGCACGGTCATCCGCTTCACCCAGGTTTCGTCCGCGGAATACGAAACGTGGGTGTCGCAGCAGGGCAAGCCTCGCTACATCGTCACGATGTTGGCGGGTGGCGTCGCGGCGGAACAACTCGCCACCGTGATGGCGATCGTCGAACGGCATTCGCTGGGTGTCGACGGTATCAGACGTCTTTCCGGACGCCTGCCGCTGCACAACGGCGGAAGCCCGGTGCGCGCATGCGTCGAGATTTCGCTGCGCGGCGAGGTCGCCGATCCACGGCGGCTGAAAGCGGAACTGCTCCAAGCAGCCGGCCGCCTCACCTTCGACTTCAGCGTTCAGGAAGACACGGTTTATCGGCGCAATCGGCGCCTCGTCGCGTTCGACATGGATTCGACGCTGATCAAGGCGGAAGTGATCGATGAACTCGCGCGCGTGCACGGCGTCGGCGCGGAAGTGGCGGCGATCACCGAGCGCGCGATGCGCGGCGAGATCGACTTCAAAGAGAGTTTCCGGCGACGCGTGGCGTTGCTGAAGGGACTGTCGGCCAGCGCATTCGCCGACGTTGCCGCCGCCGTACCGCTCACGGACGGTGCGCGCAGGCTGATCTTCGCGCTGAAGCACTTCGGCTATCGCACCGCGATCATTTCCGGCGGCTTCACGCACGTCGGCGACCGACTGCAGCGCGAACTCGGCATCGACTATGTGCACGCAAACACGCTCGAAACGCGCGGTGGCGTGGTAACCGGTGCCGTGGTCGGCGAGATCATCGATGCGGAGCGCAAGGCGAGCCTGCTGCGCGAACTGTGCCGCAACGAAGGCATCGCGCTCGCACAATCGATCGCGATCGGCGACGGCGCCAACGATCTGCCGATGTTGGCGAGCGCGGGGCTCGGCGTGGCGTTCCACGCCAAACCGATCGTCAGGGAATCAGCGAGTCACGCGATCTCGAACTTCGGGCTCGACAGCGTGTTGTTTCTGATGGGATTTACCGACCGCGACATCGAACAGGCCGCGGCAAACGATCAATCGTCCGCGGCGAAGTCGTAGTTCATCTCGGTGGACGGTTCCTGCAGGTAGTGACCCTGAATGTAGTTCGCGCCTGCCTGCCACAGCGCCGAAAGCACCGTTGCGCTCTCCACCATCGGAATGACCGTCAGTTTGCCGTGCTGCTGCAGCTCGCGGATCATCGCCGTGAGTTTGTCTTTCTTCGACGGATTGCCGTCGAGTTCCTGCACGTGGTTTCCGTCGATTTTCACGAAGTCGACGGGAACGTGGCGCAGCGTTTCGAACGGATTGTCGGTAACACCGAAGTGGCGCAGCGACGTACGGCAATGCATCGCTTTCAGGCCCTGTGCGAATTCGCGCGCCTGGCGCACATGGCCGGCCGCGTCGGATTCTGCGATCTGGAAGATCACCGCATCGCTCGGCAGGCGAGCCGCCTTGATGGCGACGCCGAGCCATTGAATGAACTCGTCGTCGATCAGGCTGTTGCGCGTCAGGTTGATCGTCAGTCGCGTGTTGTGACCCTTCGAGCGGTGCACCGACAGCAGTTTGATCGACTGCAGAATCACCCAGCGATCGATCTTGCCGGCCACGCCGTTTTCGATCGCGAGCTCGAGGAACTGGTCGGGCGGCAGGCGCCGGCCTTTCTCGTCGACGAGGCGCAGGAACACTTCGTAGTGTTCGTCCGAATCGCCGCGCAGGCTGATGATCGGTTGGAACAGCAACACGAAGGTCTGATTCTCGATCGAGTCGTTAACGAGCTTGAGAATCCGTTTCTGTTCGCTCGAGAGCCCGTTGGTGTTGCCCTCGGCTTCGAGCGCCGTGACGCTCGGCCACTGAATGCAATTGCTCTTGTTCGCGGCGCGCGCAGCGACGAGCGTTTTGAAAGCGAGATTCATCGCATCCGCGGCGGTGCCCGATTCGCTGATCGCGGCGACGCCGATGGAGATCGTGCGGCGCACGGTTTTGCCATTCACTTCGAACAATGCGCCTTCAATCGATTCACGCAGGCGTTCGGCCAGCACACCGCCGCCCGCTTCGCTGCCGATGGCCGCGACGGCAAAGCGGTGATTCGCGATGCGCGCCAACTGCGCGCCGCCCAGTTCAGCCGTTAGCGCCTCGGCGAGCTGGGTTACCAGCGATTCGGAGCGCAGCAGGCCGAGCTCCACCTGCATTGTGTCGAAGTCGTCGATCTCGACCACGAGCATCGCGCCGCTGAGCGGCGCGTTGTCGTCGAGCGCGGCGAGGAAAACGTGCGTCGAATGGAACGGATCGGTGGCGCCGTTTCCGTTGGCGACGGCGGCTGCCGGTACCGGTGGTTCCGCATCGTAGAGCGGCGGCAATGCGTCCTGCAGCACCGGTACCGCGTCCTCGAGAACCGGCATGGTCTCGGAGCGCACCAGCACCTGCGTGCAGTGTTCGCCCTCGTATTCGGCGCCCGAAAGCGTCATCTGGCCGGCGATCGGCACACCGGAGGTGGTGCGTCCGCGAAACGCGAACGACAGTTCGTCGCTCGAGTCGTCGCGGAACGACTTGACCTTCGCGCGGAAGTCGCTCGTGAACGACTCGTCCATCAGATCGAGCAGCGGCAGGCCGAGCAGTTCGTCGGCGTCTTCGAAGCCGAACAGCTTGAGGTAATCGTCGTTCGCGTAGATGTGCATGCCTTCGTGCACGTACGCAATGGCGGCGGCGGAGTTCGCCAGCAGCAGTTCGCAACGGCGCTCGGCTTCCTGCAGCGCGCGGCGCGTCTGTGTGAAGCGATGACGTTGGCAGACGTTCTCCAGTTCGCGCTTCACGACATAAAGGAAGCGCTCGTTGTCGTCGCCGAAGACCACGTCCGTGGCGCCCATCGCGAGACCGCGCGTGAGGTTCTTCGGCTCGGACGAATCGTCCATGACGATGATCGGCAGATCCGGTTTGCGTTTGCGCAGCGCCGGCAGTACCTGCTCGAGGTGATCGAAGCCGGAACGGCAGAGCAGCAGATCTATGGCTTGTTCGGCGACCGATGCGTCGGAGAGGTCGCCGCAGAATTCGGAACGGGTGGCGATGCCGGCGTTGCGCAGCACGGAGTCAATCTCATGTGCGCGATTCTCGGAGCGATCGGCAATGAGGAGACGGACCGGAGATGGCGTGGCCATACCTCGACACAATCCCTATTGTTGAACCGTTTCCCTACTTCTTCCCTTTGGC
>DATJGR010000023.1:0-8099 GCA_035494855.1 Pseudomonadales bacterium | reverse complement strand
GACGGCGACGTTCGTACGATCGGGCGCAAGCTGCGCGCAGGGTCGGTGCTGGAAGGCAGCGTGCAACGCGACGGCGACAGGCTGCGCGTGACTGCGCAGCTGTTCGATGCGAACACCGGATTGCCGCAATGGTCGGAACGTTACGACCGGCGCATGTCCGACATCTTCGAGCTGGAGAATCAGATAGCCACCGGCATCGTCGGCCGTCTCGTCGGAACGCTGGCGCCTGGCGCGAGGACGAGCACGGCACCGACCGCGGACATCGAGGCGTACATGCTGTTCCTGCGCGCGAATCACCGCATGCGTCAACGCGGCGCCGAGAACCTGACGCACGCGATCGATCTGTACCAGCAGGCGATCGGGCGCGATGGAAACTTCGGCCGTGCGTATGCGGGGCTGGCGGAAGCGTTCATGCTGCAGCCAGGCTATGCCGGCGGTTCCGAGAAGGCAGCCCACGCTCGGGCGCTCGCTGCAGCCGGGCGCGCCGAGTCGCTCGGTGAAGGCACCGGACATGCGCTCGGGGTGCGCGCTTTCGTGCACTTTCGTTCGCGCGAGTGGCAGGCAGCGCACGACGACTTCGAGCGGGCGATCGCCACGAGCCCCAACGATTCCGATCTGCTGCAGTGGTACTCGCAGTACCTCGCCAGCATCGGTTGGATCGAGCGGGCCGAACGCGCAGCCCGGGACGCGGTGGCTGCCGATCCGCTGTCGCCGGTGGCGAACCAGCGGGCGGGCGTGGTGAGCCTGTGGGTCAACGACCCGGACTCGGCCGACGATCACTTCACCCTGGCATCCAACGTGGGCATCCAGGGCACCGGCCAGCCGGAAGCCTGGATCGCGTTTCTGCTCAACGAAGGCAAACTCGCCGAAGCGCGCGCAGCGCTGATGGATACGCAGCGCAGCCGCGGCCAGTCGACGGACTGGATCGATCCGGTATTCGCCGCAATGACCAGGCAGGGACCGAAACAGGCCGCGCTGGACGCGCTCGCGCGTGATTACGCAGCGGGCTCGCTGGGTACGCCGATGTACGTGGGCGCACTGTTCTTCGTAGGCGACATCGACGGACTCTATGCGGCTATGGACCGCGTCGTGGCCAGCGGCGAGCCGTTCGACGTCGAGGTGTTCTTCAGCCGAATGGGTCGGCCGTTCCGCAAGGATCCGCGCTTCGTGCCGTTGATGACGGAACTGGGGCTCATCGATTTCTGGGACAGAGCCGGTTGGCCGGATCTCTGCGCGCGCGATGGCGGGCGCGTGGTCTGTCGCTGAGCACCTCGCTTCCTATCCGCCGTGCGCTGCGTTGGTTACAGTCCGCGTGGGTGCGGTCGAGGTCGATCGCGGTTTCGAATGAAACGGGGAGGGTTCGATGTCGAGCAGTATGAGTTCCGTGGCTACGGACCGGGCGGATGCGTTGGAGGACGCAGTGGTGCTCGACGCAGTGGTGGTCGGCGCCGGTTTCGCAGGCATGTACATGCTGCACAAACTGCGCGAACTCGGCTTGACCGCGCGCGTCTACGAGGCGGGCACCGGCGTAGGCGGAACGTGGTACTGGAATCGCTATCCGGGTGCGCGCGTCGACGTGGAAAGCCTCGAGTACTCGTACCAGTTCTCCGAAGACCTGCAGCAGAAGTGGGTGTGGTCGGAACGCTACGCGACACAACCCGAGCTGTTGCGCTATGCCGAGCACGTAGCCGAGCGCTTCGACCTGAAGCGCGACATCCGCCTGAATACACGCGTGCAGTCGGCGCATTTCGACGAGTCGACCGGCCGGTGGCAGATCACGACCGACAAGGGCGCGGCCTCCGCGCGCTTCTTCATTCTCGCGTCGGGGTGCCTCTCCTCTACCAACGTGCCCGATTTCAAAGGCCTGCGCGATTTCAAAGGCAACTGGTACCACACCGGCGGGTGGCCACACGACGGCGTCGATTTCACCGGCAAGCGCGTAGCGGTGGTCGGCACCGGTTCGTCGGCCATTCAGTCGATACCGGTCATCGCGCAGCAGGCCAAACACCTGTTCGTGTTTCAGCGCACTGCGACCTATTCGGTTCCCGCGCACAACGGCCCGGTAGATCCGGTCGCGCTCGCGCGGGTGAAGGCGAACTACCGCGAGTTCCGCGAACGCAACGCGAAAACGGGTTACGGTTTCATCCTCGACGCGAACGAAGGCTCCGCGTTGTCGGTGAGCGCCGAAGAGCGGAACGCGGTTTACGAATCGCGGTGGGCGCGCGGCGGGCTCGGCTTTTACGGATCGTTCGGCGATTTCCTCTCGGACAAAGCCGCGAACGACACCGCGGCCGACTTCATCCGTCAGAAGATCCGGTCTGCGGTGCGCGATCCTGCCGTTGCGGAGCTGTTGTGTCCGAAGACGGTGGTGGGCTGCAAACGCCTGTGCGTCGATACCGGTTACTACGAAACGTACAACCGGCCGAACGTCACGCTGGTGGACGTGAGCAAGACGCCGATCGACCGGATCACGGCGACCGGTCTGCGCGTTGGCGATCGCGATTACGACGTGGACGCAATCGTGTTTGCGACCGGTTTCGACGCGATGACCGGTTCGGTGATGAAGATCGACATCCGCGGCAAGCGTGGATTGCGTCTGGCGGAGAAGTGGGCGGCCGGACCGAGGAATTACCTCGGCCTCGGCGTGGCCGGCTTTCCGAACATGTTCCTCATCGCGGGTCCCGGCAGCCCGTCGGTGTTGACGAACATGTTGCCCTCGATCGAACAGCACGTGCGCTGGATCGGCGACTGCATTGCGACGATGCAGTCGCGTCAGGCCCAGCGCATCGAGCCGATGGAAGGAGCGGAGGAGACCTGGGTCAGTCACGTCAACGAACTCGCGGCCGCGTCGCTGTTCCCGAGTTGCAACTCCTGGTACCTGGGCGCCAACGTGCCCGGTAAGCCGCGCGTGTTCATGCCCTATTCGGGCGGCTTCGCGACGTACGTGGAGAGGTGCAACGAAGTTGCATCGCACGGGTACGAGGGTTTTTCGCTCAGCTGAACCCGGCATGGTGCGTCGACGAGACAGCGGAAGAGACCCGAGCGCCGCGGAATTGGCGGAAGCCGAGCGGGTGGCTGCACTGCATCCGCCGCAGCAGAAAACGCACCCGTCCGCATTGGCGGCAGACGCGTCCCGGCTGCAACACATCAATACCTATGGAGCGCTACCGGAGTACTACATCGATCGGCCGTTCAGCTGTCGTCTCTGCGGCAAGCGGGAAATCTGGAGGGCAGCCGACCAGAAGTGGTACTACGAGGAAGCGAAAGGCCACATCGATGCAAGGGCGGTGGAATGCCATGCGTGCCGGGCAGCGAAGAAGAATCGCTGACGTGCCGCCGCTCGAGCGTACCGTTGGGGAGCGTGAGTAATGGAACTTCCTACGGTACTTGCGTCGATGGCGGAAGGATCGATCACGCTCGCCGGCTTCGCAGCGGTATTTCGTGCGTTCGCCGGCAACGATGATCCCGATGGTTACAGCCGGCTCCGCCTGACGATCGTGATCGAGGGCGGTCTCGTAGTCGCCGTGCTCTGCTATCTTCCGTCGTGGTTCGCGTCGCTCGACGTTGCGCCTGAATCGATATGGCGGCTCAGCGCGGCGATCGGCACGATCTGGCCGCTGTTCCGGTTCATTCTCGTTGCCTTCGGTATCGTTCGTAAGGGACCGCCGTTCCCCGTTCTCTATCTCTTTGCCGCGCCGTTCGGCTTGATCTCCTTCATTGCATTCGCCGGGGCCGCGACCGGATTGTCTCCGGTCGGTCCCTATTCAGGGTTTCTTCTTGGAACGCTCGCGCTGCTGGCGACGGTGGGCACCGTTTTCATTGCCCAGTTTCGGGCAGAGCGCGGGTAGCGGCATCGCAGGACATTTTCTGGAGGGAACGTGATGGGACACAGGTGGTATGCGGCGGTCGTGCTCGCGGTTGGCACCGTGGTCACGACCGGCATGACTGCGACATCGCCGGACGAAGCGGCCATTCGCGACGTAGAAGCACGGCAGGCATCGGCGTGGAACCGGCACGACGCGGGCGCGTATGCGGATCTGTTCACCGTGGATGGCGACGTGGTGAACGTACTGGGCTGGTGGTGGCAGGGCCGAGCAGAGATCCAAGGCAAACTGACCGACGCCTTCGCGTGGATATTTCGCGACAGCACGCTGACGATCGGCGAGGTTCATGTCCGATTCCTCGACCCGGCGACTGCCGTCGTGCACGTAAGATGGACGCTGGACGGCGCGAAGGTGCCGCCCGGCGCACCGGCGCCTCCGCGCGAGGGCATTCAGCTTCAGATTCTGCGAAAAGCAGAAGGTCGATGGCTGATTGCAAGCTTCCAGAACACTAACAGCGCACCTGAGGTGCCCTTTCCGAAAGGACCGCCGCCGCCTGCATTGAAGCCCTCGTGAAGGCTACCTGAACACCTCCGAAAAGAAGTTCTGCATCGCGGTCCACGAGCGCGCGTCGGACTGCGCGTTGAACTTGATCCCGGGCATCATCGTGCCGTCGGCATCCGGGTTGGTGAAGCTGTGTACCGTGTTGCCGTAGCTGATCAGTTCCCAGTCGGCTTTGGCGTTGGTCATTTCCTCGACGAACGCGTTCACCTGCGCGGTCTGGATCATAGGGTCGTCGGAGCCGTGGCACACGAGGATCTTCGCCTTCACCTGTCCGGGTTGCGCCGGTCGCTGGGTCTGCAAGCCGCCGTGAAACGACACGATCCCGCGCAACGGCGCGCCGTCGCGTGCGAGTTCCAGCGAGAAGGTGCCGCCCATGCAGTAGCCGATGCACGCCAGGCGATTCGGGTCGACCTGCGGCAGTGAGGCGAGCTTGTCGATGCCGGCGCGGGCGCGGGCGCGGAACTTCGCGGGGTCTGCCATCAATGCGCCGGCCACCTTGATCGCTTCCTGCAGATCGGTGAATTCCCTGCCGTCGCCGAACGGATCGCCGCCGAGCGCAACGTAGCCGAGCTCGGCCAGCATCGTGGCGCGGTTCTTGGCGTTCTTGCCGAGGCCGAACGCCTCGGGCATCACCAGAACGCCGGGGCGCTTGCCGGTCTTCTTGTCGTCGTACGCGAGGAAACCTTTCAGCGTGGTGCCCGCGTCGGTGTAGGTCAGAGTTTCGGTATGCATCGTTCGCTCCTTTGACGAATGGTTAGAGGGGTGATCCTTGGATTATTCGAGCCACCGGCGAATCTCGGCGCTGTGTTGACCGAGCAACGGACCGGGCCGGTGCAGTTGCGCCGGCGTCCGCGAGAAGCGGGTGATCGGACCGTCGTAGGGGGTAGGCCCCATCACCGGATGATCGAGCGTGACGAAGAAACCGCGGTGCTGCAGTTGCGGGTCTTCGAACAGATCGGTCGGCCGCGACACCAGATGGCTCGGTACGCCGGCGCGCTGCAGTTGTTCCACCAGTTCGAACGCATCGCGATCGGCGCACCAGCGGGCGAGCTCGGTTTCGATCGCCTCGCGCTGGCTGATGCGCTCGTGTAACGCCGTCAGTGAACGCAAAGCGACGGGAAACGGCAGGACTTCGCACAGCGACGTCCATTGCGCCGCAGTGGCCACGCCGATCGCCACATAGCGTTCGATGCCGCGCGTCTTGTAGGTGCCGTGCGGGCAGGCATAGTTGGAAGCGTTGCCGGCCGCCCGCGCGATGCGGCCGTTGACCACGTGATCGAGCAGCAACGGCGCGTGAAACTGAATGCCGGCTTCGATCTGTGAGAGGTCGATGTACTGTCCCTGGCCCGTGGCGGCACGGTGCAGCAGTGCGGCCATGAGCGCCGCGACGCCGTAACGCGGCGTGATGAAGTCGGTGTAGGCGCCCCATGGGCCGGCCGGCGCGCGATCGGGCCAGCCGGTGATCGCGACGAGCCCTGCGAGCGCCGCGCCCTGGTTGCCGAAGCCGGTGTAGTGGCGCTCGGGTCCGGTCTGCCCGCGCATGCACGTGCTGAGCATCACGAGGTCGTTGCGATTCGCGGACAACGTCGGATAGTCGAGCCCGTAGCGCGCCATCGTGCCGGGTGTGAAGCTCTCGACCACTACGTCGGCCCAGTCGGCCAGCTTACGCGCCAGCGCGAGGTCGTCGGGCTGGTTCAGTTCGAGCCGCAGACCCTGCTTCGAAGTATTGAAGTTCGCAAAGAACTGGGAGCGGTTGAGCCCCGGTTCGCCGTCCTTGAACGGCGGCAGAGAGCGGAGCAGATCGGTTTTCGCTTCTGACTCGACGTGGATCACCGTGGCGCCGTGATCAGCGAGCGCCTTGCTGATGATCGGGCCGACGCCCACCCAGGCGAAGTCGGCCACTTTCAGACCCTCGAACGTCGGTGCATCGGGTTTCTTGCGCGCGCCGATCGCCTTGCGGGTAGGCGTGGTCAACGGAAGATCCTGATCGGCGCCGAGCCTTGGCGCCGGCCGCTGCATCTGTATCGGCGTTACCGACAGCTTCGCGAAGGGGCCCGGATGCGGGTCACCGCCGACGTTCGTCCAATAATTGCGTGATGCCAGCTGCGGGTCGGCGCGCACGTCGCCCGCGTCGTGAATCGGCGCCAACAGCAGCTTGCGTGCCAGCGCGCCGTCGAGCAGTTGCCGCTTCGTTCGCTGCGCGACGAATTCGCCAATTGTGTCGTAGCCGCGATTGAAATCGTCCACCGTCAACGCGCCGATGACGAGGTCGTTCATGTAGGTGAGCCAGCTGCGCTGAAGCAGATCGGCCGCGGCCCAGCCCTCGTCGCCGGCCCAGCGCAACATTCCGTCGAGCGTGCGCTCGCCGATGCCGGGCTGGTACGTGCCGATCACGACGAAGCCGTCCTTGCAAGCCATCGTGCGCGGCGCGCGCATGCCGGGCAGCAGCGTAGGGCGCGCATCGTTGCGGAATTCGCTGGTCCCCGGCGGGTTGCCGCCGATGTTCGCGGGATAGCCCGTTGCATTCATCAGCGTCCAGATCATCGCCGCCTGCATCGACACGTCGAGATGCTGGCCGAGCCCGCTGTGATTGCGTTCGTACAGCGCGATCAGGCTGTCAGCCGCCGCTTGTACGCCACCGTGGAACGACGCTTGCGGCAGGCCGATCGCGAGCGGCGGCCGATCGCCGTCGCCTTGCATTCCGATCAGGCCCCCGCTCGCTTCGATCGTCAGATCGATCGCGGGCGTCAGCGCTTTCGGTCCGGTTCGGCCGAACGGCGTCACCGACGTGTAAACGAGGCCGGGGTTGCGCGCGGCCAGCTCGGCGTAGCCGAGACCGGCAGCCTCCATCACACCCGGGTCGAACGACTCGATCAGGATGTCTGCAGCGTCGATCAACTGCAGCAGCCGTTCGCGGTCGGTCTTCGAAGCGATATCGAGCACTATGCTGCGCTTGCCGAGGCCGACGAACGCCCAGTACAACGACCCCTCGATCGAGCCGTCAGCACCGTTGCGGAACGGCGGCAATCTGCGCGCGTCACTGCCGTCCGGCGGCTCCACTTTGATGACGTCAGCACCGAGATCGGCCAGCACGCGCCCGGCGAGTTCGGCGCGCGACGTCGCGAGGTCGACCACCCGGATGCCGGTTAGCGCGGCGGGCATCGGCGGTTACTCGGTCAGACTGGCGAACGTCTTGCCGGCCTTCGCAAGCCGCGCGAGCAGCCCCGACGGCTTCCACGCTTCGCCGTATTCCTGATGGAACTTCAGGATGTCCTGATAGATGTTGTCGAGGCCGATCTGGTCGGCGTAATACATCGGTCCGCCGCGATACTTCGGAAAACCGTAGCCGTAGATGTACACCACGTCGATGTCGGCCGCGCGCAACGCCACACCGCTTTCGAGCAACTGCGCGCCGATGTTGATGAGCGGATAAAGGCAACGCTTCAGCACTTCTTCGTCGCCGATTTCGCGGCGTTTGATGCCGAGCTCGTTCGACGTTTCGACGATCAGCTTCGCCACGACCGGATCCGGCATGCCCTGACGGCTGCCTTCCGCGTACTTGTAGTAGCCGGCGTTGCTCTTCTGCCCGAATCTGCCCATCGCACACAGCTTGTCGACGACGCGCGCCGTCAACGGCACGTCTTCGGGCTTCACTTTCGCCATCTGCCGCGCGCGCCAGCCGAGGTCGAGGCCGACGAGGTCGTTCATCGCGAA
>DATJGR010000022.1:0-19030 GCA_035494855.1 Pseudomonadales bacterium | reverse complement strand
CATGCAACCGTCGCGGAAATCGTCTTTCGTGCTGCGATCGAGATAGTGGCGCATCTTCTCGTCCCACGCGGCGGGCACGTCCGTGACCGCGAGGTCGCCCGACATCAGCGCCTGTTCGAGTTCATAACGCAGGATCACGTGCAGCGGATACGTCAACTCGTCGGCGTCGACCCGAATCAGTCCCCGCCGTACCTGAGTGCTCGCGAGGTACAGGTTGTCGGCGTGCCAGGCGCCGGTCGAATCGGTGCCCAGATGTTCGCGGATGATCGGCGCGGCGTACCCGAGAAATTCACGGCCGCGGCACACCTGCATTTCCATCAGCAGCGACTGACTCTCGTGCACCGCCATGCCGGCTGCTTCTCCAACGGGCAGTCCGCGCCAAGCGCGCGGTAGACCCTGCTCGTACATGGCGTGGCCGGTTTCGTGCAGCACGGCCATCAGCGACGGCAGAAAGTCGCTTTCGTCGTAGCGCGTGGTGATGCGCGTGTCGTCGGGATCGCCGCCGCAGAACGGATGGTGGCTCGTGTCGAGGCGACCGTGGTCGAAGTCGAAACCGATCGTCGTCATCAGCGCCCGCGCCAGCGTTTCCTGTTTATGACGGGGAAACGGCCCTGCAAACGGCAACGGCTTCGGGCGCTGCGCGATGACGCTATCTATCAGCCCCGGCAGAAACGTTCGAAGCTCGGTGAAGATCGAGTCGATCTGCGCTTGCGTCATTCCCGGTTGATAACGGTCGATCAGCGCATCGTACGGTGCCAACCGGTTCGCGACGCCGAGTGCGGCGCCCAACTCGCGCGTCAATTCGACCAGATCTCCCAACAGACCTGCAACGGCGCGCCAATCGTTCGCCTCACGCGCTTTGCGCCACGTCTGCTCGCAGCGCGTGCTGAGCCGGCTGCGTTCCACTACAAGGGTCGCCGGAAGTGCAGTGGCATGCGTATGCGCGCGCTCGATCTCGCGCAGATTCGCGCGCTGCCAATGGTCGAGTTCGGACTCTTCACCGGCCGCCGCAATGAGGTCCGCGGTTTCCGACGACGTCAATTGCCGGTGCACGATGCCCGCGAGCGTTGCGAGCACGTCGCCCCGTCGTGCGCCACCGCCCGTCGGCATCATCACCGCTTCGTCCCAGCCGAGCATCGCCTGCGCGTGGCCGAGATCGCCCAATTCGCGAAAACGCTGTTCGAGCAGGGCGTAGCTCAACGCGTTGCTTCCTCTACGCACGCAGGCGGTCCACCGCTTTGATGGCGGTGCGCGCGATGCGCGGCATCCGCACGTCGCCCATCGGCGATCCGGCGCCGCTGTTCACCGTCAATGCAACCGCAAGGCGACGCGACGGATCGCAGAATGCGCCGCTGCCGCCGAAGCCGTAGTGACCGAACGCAGACGGTGCCGACGCGCCCAGGCTGAACGCCTTGTGATAGCCCATGCGCCAGTGCATCGGCAGGAACACCACTTTGTCGCGCTTCTTGCTCTGCACCCTGGCCATCTCCCGCACGCGTGCCTCGGACAACAGCCTCACGCCGTCGATCTCGCCGCCGTTGGCGATCATCGCGTACATGCGCGCGAGCGAGCGCGCGGTGAACTGACCGTTCGCGGCCGGAATGATTGCCTGAACGGTCGCTTCCGCATTCCAGTCGAACGGTTCGCTCAGCGCCATCGCCGAGCGGAACTCGGAGAATTCGATGCCGATTTTCGCGAATGCACGCTCGATCCACTCCCGCACCGAGTCGTTCCAGCCTTCGGTCTGCTTCACCGGTGTCATGATGCCGTCGCGCGTGATCAGCCGGGCGCGGCGATACATCTCGTTGTGCGGCATGCCGATGAACATACCGTCGAGCCCCAACGGATCCACTAGTTCTTCCTGCAGCACGCGTTGCAACGGCTTCCCAGTGACCGCTTCGATGAGTCCACCGATGAGCCAGCCGTAAGTGAGCGCGTGATAGCCGTGATGCGCACCGGGTTCGTGAACCGGACGCGCCGCGGCGATCAATGCCTTCATGTGTTCCCAATCGAGGATCTCGTTCGCATGCGTGATCATTTCGTCGATGCGATACAAACCGGCCTCGTGACACAATGCCTGCCGGATCGTGATGCTGCCTTTACCGTTGGCAGCGAATGCAGCCCAGTGCTTCGCGATCGGATCGTCGTACGCGGCGAGGCCCTGATCGACCAGAATGTGCACCAGCGTCGACATGACGCCCTTGGTGGTAGAGAAAGACGGTGCGGTCGTGTCTTCCTGCCATGGATTGTCTTCGCGATCGCGCGTGCCGCCCCATATGTCGACGACCTTGCGCTCGCCGTGATAGACGCACACGGCGGAACCGCCATGCGAATTCGTGGGAATCTGCCGGATCAGCAGCGCTGCGACCTCGGCGTAATCCGGATGTACTGAGCCGTCGAGCATCGACGTCCAACTATCGCAATCAGGCGCGCATTCTAGCGCGGATCGCGCGCGCGAGTGGGCGATGGGCAGCGCCTCGGGCTAGAATGCCGTCGCAATCCAGGGAAGAAAATGCCGATCGATTGGAGCGAGTATGAGGCCGCCGGAATATGGGACGAGCTCGTCACCGATCGAGGCCGGCCGCGCTCGGGTGCAACCAGTCTCTGCCGGATGTTGTCGCGCCTGAGCGACGACGAACTCGCGGCGCGAAAGACCGCAGCGGAAGTCGCGATACGGACGATGGGGATCACGTTCACCGTCTACACCGGCGAAGGCAGCGGTTCGATCGACCGGGAGTGGCCGTTCGACATCATTCCGCGGATGGTCGTCAAGAGTGAGTGGGACGTCATCGCGAAGGGGCTCAAGCAGCGCGTCAATGCACTGAACCGATTCATCGACGACGTCTACCACGAGCAGCGCATCCTCGACGACCGCGTCGTGCCGCGCGAACTGATCGTGAAATCGAAGGACTTCCGTCCGGAATGCATGGGCGTCAGCCCGGCACACGGCGTCTGGTCGCACGTGTGTGGCACCGATTTAGTGCGCGACGCCGACGGTACCGTGTACGTCCTCGAAGACAACCTGCGCGTACCGTCCGGCGTGTCGTACATGCTCGAAAACCGCGAAGTCATGAAGCGCGTCTTCCCCGAGCTGTTCGAGGATTACCGGATCCTGCCGATCGACGACTACGCCGACCAGCTGTTGCGAACGTTGCGTTCGCTGTCGCCGCGCAAGGTGAAGAGTCCCGAAGTGGTAGTGCTGACGCCAGGCATCTACAACTCGGCCTATTTCGAACACGCGTACCTGGCGCAAGCGATGGCGTGCGAGCTGGTCGAGGGTTCCGACCTGGTCGTCGGCAAAGACGATTGCGTGTACATGCGCACCATCGAAGGACTGATACGCGTCGACGTCATCTATCGACGAATCGACGATCTGTTTCTCGATCCGGAGCTGTTCCGCCCCGATTCGATGATCGGCGTGCCGGGCCTCATGCGCGCATGGCGCGCTGGCAACGTCGCGCTCGCCAATGCGCCCGGCTGTGGTGTTGCCGACGACAAAGTCATCTACACGTACGTGCCGGAAATCATCCGCTACTACACCGGCGAAGACCCGATTCTGCCGAACGTGCCGTCGTATCGTTGCGTCGACAAGGAAGCGCGCGACTACGTGATCGACAACATCGACAAGATGGTGGTGAAACCCGCCAACGAATCGGGCGGGTACGGAATGTTGATCGGTCCGAAGGCGACCAAAGCCGAACGCGAGAAGTTCGCCCGCCAGATTCTCGCGAATCCGCGCAACTACATGGCCCAACCGATGCTGATTCTTTCGTCGGCGCCGACGCTGGTGAACAACCACGCCGAGCCGCGACATCTCGACCTGCGACCGTTCATTCTCTCGGGCGCCGCAACATACGTGACCACCGGCGGCCTCACGCGCGTTGCCATGCGCAAAGGATCGACCGTGGTCAACTCGTCTCAGGGCGGCGGCAGCAAAGACACCTGGGTCGTCGACGTCGAATGAAGCAACACACGCTGTCGAAGACCGCCGAACGCATCTACTGGCTCGGCAGATATCTGGAACGCGCCGAAAGCACCGCCCGTCTGGTCAACGTGAACGGCAACCTGCTGATCGACCTGCCGCGGCGGATACCCCTCGCATGGACGTCGCTGATCGAGATCATGGGCACGCGTTCGCATTTCAACGAGCTCTACGAGACGCCTGACGAGCGCAATGTGGTGCGCTACCTGACGGCGGATCAAAACAATCCCGGCTCGTTGCTGGTGTCGCTGTCGATGGCGCGCGAAAACGCACGGACCATCCGCGAGATCATGCCGCGCGTCGCGTTCGAGTACATCAACGACCTGTTTCTATACGCGAAAGACCGCGCCAGCGGCACCATGTCGCGCAGCCGAACCAGCGAAACGATGGACGGTGTGATGCGGCGCGTGCAGCACATCGCCGGCTTTCTGTCCGGCACGATGGTGCACGGCGACACGTGGAGCTTCCTGCGCATCGGCGAATTCCTCGAACGCGCCGACATGACCACGCGAATCATCGACGTGCGCTCGGTCGACATGCTGGAACAGACCGACGGGCTCGAACCGTACAGCCAGTTGCAGTGGCGCTCGGTGTTGCGTTCGCTGCATGCGCTGCAGGCTTATCAGCTCGCGGTGCAGGAGCCGATCCAGCAACCGCTCGTACAGCAATTTCTGTTCAAGAACGAGAACCTGCCGCGGTCGCTCGCCTACTGCACCAGCCGGATCCGCTCTTCGCTGCGGTCATTGCCACGCAACCAGAAGCCGCTGACGGCAATCAATCGCGTAGTCCGCTTTCTGGAGTCGGTCGAAGTGTCGACGCTGAAAGGCGCGCAGCTTCACGCATTCATCGACGATTGTCAGCTGCGCCTCGCGCAACTCGACCGCGAAATCGACCGCACCTACTTCCACGCCCGCCTGCGGGTTGCGCAGGAACAGACCCAGTCGCAGTCGTAGTTGGCCGCGCCTTCGCGCCGGTCTATTCTTTGCAGCTTTCCGAAGCAAGGGGCCGAGGCATGCGCTACGTGATCGAGTTCCTGGTCCCTGCGATGATCGTCATCGTGGTGGCGCTGGTGCTGTTCCGAAACCGCACGAATACGCCGGCCCCGGCCAACGCATCGCAAGGGAAGGACGACACCGGTACGCTGTCGACCGGCACGTTCGTCGTCATCCTGATCATCGGTGCCACGTTCACGGTCGCGCTGATCTACGCGCTGCACAACAGCACGCCCTGATTCGGCTAGGCTGGAATCCGCTCCCGCACGAACGCACCGATGCGCCTGACAGCATCCACCGCTTCAGGCAGGTGCGGCGTCGCCTGCCACACGTGCGGCGCGCCTTCTTCGATTTCCAGCCGCACCGGCACGCCCGCTGCGCGGGCCCTGTCGGCCACGCGCGTCGAATCATCGAGCAGAATTTCGCGCGTGCCGACCTGAATCAGCAGCGGCGGCAACCCTTTGTAGTTGCCGTACAGCGGCGCCGCCAGCGGATTGCGCAGCGCGGCCGCGGCGTAGAGCTTGCCCATGTCGCGAAGCGCGGCGACCGGAATCATCGGATCGTCCGCGCCGCCGGGTTGCGCCGAGGCGCCCGTTCCTTCGAGATCGGTCCACGGCGAGAGGCATACGGCACACGCCGGCAACGCATCGCCCGCGTCACGCAACGCCAGCAACGTCGCGAGAGTCAGCCCGCCGCCCGCCGAATCGCCGGCAATCGAGATCGAACCCGCCGCGATCCCCTGCTTGCGCAACCAACGATAGGCCGCGGTAGCGTCTTCGACGGCCGCCGGAAACGGATGCTCCGGCGCCAGCCGATATTCGATGACCAGCACGCGCGCGGCGGCTTCGCGCGCGATCCGCGAAACCAGTTCGCGATGCGTGCGGCGCGAGCCCATCACGTATCCGCCGCCGTGTAGATAGAGCACGACGCGGCCGTTGGCGCTGTTCGGCATCGTGACCCAGTCCGCATCGAAGTCACCGACGCGCGTTTCGGTAACGCTGATCTTCTCAGGCAGCTGCAATCCGCCGAGCATCGCCTCCATGCCGGCGCGCTGCTCTTCGATGCTGCCGCCTCCGACGGGCGGCTGGCCGGCGAGCATTTCGATCATCTGGTTGAGTTCCTGGCTCGGCATGGTGGTCTCCATTCGGTGCAACTGACGCGGCCGACATCGTAGTGATCCCCGCAGACGGTTGGCAACGACGACGAACGTCGGCGGCTCACACGAGCAAGCGTGATTTCCTCTCTGCCGCACGCGTCGACGCCGTTTAGGCTGACGTTCCCCTGGTCCCTCCATCTTCCCTTACAGGGGCTTGTCGGGGCGGCGCATCAAACGCCGTCCCGACTTTTCTCGCCGATCCCGAGCTAGGGATCTTTAGGGAACGGCTTCAATCTCTTGAGCACGCGATCGGGGTCTGCTTGCGGCGTGTTCTTCATCGCGCGATCCACCATCTTGTCGTACTTCGGATCGAGCCGCGCCACCTTGCTGGCACTCGACAGGCGCACCGACGATTGCGACAGGATTCGTGCGGCACCTTGCGCGCCACAATGCGCGCACGCGACGGTGGCGGGTCGTTCCGCAATCGAACACCAGTGGGAAGTGACCTCTCCGCAGTCCGCGCAGCGGAACTCGTACGTGGCCACGATTTCAGGCGGCGAGCCGCGCTCCGGTGTCGAGGAACGACTGCAACGTCAGATGATAGCGCTCGAACTTCAGCGTCTTGAGCGGATCCGACCCCTTCACGATGCCGTTGGGCGTGTCGACGTCGAGGCTGACCAGCGACGGGGCAGTACCGGCTTTCCTGCCGGCCAGGTACGACTTCCAGGCATCGCTCGTCAGATCCAGATAGAAATCGGCGTCGCGCAACGCATCGAGTTCGATCGCGGCGACCGCCGCGCACTCGAACGCCTCGAAGTCGACCAGGAACGCGGCTTCGTCGGTTTTGATGCCGACGCGCACATCGCACGTGCCGAGGCGCCGGAAATTGCGGTCGGCATTCACCGTTTCGCGCACCCGCTGCAACAGACCCAGATTCAACAGCGCGCTCATCGGTTCACTCCATGAATTCGGTTGCGACGCGTGCCGACGCGTCGAAGAAGTACTGCATCGTCTGGTTGTAACGGAAGAACAGGTCTTCGCGGTACTGGTCGCCGTGCATCGAATGCGACAAACCTTCGGGCCGGCCGAGGTCGAGCGTGTTGAGCGTGTGGTGCAGGTCAGCATGACCATTCGTTGCGATGTTCTGGATCATCTCTTTCCAGTCGGCGTACGACATCTCGAGGATGTAGTCGGCTGCCGCCAGATCGTTGTCCTGCACTTTCACGGCGGCGCTGCATTCGGCCCCCTCGAACGTGACGAGAAACGACTGGCCCGCGATCTTGAGCCCCATCAACGCGTTGCACGCCCCGCCACCGCCGCCCTGATACGACTCGTCGGCGTTGAACACGCCCCGCACCGCGTCAAACCATTGCACTGAGGGGAATACCGCCATCTTTTACGACGCCTTCAGGTATGCGGACAACTCTTCGGGGAACAGCGTGCGGCGCTCGACACCCAGCCATTTCAGCGTCGCGAGATAGCGCGTGATGTAATCCGACATCATGCGCCGGAATATCCGCCCGCCCTGCTCCGCCCCGCTGATGCCGTTGCCGAATACGATCGTCAGTGCTTCGCGCAGCACCACGTCCTTCAATTCGCGGACCAGCACGCGTTCGCCGATGAAACACAGCTGTTGCAGGATCAGATTCTGATCGTCCTGGTGGTTTACGGCGTAGCGCAGGTGATCGATGGCGTACGTGAGGTGGCGCGCCTTGTCTTCGAGGCAATGCGCGAAAATCGTCCGCTCGGCATCGTTGTGCGCATATCGATGCAGGTAGCGGTACATCGTCTGCGTGAACAAGCCGCGCACGATGAAGAGGTACAGCACCGCTTCGGTCCAGCCGCCGCGGCTTTCGAGAATCATCCGATTGACTTCACCGGGGCCCTCGAGGCCGAGACCGCCGCCATTGCACAACGCGCGCTTTCTGAACACTTCCATGTGCCGCGCACCGTCGAAGCTCACGGTCGCGAGGAACTGCTTGATCTCGTGATAGCCGTACGCCATCTGCGACTGCCAGTACGTCACGCTCTCGACGTCGGCGTTGGCGTATTGCGACAGTTCGGTGCACACCTGACAGATCGACCGCTCGACGTCGTCAGGCAGCGGCTTGACCGTGCTCCATGGAACGTCGACGGCCGGCGCCCACCGGCGCTGGATCGCTTCTTCGTACATGTCGGCCGCGGAGTCGGCCCACAGATCCACTTTGTCACGGATGGCATAGCCGAGCGGTGGTACGCCGCGGCGCGACACGGCGCCGCGCGGCGCGCGCGTCTGGTCGGTCCACACCGGCGGCACTTCGCCGTAGATGCCGACATTGAGATCGCCAAGACGCAAACCGTGTTTGCCGGGTTTGACGCGCGTGCCCCACTGATGGGTCTTGCCCATCCATTTGAGGTTTGGCGGCGCAGGTTGCGGTGGCGCAGTTTGCGGTGGCGCAGTTTGCGGTGGCGGCGGCTGCGGCGGGGACTTGTCGTCGGTCTTGTCGGTCATGAAGGGTCCCCGGAGCTGGTCATGCGGCGGCGTGATCGTCGAACGTCCGGATCAGCTGTGAACGGCCGTTGTCGAAGCGGTCGCCGAAGCCGGTGGAACGAACGCGCTTGATGTATTCCTGCACCTGACGCTTGCGAATCGCAATGAGCTTGCGCACGCCTTCGTCGTACTTGTCTTTCCCGCCCCCCAGCAGAATCGCCAGCGCCTCGCTGGAGTCGGTCTGAGTGCCAGCCGGATTCTGCGAACCGGCGAGGATCTGCCGTTCCGCTTCGTCGAGATAGCACTGGATTTCTTCGCGGCGCTGCGGCGCAGTTTCCGACATGTAGCGCATGTGCATCACGCCGAACGCGACGTGCCGCGCCTCGTCCTGCGCGCACAGGCGGTACATCGCCTTTTCGGCCTCGTTGTACGCCATCAGTTCGCCCATGCGGAACATGGTGAGCACCGCGCCTTCGCCGGAGATGTGCAGCCGTGACGACATTTCCGTGAAATCGCGCGCGAGGTCGATGCTGCCGACCACTCCGGCCGTGCCGCCGGAGGTCTGCATCAATCCGCCGCCGTTGGCGAGGGCGCGCTTTCTGAACACGTCCATGTGGCGCGACTCGTCCATCACCTGCGCGAGCAGACACTGCCGCGGTTCGAAGAAGTCGGGCGTGGTGCTCGCGATCCACCGCGCCGGCACGTCCCCGGCGACGAACTCCACTTCCGTGAAGAATGTGGCGAGCTGACACTCCGCCTCTTCGATGTCGTCAGGCAGCGGCTTGATCGTGTGCCACGGCACGTCCGTGGCGGAGCTCCATTGCCGCTGCAGTGCTTCCTCATAAAGGAACGATGCGTTGTCGAGCCAGATTTCGCTCTTGGACATGACGGCGTAGCCGCCGATGCGATACGAGTTCGGTCGTGCACCGGCACCGCGCGGCCGGCCGGTCTGGTTGTCGCTGCGCTCTTCGGGTTCGCCGTAACTGCCGATCTGAATGTCGGCCAGCGAGAGTCCTTGTTTGCCCGGCACCGCACGGATGCCCCACTCGCCCTGACGGTCCATCCATCCGAGATCGAGCGTACTCGACGGTTGCAGAACTTCTGCCTCGCTCATATCGCGTTACTCCGGCGGATTTCGGATACCCGGCCACTATATTGTGTCCGCTCCATATCGCAATGACGCGTTTTCGAAAAAGTATTGTGCTTCGCGATCATCAATGAGGGCGTTGTACGGACGACCGCCCGCGAGCACCCAGTCCGACATCACCCCTATAATGCCGCCCCCATGGATCCCACACTCCCCGAATTGCTCGCGATTCTCGATCTCGAATCGATCGAATTGAACCAGTTCCGCGCCCATCACCCGCCCGGCACGAGCGGTCGCGTTTTCGGCGGACAGATCATGGCGCAGGCGCTGATGGCCGCCGGCCGCACAGTGCCCGACACGCTGCGGGTGCACTCGCTGCACGGCTACTTTCTGCGTCCCGGCGACCCAGACGTGCCGGTGCTGATGTCGGTCGATCGCATCCGCGACGGCCGCTCTTTCGCGACGCGCCGTGTGGTCGCGATCCAACGCGGCGATGCGATCTTCGAGATGTCGGCATCGTTCCAGATCCAGGAAGATGGCTTTGCGCATCAGGCTCGAACCGTGGTTCGGGAACCGCCGGCGAAAGTGCCGCCCGCGCTGCAACGCACCGCGTTCGTCGCAATGATGGAAGAGTGGAAGACGTACCTGCAGGAAACGCCGATGCCGCCGTTCAAGCGGGTCTGGTTCCGAACCAACGGCGAAGTCGGCGACGACCCCTTACTGCATGCGTGCCTGCTCACCTACCAGTCCGATTCCGATCTGATGTCGACGTCGCGGTTGCCGCATCGTCCGGTAGACCGCGCGCGACTGCAGCGGGCGAGCCTCGACCACGCCTTGTGGTTCCACCGGCCGGTGCGCGTCGACGAATGGCTGCTGTACGACCTCGACAGTCCGTCCGCGTCGCAGGCGCGCGGCTTCAGTCGCGGCGAGATCTATCGTCCGGACGGCACCCTGGTCGCTTCGGCCATGCAGGAGTGCCTGATGCGTCGGCGCTGACGCGACGGACTTCCACGACCTTCGCGTATAACGGATCAGCCTGCGCCGATTCGGAGCCGTCATGATCTCGCAAGACGCCGTCGTGGCCGCGAACCGGTTCGGATTCGGCGCCAGTCCCGAGGCGATGGCCGCGATCGCGAAGAATCCGCGGACCTGGGTCAAACGGCAGATCGTTCCCGAAAAACACGTGCCCGCACCGCTGGCGGCATTGCCGTCGACGATGGACGATCAGCTGGCCTTCTTCCTCTGGTTGCGCGACTACCGCAAGGAAATACAGTCGACCGACGAGGCAATGAAGGGGAGCGTCGAGAAATCGTACGTGAAGGCGTTGTATCCCCGATATCAAACCGCGGTGAAAGCGCGGTTCGATACTGCGGTCGCCACGGACACTCCGGTATTCGAACGCCTCGTGCATTTCTGGTCCAACCACTTCGTGGTCTCGGGCGCGAAGCCCGTCGCGATCGCGCTACCTCCGTCGTTCGAGCGCGACGCGATCCGTCCCTACGTCACGGGCAAATTCGCCGACATGCTGCTGGCCGTCGTGAAGCACCCGGCCATGCTGATCTATCTCGACAACACACGCAGCATCGGACCGCATTCCGAGTGGGCGCGGAATCCACCGAAGCGGCCGCAGCAGTTTGCGGGAGTGCCGGCGCCAACCGGGCTGAACGAGAATCTCGCCCGCGAGATTCTCGAACTGCACACGGTCGGCGCGCACGGCGGGTACGACCAGGCCGACGTCACGAGCTTCGCCAACGTTATCACAGGGTGGCAGGTGCTCTCGCCGCGCCAGTTCGCGCGCTTCGCGGCGCGATGGATCGGCATCGGCAACGATCTGTTCCACTTCAACGCCGCCGCGCACGAATCCGGCGCACACACCGTAATGGGTAAAACCTATGCGGCTGGCGGCGTGGAGCAGGGCGAAGCGGTTCTGCGCGACCTCGCCCGCCACCCCTCCACCGCCCGGTTCATCGCTACCAAACTGGCCCGTCATTTCGTGGCTGACGAACCGCCCGAGGCTGTCATCGCGCGATTGGCCGCCGTGTTCCGCGAAACCGACGGCGACCTCGGCGCTGTCACGCTCACGCTGATCGACTCGCCTGAGGCCTGGGCCGAGCCGCGCTCGAAGCTCAAACAGCCGGAGGAATATCTCATCTCCGCCGTCAGAACGATGGGCGGTCCCCCTCTGGTGGGTCGTCAGCTGATGGCGAGCCTCAATGAAATGGGTCAGCGGCCCTATATGTCGCCAGGACCCGACGGCTGGAGCGATCAGCAGGACTACTGGCTGTCGCCGGACGGTGTGTGGAAGCGCATCGAATGGGCGCAGCTCGCCGGTCGCGCGCTCGCGGGATCGATCACGCAACCCGATGTGTTTGCAGACGGCGTGTTCGGCGCAACGTTGTCGTCCGACACGCGCACCGTCATCGGTCGCGCCGAGAGTCAGGCGCAGGCCGTCGCGCTGCTGCTCACCTCGCCAGAATTCATGCGGAGATGACCATGCGTCATTTCAACCGTCGCACGTTGCTGAAAGGCGCGAGTATCGGCGTCGCAGCAGCTGCACTTCCGCGCCTCGCATTCGCAGCGCCGGCAATCGACAAACGCCTCGTCGTCATCATTCAGCGCGGCGGCATGGATGGCCTCGCCGCCGTGCCCGCGCACGGCGATCCTGCGTTCGATTCGGCGCGCGCCGGTATCGCCACGCCTCCGCCCGGTACCACGGACGGCGCGCTCGCGCTCGATTCGACGTTCGGTCTGCATCCGGCGCTGACGGAGTTCGAGACGCTATTCAAAGAGAAATCGCTGTTGCCGATCCACGCTGCGTGCGTTGCGTATCACGGACGGTCCCACTTCGAAGCACAGAACGTGCTGGAGAACGGCTCGGCGATTCCGTACCTGCTGAAGTCCGGCTGGCTGAACCGCTCTCTATCGGCGCTTCCAGTCGCGGACCACGACGTCGGCATCGCCATTGCGCAGACGATGCCGGTGATCATGCGCGGCGATGCGGCCGTCACGTCCTGGTACCCGTCGGTTCTGCCGCAACCGACCACCGATACGATCGCGCGCATCGCAGCGATGTATGCCGCGGACCCCAAACTGGACGCTGCGCTCGCCCGCGCGCGTTCCGCGCACGAAATGGCCACCGACACCGACCTGGGGTCGCAGTTTGCGGGCTTGATGGAGGCCGCGGGCAGGTTCCTGGCGAAACCCGACGGTCCGCGTATCGCGATGATCGAAAGCAACGGCTGGGATACGCACTCTGCTCAAGCCGCCAACTACGGTGCGCTGGCGCGCAATCTGCGCGAGCTCAATCGCGGTGTCGCGTCACTTCGCAGCGCGCTCGGTCCAGCATGGAATCAGACCGCCGTGTTGATCATGACGGAGTTCGGCCGCACGGTGGCAATGAACGGCACTCAGGGCACCGACCACGGCACCGGTGGCGCGGCGTTCCTGCTCGGTGGCGCGGTAGCGGGCGGTCGAGTGCTCGCCGATTGGCCGGGGTTGAAGCCCAACGATCTGCTCGAGGGGCGCGACCTCAAGCCCACGACCGACCTGCGGGCGGTGATGAAAGGTCTGCTCGCGGAGCACCTCGGCGTGCCGGATGCTCACATCGAACGGGCGGTGTTTCCGGACAGCGCCGACGTCAAACCGGCGCGTGATCTGGTGCGTGCATGATCTATGGAGAGCCCTGCGGTGCGCCAACGTACCGCGCGGGCGCTACTTTTTTCGCCAGGTTTCTCCCTGCAGGCGGAGATAGGTTCCGGGCGCCGCCTTGTCGAACACCTTCGGTGCCCCCACCTTGGCGACATCGTCCGCAGTCACCGGGTCTTTCGCAGTGGATGTCTCCTTCGCGACCTTCTCGTACACCGCTCTGCGCTTGTCGTTCACCTCGGTGACCAGCGCCTGCACTTCTTTGCTCGGGTTCGGTGACACCGCCGCAACGTAACCCGTCCAGTCTTCACCAACGAGCCCCTGCTGGCGCGCTTCGTCCAGCGTCAATGCGAATGCAGCCATCGGCACCAGCATCAGGAATACACACAACCATCGTCGAACCATGCCCTGCTCCTTCAGAAAATGTCGCTATTCTTGTCGATCGCGCTGTCGAGCTGTTTGTCGACCTTGACGAGAATCTCGTGACGGATGTTCACGTTGAGATTGATGGTAATCGGTTCGTCCGTCGCCACCTTCACCGTCGGCGTGCAGCCACCGAGCGCGACGAGCGCTACCAGAAGCGCGGCGGAGACATGGAACGGCCTGAAAGACGACATCGCAATTCCTGCAAACACGGCGAGCGTTACGATATCAGCATCGATCGGCGCGCGACACTCATGGCGCGAATCGTTGCTCGACGCGTTTGGTCACGCCTTCGGCGGCGCGCAGACTCTCGAGCAAGGCTGGCACACTCTCGGTCAGGTTCAGATTGAACTGAATCGCCCGCCCGTTCTCGACTGCAGGATTGAAGCCTTTCAACCGGACACCCAGCTTCAAGGTCCCGTCCGTCGCGAGCCCCGCATCGGCATCGAGCGTGTCGTAGCGGAAATCTTCGAGCGCCTGAAACGCAAAGCCGAAGCCCGACTGAGCCACCATCGACGAAGCTGCCGCCCCTTTGTACATCAGGGTACCGCCAGGCGCCCTCGCAACGATCCGCCCGTCAGTCACCGTGAACGCTTCGCCGTCGAGCATCACCGGCAGTCGGCCATCGAGCAGACCGGACCCTTTCACGTCGCCGCCTTCCAGTGCCAGCACGTCGGCAAGGGAAATCCCGCTCAGGTCGACAGCCAGCGAAGTCTTGTCCGCTTCCAGATCGTAGTCGAATGCGTCCGCCGAAAATCGCCCCCCCAGAACGTTACCCGAAAGATCCTGCACCCGTGCGAAACCGTTGGCGATCGCGAATCCGAGCGAGATGTCGGTCAGCGGAAAACCGACGTCGAACGAGTCGATCGTCAGTTTCGTGTCCGGAACGCTCAGCGAGTCGCCGGACATGGCGAACGGCACGTCGACCTTCAATCCGAGGATCGCGTAATCGTCGTAGTGGGCCTTCCTGCCGTCGATGCGGATACGGCCCTTGGCGTTGTAGATGAGAATCTTCGAAGCATCCCAGCTGCCGTCCATCGCGAGCCCGATCGTCCCTTCATCGACATCGTAGGCCGCATTGAACCCTGGCAGCTGCGTCGCCAGCACAGCCTTCGAAACGGCCCAATCGCCCGTCGCAGTGAATGCGCCCGTCGCGGTCGCGAGGTCGTGCGACAACGTCACGCGCATCGCCAGCGCGTCGCGGCCGGCGTGCGTACGAAGCACGGCAGATGCGCCGATCCCGTCTCCATCCAGTACGATCTGCTCCAGCGACAGCCACGCATTGCCGAGCGTGATCGTGTGCTTTCCGACACGCGTCGGCGGCAACGCCGCCTTGAGATCGACCGACTGCACGCGCAGCTTGACCGGAGAGGATGCCTGTCCCTCGATGGTCAGCGGAGAAACGGTGGACAGTTCGAATCCGTCCGACGCGAGCACGACGTGCGCGCCAGATTCGAGCACCGCCTTGATCGACGCACCGATCGTGTAATTGCCTTCGATGGCCGCGTCGAACAGCCGCTCCGGCGCGAGCCGTCCGCTGAGTGCAACGCGAACGCGCCCTTGCCCTTCGACGTCCTGCAGCGAGGGTTGCGGCGATAACCGCACGCCGCCTTCGAAGTCGGCCACCACGTGACCGCCGGTGATGCCGAGCCCGGCGGCTGCAGCAGCCGTCTGCAGCACCTTTCCGGCGAGCGCCAGCTGCGCTTTGACGGTCAGCCCTTCAGCGCCGTCGGCCACACCGGTGGCGAGCACGATCGGCGCACCGTCGAGGCCGATTACCGCGAGTTCGAAATCGCGATCCGCGCCGAACGCGCCGCGCACGCGCAGCCGCAGCGGCTTGCCGGCGGCGGTTAGCGTAACGGCCAGGCCGTCGCCAAGCCTGACACCTCGCTGCGCATAGTCGATGTCCACGGTCTGGTCGTTCTCAATCGCAACACGCGCGCCGAGGTCGGCTTTTCCGGCGACCCGCCGCAGCTCCTGTACGTCCGCCTGAATCAATCCTCCAGGTTCCAGGCGCGCCTTAACTGCACCGTTGGAAACGGTGAAGTCGCCATTGACGCGCGCGGTGACGTTCTCGGCTTTCGGCGCCGCACCCGCGAGCTCGATGCGGTACGCGCCGCTACCCTCGAACGACTTGAACGCGTCTGGCGACGGTAACGGCCACGCCGTGCGTCCTCGCACGTCCACCTCCGCGCTGCCCGCCGACAGCAGCAAGCCCACGTAGGCGCCGGCCAGCGCGAGCGGACGGCCGGTCAGCGCGATGCGGCCGTCGAATGTCATCGCCCGGCGGTCGGCGTCCGGGACTCCCGTAAGCGACCCGAGCGGTGTGGCAGACCCGCGCTCCATCAAAGTCACCGCCACGCGCCCGTCCGGGGTCACCGCACCGTCCACTTCGAGCGGTACGGCCAGCAGCGGACTCTCGACGCCGAGACGCACCTTCAGCACTTCAGGGTCGAAGCTGACGCTGCCGCGTGCGGACACCGCGGGATCTGCGTTCGCGACATCGAGTTCACGGATGACCACCTGTCGCGCCGGGATCAGCGACCAGAACGATGCGATGTCGAACGATCCGGGCCCCTCCACCGACCCGGCACTGCGCCCGAGACGGACCGTCAGTTCGCCGACGTCGACGGCTTCCAGTTCGCCGCGAAAGAGCCGCCAGATTCGATACGAAACCCGCACGTTCGTACCTGTCACCGTCGTACCTGCCGTCGCCAGCTGCAACGCCGTCACGTCGACACCATTCCACCGCGGATATCCGAACGAGAACTGGCTGGACTCCACGCCCCAACGAGCCAGCAAAGGCGGCAGCAGCTTGGCCGCGAGCCACGGCGAGACGCCATAAGCGACGGCGAGGATCAGCAACGATCCCAGTGCCGCGCGCCGGAGGGTCACGCTCCCGGGCTCGCCAGAACCGGAATGACGACTCGGGTCGACGGTTTTACCATCGACAGGTCGAGGTCGGGGTTGTACTGGCGCAACAACCAGACCGGGATGTTGTATTTCCGGCCGGCAAGCACCCAGATCGATTCGCCGGGCTTCACGACGTGCTCGCTCGTGGCGACGATGCGGTGGTTCGCGAAGAACTGTTCCTGCAGATTCTGATGATACGCGAGTCGCGCGCCTTCGAATTGCTCCGACGTTGCTTTCGAGAAATCGAGCTTCAGGCGTTTTCCGACGCGCACGGCCGACGTACCTTTCATGCCGTTCATGCGCCGCAGATCGCTCGCTTTCACGCCCAGCCAGTCGGCGTAGTGACCGATCGTTTCGTCTTCCTGCACTCGGATCGTGCGATCTTCCGCCACTGAATAGTCGCTTGGGTCGGCGAGCAATTGCCGCTGCTCGATTTCCACCACCTCCGCGGCTTGCGACGGCGGCGGAACCGCGGGCAACGCGACGGCCACTTCCTGTTCCGCAGCGGCCGCCTGCTCGATCGTTTCGGCGGTGCCGATCGTGTCACCCGCTTCTGCTGCCGCATCGTCGGCCGCCACTTCCGCGACCGCCGACGGAATGTTCACGGCCACCTCCGCCGGCGGCTTCGCTGTGACACCTGTCGCAACGCTCGGCGCAGCGGGCGCGATCGTCGAAGCAACGGCCGGCGCAGCGACCTTCGGCGCCGCCTTGGCCGCCGCGACGCGTTGCGCTTCGACGACGGTGTCGGGGTAGATACCCTGATCGATCACCGGCTCACCCGACGACTTCGATACGCCCGCCGGCAGGATCAGCTTCTGTCCTTCCTTGATGCGCGCCGACTTCGACAGGCTGTTGATGGCCACGAGATCCGAAACGCGTGCGCCATAGCGCGGCGCGATCGACGACAGTGTTTCGCCGCGCTGAACGACATGAAACAGATCGGGCGTCTGCTTCGAATCCCACGCGTCGTGCGACAGCGACGCCAGCAGCAGCTGTGGGTCGCCGGCCGAGGACGGCACGCGGAACTCGTAACCTTTCGGCACCTTCTTCGTGCCGTTCCATACCGTCGGCTTCAGGCTCATGTTGATCGATTCGAGCGTGTCGCGATTGACCCCCAACGACTTCGCCAGCGTGCCGACGGCGATGTAGTCGGGCAACACCAGCACGCGACTGCTGTCCGGCGGATGCCGGTCCAGTGCGCCGAAGTAACGCTCCGGATCACGGTCGACATCGACGGCAGCCAGCAGCGCCGTATAGAAGTTGCGCGACGCAAAGCCGAAGCTGCGGCTTTTGTACTTGCGTACGATCACGCCGATGTCGTCGGTGCCGACCTGCTCGATGGCGCGCCGCATTCCGGACGCGCCGTGGTTGTAGGCCGTGATCGCGAGTGGCCACGCGCGCGTCACTTCGTAGTTCTGCTGCATCAGCAAGGCCGCAGCGCGCGTCGACTTGTACGGGTCGAGACGTTCGTCGACGACGTTGTCGATGCGCATGAAGCGGCGGCCGGTCGACACCATGAACTGCCACATGCCGGCGGCTCCGACCTTCGAACGGGCGGCCGGATTGAACGACGACTCGACGTGCGGGAGCGCGGCGATCTCCGGCGGCAGGCCCGCTTCGGTCATCGTTTTCTTGATGTATCGCTCCCACGCGCCCGACCGGATCAGACCGTCGCGGAACTTGTCCGCCTGGCCGAGCTGGAAGCGCACGCGCTGACTCGCGTCGGACAGCGCGGCGCTGTTGATGTTAGGACCCCACAATTCCATCACCCGCTTCTCCGACGGGTTCAGGTTGTCGCGCTTGCCGCTCGCGATGGCGCGCAGCGCGCGCACGTAGCGGTCGCCTGCTTCACTCGCCGACGCGCGTCGCGCGCGATCGCTCGACGTCGACAGCCGGACCGTCTCGTAGACGATGTCGAGCCGCGTATCGTCGTGCACGAAACCTTCGTTCGTCGTGATCTCGGTGTACACGCGACGCCAGAAGTTGACGGCCGGTTCCAACTCGGTGGGACGCGCCAGCGGTTCCGGCGCAGCGAATGCGATGGGGGGAGTTGCGAGCAGCAACAATGCCAACAGGAGGATCGGGCGGATAATCATGCGCGCCAATCAAGACCGAAGATGAGTCGCATTTCAAGTGGTGTGATTGTGAGGCGGCGGTAACCTCTCTATCCTTGCGGCCCTGCTCAATTCGCAATTTCGCTTGATCGTCGCGGAGAGATTCGGTTGATGAACGTCGTGATCCCGGGCCGTGCTCTGTGCGCCGTCATGCTGATCGCAGCGGCGCTCATTTCACGGCATGTCGTCGCTGCCGAAGCGGTGGGCAGCACACTCGCCGAAGCAACCGGTTGGGTCGAAGTCGCGCCGGAAGGAACCACCTGTTGGGATGGTTCGCCCTGGCACTTCTGGTATCACGGCGGCAGCGC
>DATJGR010000021.1:0-6278 GCA_035494855.1 Pseudomonadales bacterium | reverse complement strand
GGTGACGGACGCGGCGGCGCAGGCCGTGGTCAGCAGCGCTTTGCGCCGCTGAACTCGTGGCCAGACAACGGCAACCTCGACAAGGCGCGCCGTCTGTTGTGGCCGATCAAGCAGAAGTACGGCCGGAAACTCTCCTGGGCCGATCTGTTGGTCCTCTCCGGCAACGTTGCGCTGGAGTCGATGGGATTCAAGACGTTCGGATTCGCTGGCGGCCGCGAAGACATCTGGGAACCGGAACAGGACATCTACTGGGGCTCGGAGCAAGCCTGGAAGGGCGGCGACAAACGCTATTCCGGAGAGCGGGATCTGGAAAATCCGCTCGCTGCCGTGCAGATGGGTCTGATCTACGTCAATCCGGAAGGCCCCGACGGCAATCCCGACCCGGTCGCGGCGGCCAGAGACATTCGCGAGACGTTCGCCCGCATGGCGATGAACGACGAAGAAACGGTCGCGCTGATTGCCGGCGGTCACACCTTCGGCAAGACCCACGGCGCCGGCGATGCGGCACTGGTAGGGGTGGATCCGGAGGCAGCGGGCATCGAGGAACAGGGGCTCGGTTGGACGAGCCGCTTCGGAACGGGCATAGGCGGCGACACGATCGGCAGCGGCCTGGAAGTCACCTGGACCTCCTCGCCCACGCAATGGAGCAACAACTTCCTCTGGAGCCTGTTCGGCTATGACTGGGAACTGACGAAGAGTCCGGCCGGTGCGCATCAATGGAGACCGAAGAATGGCGCGGGCGCCGGCACGGTGCCGGATGCACACGACCCGTCGAAGCGACACGCGCCGTCGATGCTGACCACCGACCTCTCGTTGCGATTCGACCCTGCGTACGAAAAGATCGCACGGCGCTTCCTCGAGCATCCGGATCAGTTCGCCGACGCATTCGCACGCGCGTGGTTCAAGCTGACACACCGCGACATGGGCCCACGCGCCCGCTATCTCGGCCCCGAAGTTCCCACCGAAGAACTGATCTGGCAGGACCCCATCCCGGCGGTCAATCACCCGCTGGTGGACGAAAAGGACATCGCCTCCCTGAAGGGGAAGATCCTCGCTTCGGGCCTGTCCATCTCGCAACTGGTCACCACAGCGTGGGCGTCTGGCGCGACGTTCCGCGGCAGCGACAAGCGCGGCGGCGCGAACGGGGCACGCATTCGCCTGGCGCCGCAGAAGGATTGGGAAGTCAATCAACCCGCTGAACTGGCCAAGGTCCTGCAGAAGCTCGAAGCGATCCAGAAGGACTTCAACGCAGCTCAGTCCGCCGGCAAGAAGGTCTCGCTCGCCGACCTGATCGTTCTCGGTGGCTGCGCAGCGGTGGAAGCCGGTGCGAAGAAGGCCGGCGTCGAGGTGAAGGTTCCGTTCTCGCCGGGGCGCATGGACGCGTCGCAAGAGCAGACCGATGTGCATTCGTTTGCGGTGCTGGAGCCGGTCGCAGACGCGTTCCGCAACTACATCCGCAAGGGATTCGAGGGCTCGGCTGCGGAAATGCTGGTGGATCGTGCGAACCTGATGACGCTCACCGCGCCCGAGATGACGGTTCTGCTGGGGGGCATGCGCGCCTTGACCGGAAACGGCGGGCAATCCAAGCACGGTGTCTTCACTCAGCGGCCCGAAACGTTGACGAACGACTTCTTCGTGAACCTGCTCGACATGAAGACCCAGTGGCAGAAGTCGGCGTCCGCTGACGGCGTGCTGGAGGGGCGCGACCGGAAGACCGGCGAGTTGAAGTGGACGGGATCCGTCGTCGACCTGGTGTTCGGCTCGAACTCGCAACTGCGGGCGCTGGCGGAAGTCTATGCGTGCAGCGATTCGCAACAGGCATTCGTGCGCGACTTCGTGGCGGCCTGGAACAAGGTCATGAACCTCGATCGCTACGACCTGGCGTGATCTGAACGGCCGGCGGGTCAGCCATATCGGCTGACCCGAGCCCGTCATTCCACCGCGCGTTCGGCGCGCAGCGCGGCGATCGCGGCCGTGTCGAAACCCAGTTCGCCCAACACCTGATCGGTGTGCTCGCCGAGGTTCGGCGCGCGATACGCCGCGCGCTTTTCGACACACGAGAGCCAGATGGGACTCGCGACCAGCTCTCCACGCCCGACGTCCAACCCGGCAACCGGCACGAACAGACCCGCCGCGCGCATCTGTGCATCGTCGACCGTTTCCGCAAGCGTTTTCATCACGCCGTACACCACCAGGTTCGCATCGAGTGCCGCACGGACGTCGAGAAAATCCCGGCGCTTGAACGCCGCATCCATCAGCTGCGCCAGTTCACCCGCGTTCTTCATGCGGCTCGCGCGATCGACGAAGCGAGGATCGTCGATCAGGTCTTCACGATTCAGCGCCTTCATCACCCTCGGAAAGTCTTTTTCCTGCTGGACCGCCGCAAGCAGAATCCAGCGCCCGTCGCGCGTGACGTAGTTGTTCACCAGCGCATTCGGAGGCATGGTTCGATCGATGTGCTGAAACGGCGGCGCTCCGGCCAGCGTGCCGGCCATCATCGCGGACCCGGCCCATGCGCCGTTCGCCATCAGGTTGCTCGATACCTTGCAGCCTTTGCCGGTGCGTTCCCGCCGGTACAACGCCAGCATGATCCCTGACAACAATGCCAAGGCGCTCGGATGATCGCCCATGCCCCCCAGGCTGAGGGCGGGTTCCCCGTTCTTCGGCCTGACCGCATCCATCAAGCCGGTGCGCGCCCAATAGGCGGTCGCGTCATAGCCCGGAATGTCCATTTCCGCGCCCGCTTCGCCAAAACCGGTGATCTGTGCATAGATCAGGTTCGCGTGGTGGTCGATCAGGTCCTCGTAGCGGATGCGCAGGGCCGCGAGCACGCGCGGCGGGAAGTTCGTGATCACGACGTCGGCCCACGTCAGCAGACGCATGAACACTTCGCGTCCGCGGTCGACGTTGAGGTTCACCACGACGCCGCGCTTGGAACGATTGTCCTGCTGGAACAGATAGTCGAGTTCGCTCGGCGGAAACGGCAGCGACTTGTGCACGTACCGATAAGGATCGCCGATCCCCGGCGCCTCGACCTTGATCACGTCGGCGCCGAAGTCCGCCATCGTCGCGGCGCACGCGGGCCCGAAAATGAAACTCGCAACGTCGAGCACCTTGACGCCGTCGAGCACGTTTTTTTCATCCGAAACCGACGTATCAGCCAATTGCCGTTCCCCTTTATCGACAATGCACGAGGTTCGGATACTAGCGCAGTGGAGACGCGAGCAACCCCCAGACTCGTCCGCGGCCGCGTCCTCGCCTATCATTCGCCGCTCAACATCGAGACCGCACCATGCAGATCGCCGACGATCGCGTCGTCCTCATCCACTACACGCTCACCAACGATGCGGGTGAAGTGCTGGATTCTTCCGAGGGCAACGAGCCGCTCGGCTATCTGCACGGCCGCGGCAATCTGATTCAGGGTCTCGAGTCGAAACTCACCGGCCGCGTCGCTGGCGACACACTGGACGTACGCGTCGCGCCTGGCGACGGCTACGGTGACATCGACCCGACGCTGACGCAGGACGTCCCGCGCAGCGCGTTCCCCGACGATGCGAACCTGCAGGTCGGCAAGCGTTTCCAGACTCAGTCGGACCGCGGTCCGCAGGTCGTGGTTGTCACGCACGTTTCGGACGAGTCGGTGCGCGTGGATGGGAATCACCCGCTTGCGGGCCAATACCTCAACTTCGAAGTCGAGGTCACCGACGTGCGCGAAGCGACCGACGAAGAACTCTCGCACGGCCACGTGCACGGCGCCGGCGGACATCACCACTAATCGACTGCGATTCCGGCAGCGTCGCACCCAATCAGCGAGCATCACAGTGCCCCTCAACATCCGGTTCAGCCCCGAAGACGAACGACTCCGCGGTGACATTCGCGCATTCCTGCATACGGAGTTGACCGACGACTTGATCGATGCGGGCCGGCGCGCGTCCGGCATGTTCGTCGATCGCCCGATCGCGCGAATCTGGCAGCAAAAGCTGAATCGCCGCGGTTGGGGCGCAGTGCATTGGCCGACGCAGTACGGCGGCACCGGCTGGTCGCCGGCGCAGCTGTTCATCTTCCGCGAAGAGTGCGCGCGCGCCGGCGCGCCGAGCGTGCTGAATCAGGGCGCGAACCTGCTGGCGCCGGCGCTGTTCGCCTATGCAAGCGACGAGCAGAAAGCCCGTTACCTGCCGAAGATGCTCACCGGCGAACACTACTGGTGTCAGGGCTATTCGGAACCCGGCTCCGGTTCGGACCTTGCCAGCCTGCAGACACGCGCGGTGCGCGATGGCGACGACTATGTCGTGAACGGCACGAAGATCTGGACCACGCACGCGCATTTCGCCGATCACATCTTCTGTCTCGTGCGCACGGGCACGCAGGGCCGCCCGCAACAGGGCATTTCGTTCCTGCTGTTCGAGATGGACCAGCCCGGCGTGCGCGTCGAGCCGATCATCACGCTCGCCGGCGATCACGAAGTGAACCAGGTGTTCTTCGACGACGTGCGCGTGCCGGTGGCCAATCGCATCGGCGAAGAGAACCAGGGCTGGACCGTCGCGAAGCACCTGCTCGAATACGAACGCGGCAGCGGCGGCGTAGCCGCCGGACTGAAGATTCATCTCAACGAACTGAAGCGCGTCGCGACGCACGCCATCGACGGCGAGGCGCCGTTGATCGAGGAGCCCGCGTTCGCGCGCAAACTGCAGGAGCTGGAGATCCGCTTCCAGGCGCTCGAATTCACGGAGCTGTCGACGCTCGCGCGCCTCGTTTCGGGCGCGCATCCGGGCTCAGGCGCATCGTCGCAGTTCAAAATCGCGTCGGCCGATCTGCAGCAAGGCATCGACACGCTGCAGCTCGAGTTCGCGGCCTACTACGGCGTGCCGAATCACGCGCGCATCTCGTTAAATGGTTCCAACGAGCTCGTCGTGGGTCCCGCGCACGCGGAGCTCGCCGCCTCGACGTATCTGACGAGCCGCGCGGCGTCGATCTACGGCGGTTCGCACCAGGTGCAACGCAACATCATCGCCAAAGCCGTGCTGGGCCTGTGACCGTGCGGGGCGACTGAACAATGGCGAACCGGTTCGACTATCGCGGCGGCGAACACGAAGCGTGGCTCGACCGCGTGGTCGAACCGATCATCGAGCCGAATCTGCCGATCGTCGATGCGCATCATCATCTGTGGGTCCGCAACGACGTGCCATATCTGCTGCGCGAGTTCGCAACCGACCTCGGCAGCGGGCACAACGTCGTCGCAACGGTGTTCGCCGAATGCCACTCGATGTATCGAACTGACGGCCCGGTTGAGGCGCGGTCGGTCGGCGAGATGGAGTTCATCGCCGGCATCGCGGCGATGAGCGACAGTGGCGCATTCGGTTCGCGCGGCGTCTGTCGCGCCGCCGTCGGCAACGTCGACCTGATGCTCGGCGCCGCGGTCGAGCCGGTGCTGGAATCGCTGTCGCTCGCATCCGGCGGACGGTTCAGAGGGATACGCGCCTCGGTGTGCTGGGACGAAAGCGACGCGTTGCATCGGGCCGCGCCGCGTGCGCACCTGCTCGCCGAACCCGCGGTTCGCAGCGCGATCGGCGTGCTGCAGTGGATGCGGTTGTCGCTCGACTGCTGGCTCTATCACCCGCAGATCCCGGAACTGACCGCCGTCGCCGATGCGTTTCCGGATCTCACCATCATCCTGAATCACACCGGCACGCCGATCCTCGGAGGACCGTATCGCGACCGGCTCGACGACGTCCGCAAGCAATGGCTCGCAGCGATGACAGAGCTGGCGCAACGCAACAACGTCTACGTGAAGCTCGGCGCGTTGCCGGCGAAGTTCGGCGGCGACAACAAAGCGCGATCGCTCCCGCCGAGTTCCGATGACGTCGCCGCCGCGTGGCGGCCGTGGATCGAGCCGTGCCTCGAACGCTTCGGTGCCCACCGCTGCATGTTCGAGTCGAACTTTCCGGTGCACAAGAACTGGCTGTCGTATCCGGTGCTGTGGAACGCGTTCAAACGCATCGCGGCGAACGCGTCGGCCGCGGAAAAAGCGGATTTGTTTTCGGGCGCCGCGACGCGCGCTTATCGCGTTGCAATCAATCAATGAAGGAACACGAATGAATGCCTCGACGCTCTACCTGGTGCTTGCAGCGTTCGGCTTTGGCGCTGCGCTCAGCACCAACCTGCAGGCACGACGCCTCGGGCCGTTCGTCGCGCCGTACTGGCTGTTCGCGTGGTTGACCGGTGAACTCGCGCCGCACGCGATTGTTGCTCATGCTGTGTTGGCCGTCGCGTTCATCGCA
>DATJGR010000020.1:0-17666 GCA_035494855.1 Pseudomonadales bacterium | reverse complement strand
CGGACTGGATGGATCAGGTGCTCGAAGCCGCGTGCATCCCGAACGCCGCCGTGGTCGGTCACAGCATGGGCGGCCTCGTCGCGATGTCGCTCGCGATCCGTCATCCGGCCCGCGTGCGCTCGCTCGCGCTGCTCGGCGTCTCGGTGCCGATGCCGGTGACCGAACGGTTGCTCGATGCCGCGCGCGACGACGAAGCGGCGGCAAACGACATGGCGAACGGCTGGAGCCACAGCGCGCGGGGACGGCTCGGCGGCAATCCGAATCCCGGTTTCTGGATACTCGGCGGCGGCCGCCGTCTGATCGCGCGGGCCGATCGCGGCGTGCATCACGCCGATCTCACCGCATGCAATGCGTTCCACTGTGACGTCTCCGCGATCCGCGTGCCCACGCTCGTGATCGTCGGCGAAGCGGATCAGATGACGCCACCGCGCAGCGGCAAAGCCGTTGCGACAGCGATCGCGGGTTCGCGCATCGTGTCGCTACCGGGATGCGGCCACGCGATGTTGTTCGAGCAGCCGAATCAGGTGCTCGATGCGCTGATCGGCAATGTCGCCGTCACGGCGTAACTGCGCAACTTCGGTCAGGGCGGGTCTTCGATCGGCGGCTACTGTTGTGCGGTCACGGAGAAAGCCGGATGAGTTCGACGTCCACTGATCGATACCTCGCGCGGTTCCGCCGCGTGTTCGACTTCATCGACGCGCACGCGGACGAAGACCTGTGTCTCGATCGGCTCAGCAACATCGCGGCGTTCTCTAAATTCCACTTCCAGCGCCAGTTCGGCGACCTGTTCGGCATCAGCGTGCACAAGTACGTGCGGCTCGTGCGTTTGAAGCGCGCGTCGTACGCGCTCGCGTTCCGCGACGACAGCCGCATCGTCGACATCGCCCTCGCCAGCGGTTACGACGGGCCGGAGGCGTTTGCGCGCGCGTTCAGGAAGAACACCGGACAATCGCCGTCGGAGTTCAGGAGACAGCCGCAATGGCTGCCGTGGCACGCGGCGTACGAACCACTCGGCGAATTGAGGAGCAGGTACATGAGGCCGAACCATCGCGTCGATCAGGTATCGATCGTCGACTTCGAAGAGACGGCGGTCGCTGCGCTCGAATATCGCGGCGATCCGAAACTGTTGGGCACCGCGGTTCGAACGTTCATCGATTGGCGCAGGCAGAACGGTTTACCGGCTGGCGCCAGCAGGACGTTCAACGTCGTGTATGCGCATCCGGTCGATGGCGGCCCCTGCCACTACGATCTATGCGCGGCTACCGATCGGCCGGTGAACGCAAACGGGTTTGGTGTGGTTGCAAAGCGCATTCCGGCCGGCCGTTGCGCGATGTTGCGGCACGTCGGCTCGGACGACACGCTGGAAGATACGGTGTCGTTTCTCTATTCGCAGTGGCTGCCGCAGAGCGGCGAAGAACTGCGCGACTTCCCGCTGTTCTTCCAGCGCGTCAATCTGTTCCCGTCGGTGCCGGAGCACGAGGCGATCACCGACGTGTTTCTGCCGCTCGCAACTTACTGACTCATGTACCAGCCGCCGTTCGGCGAAATCACCTGGCCGGTCATGAACTTCGCCTCTTCACTCGCGAGATAGACGGCGGCCCACGCGATGTCGTCGGGTTCGCCTATGCGTCCCTGCGGCGTCTGCGCGGCCAGCATCGGGTGCATGGCTTCGAACGGTGACGTCATGTCGGTGAGGATCCAACCCGGGGCAATCGCGTTGACGCGAATGTTCCGGTCGGCCACTTCGTGCGCCAACGCGCGCGTGAAGCCGAGGATCGCCGCTTTGGCCGTGCAATAGGCGGTGCCGCCGCCGCGGCCGAACGTGCCCATGATGCTGCCCATGTTGATGATCGCGCCCGAGCGCTGCGCGGTCATCAGCTTCAGCGCTTCGCGACAGCAGAAGAACGTGCCGTCGACGTGCACGCCCATCATTCTGTGCCAGTCGTCGTCGGTCTCTTCGATCGTGCTGTTGTCGGGATCGACCGCTTCGCCACGGGCGGCTGCTTCGGCGCGCTGCATGAACTTCGCGAGACGCTCGTTGTTGTCGTTGCGACCTTCGAGGCCGCTGATGCCGGCATTGTTGACGAGGATGTCGAGGCGCGGCGTGATCCTGGCGATCTCGGCGAACATCCGTGCGACGTCTTTCGAATCGGCTACGTTCGCGGCGTATCCGGTACCTTTCAGTCCCGTCGCCGTTGCCCGCGCCGCATCGAGGTTGAGGTCGTTGATGATCACGGTTGCGCCCTCTTCGGCGAAGCGCCGTGCGATGGCGGCGCCGAGGCCGCGCGCGGCACCGGTCACCAGCGCGGTTTTGCCTTTGAGTCTGTTCATGAACTGTTCCTTCAGACGCCGTGGTCTTTTCGGTATTGCGCCCAGCGCGCAAAGGACTCGTTGATCGCGGCGCTTCGCGCATCGACCATCGGCTTCAGATCGGGGTGCGTGAAGATGTACGGATCGTCCGCCTGGATCGCCGCGAGCACCATGTCCCCGACCACGGCCGGATCGAGCGCGCTCGCCATGATCTGTTGCATGCGTGCCGCTTGCTCCGCGTCGTCGACATCGGCCGTGAGCAGTTGCGTCGAGTTGTCGGTTTCGCCCTGCAGCTCCGCAGGCCGGTTGCGTCCGGAGTTGAAGATGTTCGTTGTGACCACGCCCGGACACAGCACCGATACGCCGATCTTGTGCGGCGCGAGGTCGGCTCGCATCGTTTCCGACATGCCGACCACCGCGTATTTCGTCGTGTTGTATACGCCGAGACCCGGAATCGCGATCTGCCCGGCCATCGACGCGGTGTTGACGAAGTGTCCGCCTTCGCCGTGTTTCTTGATCCGCTCGACGAACGTCTGCACGCCATTGACGACGCCATCGAGATTCACGCCCATCACCCAATCCCAGTCTTTGTAGCTCATCGCGTCCACCGGACCGCCGACGGCGACGCCGGCGTTGTTGCAGACGACGTGCACCTTGCCGAATGCGGCTTCGGTCTCCTGCGCCGCCTTTTCCATTGCATCGCGATCGGTGACGTCGACCTTCAGCGTGATGACTTCCGCATTCGTCTTGTCGAATTCGGCCTGCACACGATCGAGCGCGCTCTGCTCGATGTCGGCGATGGCCACTTTCATGCCCGCCGCAGAAAACGACCGTGCCATTGCGAGCCCCATTCCGCTCGCGCCGCCGGTAATGAACGCAACCTTGCCCGTAACGTCTTTCATGTCCTTCCCCTCGATGAAATCGCTGGAGATTCTACCCCGGCGGGTGCTTGTGTCGTAAGGAGAAAGGCGGACAATCGGTCAGGTGTCCGACCAGGTGGTGGCGAAATGGGCGAGTTGGCGTTGGCAGGGGTGTTGTTCATTGGTGCCCACCTCGGAGTCAGCAGCACGCCGCTGCGGGCCTCGCTGGTGCGAGCAGTCGGCGATCGCGCGTATCTCGGCCTCTATTCGCTGCTGGCGGCGGTAACCCTCGGCTTCCTGATCTTCGCGTACGGCCGCGCGTCGCACGCCGATTTCCTCTGGCTGCCGACGCCGGCATTGCGCGCAGTTCCGTTTGTGCTGATGCCGATCGCCTTCACGTTTCTGTTGGGTGGATTCATGACGCGCAACCCGACCGCGGTCGGCCAGGAAGCGACCGTCACGCAGGTCGGCCAGGGCGCGGGTCTCGTGCGTATCACGCGTCATCCGTTCCAGTGGTCCGTAGTGTTGTGGGCGATCGGCCACATCGTCGCGAACGGCGACGTCGCATCGCTGCTGTTCTTCGGTAGTCTCGGCGCGTTGTCGCTATGGGGGAGCTTCCTGATCGACGCGAAGAAAGCGCGCACGATGGGTGCGGACTGGACGGCGTTTTCGGTCGCGACGTCGAACGTACCGTTCCTGGCCATTGCGCAGTCGCGCAACCGGTTGGTGCCGGGTGAACTCGCTCTGCCGTTGCTGATCGGCTTCGTCGCTTACGCGTTGGTGCTGTGGGGTCACCGGTTCGTGTCTGGCGGCGTTTCGATCATTTAGCTTCGGGACTGTTCCGCTAACGGAGTGCCTGGTCCACCGCGTGCGCCAGATCCGTATGGGCTCCCGAGAAGAAGTGGTCCGCGCCGTGCACCGTTGCGACCTTGGCTGCTGCGACCTCTCGTGCCCAGCGCGCTAGCGCATCGGTGTCCACGTAGTCGTCCCGATCGCCGGCGATCGCCGTCAATTTCGCGCTCGACGTCGGCCGGGCCGCAAAGTCCATCAGCGCGACCGGTGGCGCGATCAGGAGTACGCCTTCCACCGAGCCCGCGCGTTCCAGAGCGCGCCACACGATGTTCGAACCGAACGAGTAGCCGGCCAACCAGACGGCAAACGGTTGGGTCCGGTCGCGCAGCCAGGCCAGGGCGGCCAGCAGATCGTCGACTTCGCCAACGCCGTTGTCGAAGCGACCGCTGCTCGCACCGACGCCGCGAAAGTTGAAGCGCAAGGTTGCAAACCCGTGATGGCGCGCGACCGTATACACCGTGTCGACCACGGCGTCGTGCATGCTGCCGCCATACTGCGGATGCGGATGGCAGATCACGATCGCGCGTGTGGCGGAATCGGCTTGCTCGAAGTGTGCCTCGAGCTGGCCTGTCGGCGATGGGATCATCATCACTGCGTCGTCATCGGTGTCGTCGTTCGTGGCCCAGCCCGGGAACATTGCCGCCGGCGCGTGGTCTGTGCAAGGTCAAAACTCGAAATCGCGCCTTGAATTTGTGCGGAGGCTGAGTACGCTTGCGCACCGATTCCGGTTGGCTCACAAGGAGATAGGGTAGTGATCAAAGCGGAACAGCTGACCCGTCGGTACGGCGACTTCCTCGCCGTCGATCGGGTCGACTTTTCGATCGGGCAGGGCGAAATAGTCGGCCTGTTGGGCCACAACGGCGCCGGCAAGACCACCATCATGAAGATGCTCACCGGCTACCTGGAGCCGAGCGAGGGTCGAATTCTCGTCGACGACGTGGATGTTGCCGAGCAACCGAAGGTGGTGCAGCGTTCGCTCGGTTATCTCTCGGAAAGCCTGCCCCTGTATCCCGAGATGACGGTGGTCGACTATCTCGAATACGCCGCCGAGTTGCGCGGCGTGGCGCCGGCGGACCAGGCCAGCGCGGTGCGCGAATCGGTTGAAGCGACCGAACTCGAGTCCAAGGCGTTCGATCAGATCCACACGTTGTCGCGCGGCTATCGGCAACGCGTCGGCGTCGCACAGGCGATCCTCCATAAACCGCGCTTCCTCGTTCTCGACGAGCCAACTAACGGTCTCGATCCGTCGCAAACGCAGCACATGCGCGAGTTGATCCGCAGATTGGCTGGCAACGCGACGATCATCCTGTCTACGCACATCATGCAGGAGGTCAACGCGGTGTGTGATCGCGCGATGATCCTGCGCAACGGCCGGCTGGTGCTGGACGAAACGCTTGCGTCGCTGCGACGCAGCGAGCGCCTGCTGGTGGGCACCGATGCGGAACCCGCCACGGTCGCGGCGGCGTTGCGCGGCGTCGACGGCGTGGGCGCTGCGTCGCCGGTTCGAAACGGCACGAAACGGGTCGCGCTGCCGTTGTCGGGCGAAGTAGAAGCGACGTCTGCGCGCGTTGTCGCCGCGCTCGTTGCGGCGAACATCCACGTCTATTCGGTGGCGCCGGAGCAACGCGATCTGGAAACGGTCTTCCGGGAAGTCAGTGACGCGGGAGAAGCGGCATGAACTGGGCCAGCATCAAGCGCATTGCCGCCAAGGAAATGTCGCTGTTTTTCTCTTCGCCGATCGGATACCTGTTCCTCGCCGTCTTCCTCGTCGTCACGTTGTTCATCTTCTTCTGGGTCGAGGCATTCTTCGCGCGCAACATCGCTGACGTGCGGCCGATGTTCGAATGGTTACCGGTGCTGCTGCTGTTCCTCTGCAGCGCACTGACGATGCGGATGTGGAGCGAAGAGCGGCGCTCCGGCACGCTGGAATTCGTGTCGACGGTTCCGGTCACCACCTGGTCGTTCGTGCTCGGCAAGTTCTTCGCCTGCTGGCTTCTGCTCGCGATTGCGCTGGTGCTGACGCTGCCGTTGCCGTTGACCGTCGCCTATCTCGGCAATCTCGACTGGGGCCCGGTGCTGGCGGGATACGTCGCGGCGTTGCTGCTCGGCGGTGCCTACCTTGCCATCGGTCTCACCATCAGCGCGCACAGCGACAACCAGATCGTCAGCCTGATCCTGTCGACGATCGCGTGCGCCGTGCTGTATCTCGTCGGCAGTCCGCTGGTGACCGATCACGTCGGTAACGACGTCGCGTCGTGGCTGCGCGGGATCGGCACCGGCTCGCGTTTCGAGTCGATCACGCGCGGCGTGCTCGACTTCCGCGACCTCTACTATTACGCGAGCCTCATCCTCGCGTTCCTCGCGCTGAACGTGTTCGCACTGGAGCGGCAGCGCTGGGCGAGAGACGGGGATCACCGGCGGCACAGCGCTTGGCAGATGGGCATCGGGCTGGTCGTCGCGAACCTGCTGGTGGCGAATCTGTGGCTCGCGAACTTCACTTCGGCGCGGGTCGACGTTACGAAGGGGCGGTTGTACTCCATCTCCCCGGCAACGGTGAACTACATCGACCAGTTGCACGAACCGCTGCTGATCCGCGGCTATTTCTCGTCCAAGACGCATCCGTTGCTGGCGCCGCTGGTGCCGCAACTCAAAGATCTGCTGACGGAATTCGAGGTGGCCGGCCACGGCAAAGTGCGCGTCGAGGTCGTCGACCCGGCAAAGAACCCCGAGGCGGAAGACGAGGCGAACAACAAATACGGCATCCGGCCGAATCCGTTCCAGGTGGCGGACCGTCACCAGTCGAGCCTGGTGAATTCGTACTTCGACGTGCTCGTGCAGTACGGCGACCAGTTCGAAGTGCTCGGTTTCCGCGACCTGATCGAGGTCAAGGTCGCCGGCGAATCGGATCTCGACGTGCAGCTGCGCAACCCGGAGTACGACATCACCCGCACCATCAAGAAAGTGTTGTACGGCTTCCAATCCGGCGGTGAGCTGTTCTCGAGCATTCCGAAGCCGCTGAAGTTCGTCGGCTATGTGTCGGACGATCGCGTGCTGCCGGCGCAGTTGATCGCATTCAAGGAAACCGCCGCCAAGGTGCTCGATGGCTACGCCAACGAATCGGGCGGCAAGCTGACGGTGGAATTCGTCGATCCCGATGCGGGCAACGGGGCGATGGCCAAGGAGATCCGCGAGAAATACGGCTTCCGGCCGATGGCAGCGAGCCTGTTCGACACCAATACCTTTTACTTCTATCTGACGCTCGACGGCGGCGCGAGCACGGTAGTGCAGATTCCGTTGCCCGACGATCTTACTGAGGAAGGTCTGAAACGCTCGATGGACGCGGCGTTCAAGCGCTTTGCAACCGGTTATCTGAAATCGGTGGCGCTGATGACGCCGGAGACGCCCGCTTACATGCAGGGCATGGGCGGCGGCAATCAGTATTCGCAGCTCGGCGACACGCTGATGACCGACCACAACGTGGAGCGCACGCAGCTCACCGACGGTCGTGTACCCGAAGGCGCCGAGGTGCTCGTGGTCGCCGACCCGCAGCAGCTCAACGACAAGCAGGTATTCGCGATCGACCAGTTTCTGATGCAGGGCGGCACGGTGATGCTGGCGGCCGCGCCGCTGGCGCCGTCGTTCTCCCAACAATCGCTCACGGCTGCGCCGCGCAACACGGGGCTCGCCGACTGGTTGTCGTTCCAGGGCATCGACATCCATCCGTCGTTCGTGATGGACCCGCAGAACTCGGCGTTCCCGATACCGGTCACGCGTCAGGCGGGCGGCTTCTCGTTCCAGGAAGTGCGGATGCTCGACTATCCGTATTTCGTCGATGTACGCGGCGCAGGCAAGAACGCCACATCGCCGATCACGTCCGATGTTCCGCAGGTGACGATGCCGTGGGTATCGCCGATCGACGTCGACGCGACGAAGAACAGCGGCCGCAAGGTGGTCGACCTGCTGAAGAGTTCGCCGGAGAGCTGGCGGTCGACCTCGATGGACGTCATGCCGCGGATCGACTCGGCTGGCCGTTCGGCGTTCACGCCTGAAGGCGATCGCGGCGCATCGACGCTCGGCGTCAGCGTGGAAGGACAGTTCCAGTCGTTCTTTGCCGACAAGGAGAATCCGTTGCTCGCTGCATCGAAGACCGAAAAACCCGCGGCCGATGCCGACAAGGCGGCGCAGCCCGAAAGCAAGAAACCTGAAGACAAGAAGACCGACGCCGGCGTGATTGGCAGCATCATCGACAAGTCGCCGGAGTCGGCCCGACTGTTTGTGTTCGGTTCCAACACGTTTCTGTCGGACCAGACGCTCGGGATGATCGGATCCGCCGAGGGAACGGTGTACGGAAATTCGCTGCAGCTGGTTGCCAACGCAGTGGACTGGTCGCTGGAAGATCCGACGCTGCTCGCAATCCGCTCGCGTGGTCACTTCAACCGCACGCTGCCGCCGCTCGAGGAATCGCAGCGCACGTCGCTCGAGTATTCGAACTACGGCATTGCGCTGGCGCTGCTTGGCCTGATCTTCGGCATCCACCGGTCACGCGCGAAGACGCGCGTCGCCAGGTATCACGCGTGGCTCGACTCCAAGGACGTCGGGGAGAAAAGCTTTGACGCGTCGAAGGGAGAGCCCGCATGAACCGTCATGTTAAAGCTCTGTCGCTGGTTCTGGCGGTGCAACTCGCGGTGCTCGCCGGCGTTCTGTTCTGGAATCAGCGGGCGGCATCGACGCCTGCGGGCGCGCTGCTGCAGGTGGACCGGGCAAAGGTCGACGGCATCGTGATCGTCGACGAGAAAGGCGCCAAGCTGAAACTGCAGCGCGCCGAAACGGGATGGACGCTGCCGGACTCTCGAGGCCTTCCCGCCGACGGAGAGAAAGTCGGTCAGATGCTCGACAAGCTGATTGCGGCGTCGGCGCCGTGGCCGGTGGCGACCAGCAGCGAGTCGGCAAAACGCTTCGAGGTGGCGGCGGACAAATTCCAGCGCGAGATCCAGTTGCTGGAGCACGACAAGGTGGTCGGCGATCTGTACTTCGGCACGTCGCCGGGTTTCAAGAAGGTGCACGTGCGCCGCGCCGATTCCGACGACGTTTACGCGGTGGCGTTCGCCAACTACGAGGCTACGGCGCGCGCCGACGACTGGCTCGACAAAGCGCTGCTGAAGCCGAACGGCGACGTAACCGCGCTGACGCGGCCGGACCATTGGACCGTTCAGCGCGACGGCGAGGTGTGGTCGCTCGACGCAATCGGGCAGGGTGAAACCACGAAGCAGGACGTCGTCGCAGATCTGGTGAACAAAGTCGTGAATCTGCGCGTGCTCGGCGCAGCGGATGCGCCTGCGGCAGACGCGGTACCGGTGCTGCTGCTGACCGCGCGCACAGCGAACGGCGAGTTCGACTATCGCTTCTATCAACCGCAGCCGAAGAGCGACCTGATCGTCACGCGCAACGGACAGGACGGCGCGTTCAAGGTGGCGGCTTACGTGGGCGAGCCGTTGATCAAGGAGCGCGGCGATCTCGTCGCAAGCACTGCGGCCGCGCCAGCCGCGCCCGCAGCGCTCAAACCCACGGCGAATCCGGCGGCCAAGCCTGCCGCCAAGGCCACCGGAAGCAGCTAGAAAACCGTCAGGCTTGCCTTTTTTTTCGTCCGTCGGTACTTTCACCCCGGTACGAATGTCGCAGCGGGTTCATATCCGCTGCGACGTTTCTCATTGCAGGGGCGGCGTAGACGTAACGGAACGAGGCAGTGTGGTCACTCGGTGCAAACGCGATTTCGACCGGCATCTTTCGCCCGATAGAGCGCGCGGTCGGCATGCGTGAGGATGTGGTCGATGCCGTGATCGGCGTGCGACATCGTGGCGACGCCGATGCTCGCGGTGACCGTGATCGGTCCGCCTTTTGCGTCGGCGATGATCTGTTCGTTGATCGTGCGACGCAGGCGTTGTGCGAGTTTGATCGCGCCGTCGCGGTCGGTATCGGGCAGCAGCATCGCGAACTCTTCGCCGCCGATTCGCGCCGAAACGTCGGAGATCCGCTTCACTTCCTGTGTAACGCTGGCGATCACCTGAAGCACGCGGTCGCCGACGTCGTGTCCGTGCGTATCGTTGACTGTCTTGAACGAGTCCATGTCGAGCAGCAGCACGCTCATCGGTTGATGTCCGCGTTTGACGCGCTCCGTTTCCTCGCCGAGACGCTGCATGAAGAAGCGCCGGTTGTAGAGGCCGGTCAGGAAGTCGGTGTGCGCGAGCCGCTCCATCTCCTGCTTGATCTTCGTGAGCTCGGTGATGTCGCGGAACACCAGTGCCATTTCCTGCGGGCGCTCGGCGTCGTTCGACAGCGGTGTGGCGAGCACGTGGAACGAGCGGCTGCCGACAGTGATTTCCGCGTTGGAGAACAGTCCGACGAGCAGCCCCGGCAGCAGCGGCGTCTGGATGAAGTCCATCGCAGGTTGGTTCAGCGCGGCTTCGATCGGCATGCCGAACGTGGCCGCAGCCGCGGGATTGAGATCGATGATGCGGCCGTCACGTCTGATTACGACCACGCCGTCCATGAGTTGCTCCACGACACGGTTGCGGATCGCGGGCGTCACTTCGAGCAGACCGAACCGCAGAACGCTGTCGTTCATCAACAGCGCCGACAGCGCAAAGCCGAGCGGCGTGAGGTCGAAGCCCGGGACCGGATACCAGCCGGACAGCGACAGCACGTTCAATGCCGATGTGATGACCGGTGCGGTGATCACCGCCACCAGCGCTTTGCGATAGCGCTTCGAACTCGACAGTTCGAAGCCGAGAATCACGGTGCCGGCGAACAGCAGCAGATACGCGTAGATTTCGTTGAACATCAGCCACGGGCCGACTTCGGCCACCCAACCCACGTATCCGGAGTGAACGATCGTGTGCGGCGCCCGCCACACCAGTTCGTGCCATTCGTTGGTGAGCGCGAGCGCGAGCGAGATCGTGGGGACGATCGAGATCGCGACCAGCGTGGTGACGGAAACGCGCCGCTGGCGCCGCGCGTACGACAGTGCAAACCAGTACCAGCAGACGCACAGGTAGAAGAATCCGGGGCTCTGCAGATGCATACCGAGCATCTTCAGCTCGGCCGTGGTCGTGAGCGTGCCGAACAGTTGACCGGCCGACCAGACCATCACGCAGGCGGAGAGACCGAGCAGCGCGGTAACGCCGGGAACGCTTGGACTGCGACGCACGACCCGATACGTATGGCTCGCCAGAATCAGGGCGATCAACGACGGCAGCGACCAGATGGTCAGCTGGAACATGACAGCAGTGCTTCCGTGTTCTGCATGCGGCGCGACGAGTGCGGGAGACTTCGCAAGCGTCCGGCATGGCGTCGAATACCTCAATCGAACCGCCGGCGTAACATGACGCAGATCACATCTCGAGGTGCGAAAGCGTGACACGAGACACCTGGGAAGAAACCGCGACGCTGCGTCGGCTCATCGAGTTCGAACGCGGTCGAAAAGCGCCGCCGGAGGGCTTCCCGGCGTTTCCGGATCTGCCCGGCAAACGCTATACCGATCCGCAGTTCTACGCCCTCGAACGCGATCATCTGTGGCGCAGGTCGTGGCTGTTCGCGGGGCATCGCGACGAAGTTCCGGAGCCCGGTTGCTACAAGCTCTTCGACGCGGCGCAGCAACCGGTGGTGATCCTTCACGCCGACGACGGCGAGCTGCGGGCGTTCTACAACACGTGTCGCCATCGCGGCGCGGCACTGATTCGCGAGCCGTACGGCAAGGCCGCTCGCCTGGTGTGTGGCTATCACGGCTGGACGTACGACCACGCCGGATCGCTGATCGCACTGCGCGACGAGCGCGACTTCGTCGCACTCGACAAATCGTGTCGCGCGCTCTACCCCGTGCGAATCGAGTGTCTGGGCAAGTTCATGTTCGTCAACTTCGATGCGGACGCGCGGCCGCTCGCCGAGGAATTCGCGTCATTTCTGCCGCAATGGCGGCAGTTCCAGTTCGAATCGCTGCGTTTCGTGAAGAAGGATCGCTTCGAGCTGAACTGCAACTGGAAGATCGCGATGGAGGCGAACATGGAGGTGTACCACGTTCCGTCCATCCATCCCTCCACGGTGTCGCCGCTGCTCGACCATCGCGGCAACGTGAATACGTTGTACGCAGGCGGACACGGCCGCATGGTGGCGCCGTCGCGGGCGCAGCGCGGTCAGAACGACAGCTTCGACGACCGGCCGGAGATCGAAACGGTCGGCGAGATTGCGCGCACGTGCACGTTGTCGTTCAACCTGGTGCCAAACCTCGTTTCGCCGATGAGCGCGAAAGGATTTCCGATCATGGCGTTCTGGCCCACCGGGCTGAACACGACGACGCTCGAGGTCTCGTGGTACGGCAAGGACTGGGCGCCGGCGCAGAAGCCGGACGCATGGGAGCTGTACCCCGAGTTCTTCAACGACGTGGTCGCGGAAGACACGCAGTTCGGCAACTGGATTCAGAAAGCGGTCGAATCGTACGCGTACGACGGTGTGCCGCTCAGTTATCAGGAAGCGCGCATCTATCATTGGCATCAGTCGATCGACGCAATCATCGGCGTAGAGCGGATTCCGCAATCGTTGCGCGTCGCACCGGTGCTCGACGCGGGCTGGCTCTATCCGATGGACACCGAGCGCCGTTTGCAGTTGGGATCATCATCGAATTGAACGAGGAACGTCTGAAATGCCGTCGCTGAAACACCCGCTCACGGGCGCGATTTACACGCTACGCTCCGACGGACTCGTCGACGTGGACAACAACGGACTGCGCGGGGTGTTCTATTTCGACGGCCGCCATCACTCGGGCGACCTCACGTTCGCCGATCCGCACATGCTGCTGTGGCTGGCCGGTCCGCAATTGCCGGACACTGTGGTGAGCCGGCGCAGCCACAAGGTGACGTGACGCTTCACTCCACCAGACACCGATTTTTCACTCAAGGCAGGAAACGATCATGGCAGCCGCAACTCAACGACAGGCCCGCTCTGCAGGAATCAGTTATCAGGATCTGATCAGCCGCGACGTCGTGCCGCCGCCGCGAACGCTCACGCTCGAGAACAGATTCGAAGGGCCGCCAACAACGGTTCCGGTGAGCCGCTACACGACGCAGGCGTTTCACGACCTCGAAATGCGCAACATGTGGCCGAAGGTGTGGCAGATGGCGTGCCGCGAGGAAGAGATTCCGAACGTCGGCGACTACACCACATACGAGATCGGCAGTTACTCGATCATCGTCGTGCGCACGCAGCAGGGCTTTCGCGCACACCATAACGTCTGCCGCCACCGCGGCCGGCGTTTGTGCGACGCCGACGGACATGCGTCGAGCTTCATCTGTCCGTTCCACGGTTTCAGCTGGAACCTGGACGGATCGTTGCGCTCGGTGACGTCGGAGTGGGACTTCCCGCACATCGACAAGAAGAACTTCAACCTCAGCGCAGTGCAGTGCGATACGTGGGGCGGTTGGGTGTTCATCAACATGGACGTGAAGGCCGAGCCGCTGGCGAAATTCCTCGGAGATCTGCCGCAGCACTTCGCGGTGTGGAAGCCGGAGAGCCGTTACATCGAGGCGCACGTTGCCAAGGTGATGGGGTGCAACTGGAAGGTATGTCAGGAAGCGTTCATGGAGGCGTTCCACGTCATCCACACGCACCCTCAGATACTCGTTGGGATCGGCGACGAGAATTCGCAATACGACGCGTGGGGCAATTTCTCGCGCGCGATCACGCCGAACGCAACGCCGAGTCCGCACTTGAAGTTCAAACCGACCGAACAGGAACTGTTCGATTCCGTGACGATGCGTTATCTCGACCAGCCGGCGTTGGGTGAGGTCCCGGCCGGAATGACGGCGCGCGCGATGATGGCCGCTGGCGGACGGATGGGGCTGCAACCGGTCGTCGGCGACGACACGCCGATTTCCGACGCATGCGTTTCCGACAGCATCTACTACACGCTGTTCCCGAACTTTCATCCGTGGGGCGGCTACAACCGCATCGTGTATCGGTTCCGTCCATACCAGAATCGTTTCGATAAATCGGTCATGGAGTGTTACTACCTGAGCCCGTTCGCCGGCGATCGCCCCGCGCCCGCAAAGATGCACTGGCTCGAGGAAGATCAACCGTGGACCGACGCGCCGGAGCTCGGCCTGTTGGCGAAAGTGTTCACGCAGGACACGTTCAATCTGCCGAAGGTGCAGCTCGGGCTCGAAGCGGCGCAGTACGACGAGGTGGTGCTGGCGAACTACCAGGAAACGAAGATCCGCCACTTCCACCATCTGCTGAAGAACTACCTCTAGAGTGCAACGAGCGCGGGCCGATGCCTGGCACCGGCCAGCACTTACGGGTCGACTAGCGCAGGCAGTCGCGGCTCAGGGCGAAGATCTGCAGCTCGCCCAACTCGCCTTCGAGGTGCGAGTCGTTGTTCGACGCGGAGCCTGCCAATGCGCTCGCGCGCAGACGCGCGTCGTCGAGAAACTGCGCGTAGAGCCGTGTTCGTTCCGCCGCTGATCGCGCCGTCGGTTCGACGCGACCTGCGCGCAGTGCTGCCTCCAGCGACAGGTGTTCGTACTGCGCGAGCGACTTCGCGTGCGTCCAGGTGCCGGTGTCGAGTTCGAAGTGGTACAGCGGAATGAAGCGATGGCCGTGCTCCGCGACGAAGTCCACCGCGTCGATCAGGTAGTTCGCCTCCGCGTCGTCCATCGAATAGTGAAAACCGACGCGACACCAGCCCGGCTTGATGCCGCCGAAGCCTTTCCCCACCCAATCGCGATACCGGTTCGAACGCTCGGTGTCGATGTGCAGCAGTCGATGACCGTACGGGCCGGCGCACGAGCAGCCGGCGCGCGACTGAATGCCGAACAGGTCGTTCAGCAGCGCGGTCACGAATTTCGGATGCAGGTAGCGACCCTCAGGGTCTTTGACGTTCAACGACACGATCGCGATGCGGCGCGCCGGGTCCGGATTACCGAGCATCTCGATGGAGGGCCGTTGTTGCCAGCGCAACATCGCGCGCTCGAGCAACTCACCCTCGCGCGCCTCGATGCGCTCGCTGGTAATCCAATCCTTCACGCGCAACGCGAGCGCGGCCTTCAGCACCTGCAGCGTGCCTGGGGTTCCGGCTTTCTCGCGCTCTTCGATGTCGGCGATGAAGTCCTGATCGACTTCGCTCACGTAGTCGACCGTACCGCCGGCGGCGACGGTTGGCGGCAGGTCTTCCTTGTATAGCCGTTTGTTGAACACCAGGATTCCGCTCGAGCCGGGGCCGCCGAGATACTTGTGCGGCGATATGAACACCGCATCGAGCGAGGCATCGCCGTCGGCGGACGCCGGATTCATGTCGATCTGCACGTACGGTGCGCTTGCGGCATAGTCGAAGCATGCGATTGCGTCATGCGCGTGCAGCAGCTGCGCGATCGCATGCACTGGCGTGCGGATGCCGGTGACGTTCGATGCCGCCGAGAACGAACCGATGCGGACGCGCGATCGATACTTCGGATCGCGCAAAAGCCCTTCGAGGTGTGCGAGGTCGATGGTGCCGTCGGCGTCGAGTCGCACTTCTACTACGGTCGCGAACCCTTCGCGCCACGACACTTCGTTGGAGTGATGCTCGAACGGGCCGACGAACACCACCGGCTGTTGTGCGCGCAGGTGACGTTCGAATTCGCGCCGGCGCTCCGTGCCGATGCACGCATCGAGTTCGTCGGTGATGCGCGCGCGCGTCGCCGGCGGGCAATACACACCGAGAATCTGCTGCAGCTTGTTGATTGCACCAGTCGCGCCAGTGCCGATCGCGATGATGCGCCCGTCCGCGCCCGCGTTGACGGACGCTTTGATCGAAGCTTCGGCTTCACGCAGCAGTTGCGTCATGTTGCGGCCGGTCGTGTCGTCTTCGGTGTGCGTGTTTGCGTATGTGCGTTGCAGGCTCTGCAGATAGTTCTCGACGAACAGCAGGCAACGTCCCGACGCGGTGTAGTCGCAATAAACCATCAGCCGTTCTCCGAACGGCGTGGTGAACGTGGAATCGACACCGACGATCTGCTCCCGAAGGTACTCGAAACTCGCGGATGGCTGCATGGCGGCCCTATCAACTTTCCGAACACGCCACTAGGATCGCATGCATGCAGACGCGACGTTTGGGAAATCTCTGGCCGGTGAGCCGGTTGACGCTTGGCGGCGGCGGGCTCGGCCAGGTGTGGGGACGAACCGATCGCGTGGAGGCGGTGGCCACCGTGCATGCGGCGGTCGACGGCGGCATCACGTTGTTCGATCTCGCGCCGCTGTACGGACGCGGTGAAGCGGAAGCGGTCATTGGAGCTGCGTTCGAAGGTCGGCCGCCGGCCGGTCTGCGCTTTGCCACGAAGTGTCAGCTCGGCACGCCGGCGACGCCATCGGAGTCGGCTGCGATCATTCGCCGACATCTCGAACGAAGCCTGACCGCGATGCGACTGTCGCGCGTCGATCTGCTGCTGTTGCACTCGAATATCATTCCCGACGGCTATCGTTTCCCGCGTGATGCCGAAGTGCAGGATCGATTCGCTACGCCGGTGTCGATCTACCGCGATCAGGTCATTCCCGCGTTCGAAGCGCTGATGCGCGAAGGTCTCATCGGCAACTGGGGCATCACCGGTGTGGGGTTGCCCGAGACCATCATCGGCGCGTTGCGCACCGACCCGAAACCCGCCGTCGTGCAGTGCGTTGCGAATTGCCTGGATTCCGCCGGCGGAATGCGGCGGTTCGACGAGCCGGCGCGGCCGCGCGACATCATCGCCGCGGCGCGCGCAGCTGGAGTAGGCATCGAAGGTATCCGCGCCGTGCAGGCCGGAGCGCTCACCGACGAGCTCGACCGCGAACTGCCGGTGAACGACCCGGATCACCGCGACTTCGAACGCGCCGCGCCGTTGCGCGCCCTGGCACAGTCGTTGGGAACGAGCAGTGCGAAGCTCGCGCACAGGTACGCGTTCGGCATCGACGTCGATACGGTGATCATCGGGGTGAAGAACCGTGTCGAACTGCGGGAGTGCCTCGAAGCGGAGGCGGAGGGCGCTTTGTCGGCGCAACTCACCCGTCAGATCGACGAAGCAGTCGGCAGGCGCTGAGCCGAACCCGCATGCGGCGGGAACGTCCTGCTGCGCTCAGCGTTTGCGGAACTTCAACGTCATGCGGTCCGACTCACCGATGGCGCGATACTCGGCGATGCAGGCGTCTTTCTCCGCCCCTTCCTGCATCGGTTGGCAAACGCGCAGGTTCGGGGGCAACGACCACACACCCTGCGGATGGTCGGTGTCGTCTTTCGGATTCGCGTTCACCTCCGACTTTCCGTCGAGCGTGAAGCCCGCTTCCTTGGCAAGACCGATGACGTATTCCTCGGTCATGTAACCGGTCTTCTTCATCACGTCGATCGACGTGCCGGGTTTCGCGCGGTGTTCTACCACGCCGAGCACGCCGCCGGATTTCAGCGTGCGGTTGAACGCCGAGAACATCTCCTGCGCGTATCCACCCGCAAGCCAGTTGTGGACGTTGCGGAACGTCATCAGCACGTCGACGTGCCCGGGCGGCGCCATCACCAGACGTCCCGGGTAGCCGAGTTGCGTCAGCACCACGTTGTCGTACAGCGCCGAACCGGCCAGCTTGTCGGCCAGCGTC
>DATJGR010000019.1:0-15043 GCA_035494855.1 Pseudomonadales bacterium | reverse complement strand
AGATCCAGAGATCTACACCGAAAACATGGATCGGTTGCTGCTCAAGTGGAAGACCGCCAAGACGCTGGTGCCCAAGCCGGACATCCACGAGAGCACGCCGCGACGCCCTTACGGCGTTCTGTATTACGGCACCACGCAGATGCCGATGCAGGAGTCGCTCGATCTGCTTGCGACCGACGGCATACACCTCGACACGCTGCGCATCCGCGCCGTGCCGTTCACGGATTCGGTGCTCGAGTTCATCGACAAACAAGAGCTGGTGTTCATCGTCGAACAGAATCGCGACGCACAGATGCGGATGATCCTGGTCAACGAAGGCAACATCGATCCGGCGAAAGTGGTGCCGGTGTGCTACTACGGCGGACTGTCGATCGCCGCAGAGTTCATTCGCGGCGAAATCTCCAGGTATTTCGCGACCAACAAGCTCGCCAGAATTTCGGAGGTGAAGCGATGACATTCGTCACCAAGCCGCGCGTTCATCACCCGCAGCTCAAGATCAACGACCTTGGCTTGACGCGCCGCGACTACGAAGGTTCGGTGTCGACGTTGTGCGCCGGTTGCGGCCACGACTCCGTCAGCGCCGCGATCGTGCAGGCGTGTGCGGAGCTGTCGATTCCACCGCATCGGTTCACGAAGATCTCCGGCATTGGCTGCTCGTCGAAAACGCCAACCTACTTCCTCGGCAAATCGCACGGCTTCAACTCGGTGCACGGACGGATGCCTTCGGTTGCAACCGGGGCGAATCTCGCGAACAAGGATCTCTACTGCATCGGCATTTCCGGCGACGGCGATACCGCGTCGATCGGAATGGGTCAGTTTGCCCACATCGTCCGCCGCCGTATCAACATGTGCTACATCGTCGATAATAACGGCACCTATGGCCTCACCAAAGGACAGTTCTCGGCGACGAACGACAAAGGTTCGACGAGCAAGAAAGGCGCGCCGAACCTATACGAACCGATCGACCTGGTCAGCATCGCGTTGCAGCTGGGTGCGACGTTCGTTGGCCGCAGCTTCTCCGGCGACAAGGGCCAACTCGTGCCGTTGATCAAAGCGGCGTTGCTGCACAAAGGGTTCGCGTTCATCGACGTGATCTCGCCGTGTGTGGCGTTCAACAACCACAAGGGTTCGACGAAGAGCTACGACTACGTGCGCGATCATCGTGGCGACGTGGTAGCAGCCGACTTCGTGCCGCCGCACGAGGAGATCGTGGCCGATTACGCGCCCGGCACGCGAGAGGATGTCGCGATGCCTGACGGTTCGACGTTGCGTCTGCGCAAGCTCGCCGACGACTACGACCCCCACGACCGCGTTGGGGCGCTCGCCTACGTGCAGCGCAAGCAGGACGAAGGCGAGGTGGTTACCGGATTGCTGTATCTGGATGCGAACGCATCGGACTGCCACGCGATTCTCGAAACGGTCGATACGCCGCTGAACGAGTTGGGCGAGGTCGATCTGTGCCCCGGCAACGCGGCGCTGAAGCCGATCAACGCGAGCTTCCGATAGCGGATGCCGGCAGCGCTTCGGCGCAAAGTCACCAACGCACTACAACTCTTCACGCACCGCCTTCGCCCGGTGCGGTAACTTTGTTGCAGCCCCCAGGTTCAATTTCGATAATACGCGCCCGCTTAAGGCCCAACACGACGAGGATCGGACGTGGCACTACCTAGCCTTGACGATTATTTCCCGGACTGGAAAGAACGCGAAGCGCTTGCGGAAGAGATGGTTCCGATCATCGGCAATCTCTATCGCAAGAACGTCGTGACGTACTGTTTCGGGCGCGCGTTGTACAGCGAAAGCGTCACCAACATCATGAAGACGCACCGCTACGTGCGGCAGATCGCCAACAACGAACTGTCGGAGTTCGAGAGCTATCCGATCATGAAGGCGCTGGCCGAGCTCGACCTCGGGCCGTGCCACATCGACGTGGGCAAGCTGGCGCTGAAGTACATGGAGCAGAGCGCGGGCAACGGCACCACCGCGATGGACTTCGTCAAGCAGCAGTGCGCGGAAGTGATAGGCCGGCATGTGCCGCCGCTCGCGAAACCGCAAGACGTGGTGCTCTACGGCTTCGGTCGAATCGGTCGCTTGCTCGCTCGTCTGCTGATCGAAAAAACCGGCGGCGGCCAACAGCTGCGCTTGCGCGCGATCGTGGTGCGCAAGGCCACGAAAGAAGATCTGGTGAAGCGCGCGAGCCTTTTGCGTCGTGACTCGGTGCACGGATCGTTCAAAGGCACGATCCGCGTGGATCACGACAACAGCTGCATCATCGCGAACGGCAACGTCATTCGCATGATCTACGCGAACAGCCCGTCGGAAGTCGACTACGAGAGCTACGGCATCAGCGATGCGATCGTCATCGACAATACCGGCGCGTGGCGCGACCAGAAAGGCCTCAGCGAGCACCTGAAGTCGAAGGGTGCAGCGCGCGTGATCGTTACGGCGCCCGGCAAAGGGGGCATCAAGAACATCGTCGCCGGCATCAACTCCAACGGCCTGTCGAAAGACGACAAGATTCTCGCTGCTGCGTCCTGCACGACCAACGCGATCGTGCCGATCCTAAAGGCGATCGACGACGAATTCGGAATTCAGAACGGCCACATCGAAACCGTTCACGCGTATACCCCGGACCAGAATCTCACCGACAACTATCACGAGAAGAGCCGGCGCGGCCGCAGCGCGGCGCTGAACCTCGTCATCACCGAAACGGGCGCGTCGTCTGCGATCACCGACCTGTTGCCGTCGCTCGAGGGCAAGCTGACAGGTAACGCGATTCGCGTACCGACGCCCGATGTTTCGCTGGCTATTCTGAACCTGACGGTGTCGCGCAACACCACGCTGGAAGAAGTGAACGGCTATCTGCGCGACGCGTCCCTTTATTCGCCGCTGCAGCGGCAGATCGACTTCATCAACTCGCCCGAAGTCGTGTCCTCCGATTTCATCGGTAACCGTCACGCGTGCATCGTCGATGGACTGGCGACCATCGTGAAGGACGATCGCATGGTCGTGTACGCGTGGTACGACAACGAGTACGGCTACTCGTGTCAGGTGGTTCGCGTCGTGCAGAAGTGGGCCGGTATCCGCTATCCGCTGATTCCGAGCGACGTCGCCGAAATCGGCTTCGGCTAAGCCTTTACTGGGTCGTTGGCCGTTCGGATCCGGTGCGTCGTGGATGCACGCGGCCACCGGTCATCAGCAGCTGCGCTCCTCCGGTGGTCGTCAGGTAGTGGAACACCGTAGGTGTAGGTGACCCTGGCAACGCGCCGGCGAAGATGTCCTGCCCGGCCGGCCGCAACCGATACGTTTGCGGCGGCGCCGGATAGCGGTTCCCTTCGATCGTTGCCAACAGCTGATCGTGATCGGCGCGTACCGTAATGCGCTGCGACAGTTTCTCGAAAACGCCGCAGTACGGCTCGAGCGACGTAACGGGTCGAACCGATGCGCTCGGGCGCGGCGTCGGGCGAATTCCCAGCAGTTCGCCGAAAATCTCGCCGAACAGCGCGTGGAACAACTCCGCCGGAAAACCGCCGTTCGTCAGCAGCGCAACTGTGGTTCCCTTCCCCGGGACGAGTCGCAGATAAGCGTTCTGTCCGGTGGTCGCGCCGTCGTGGCCGACTACGCGCACGCCGTCCCAGTCGAACAGCATGAAAGCGAGGCCGAATGCATCAGCGAGACTGCCTGACGGCAATCGAACGTGCGGTGTGAGCATCTGTTCGACGGTGGCGCGCGAAACCACCTGCTCGCCGGTTGGCGAGAGGCCGCCGTCCAGCAGCGTTCGCGCGAACAGGATCAGATCCGTGGCGCTTGCGTACACCACCGAACCCGCGGGTGCGCTGGATAGCGCAAGGTAAGCATTGGGCGCCATCGAGAGGGCATCGGTCGGCTTCGCGCGCACGTGGCCGATGGCGGTGCGGTACTTCGGCGTGTCGTGCGGATAGCGAACGAACGAATTGTCGCCCAGGCGACCGCAGATATTCCTGCCGAGCGCGGTTTCCCACGTGGTACCGCGTTGCAGTTCGACAATCCGCCCGAGCAGGTTGAAACCGACGTTGCAGTAGGAGAACAACTCGCCGGGCGGATGCAGCGTCGGTAGTACACGGCACGCATCCACGTAGCGCGCGAGTTTGTCTTCGCCGAGGCCGGTGTTTTCGAAGAAGTCGCCGTCGATGCCGCTGGTGTGCGTCAACAGCTGCCGGATCGTGATCGCCCGCGCCGCATCGATCGACAGCAGCGAGAAATCGGGAAGGTGACGCCTAACAGGATCGTCGAGGCGCAACCTGCCTTCCTCGACGAGCTGCATCACCAGCGTCGCCGTGAGCAATTTGGTGATGGAACCGATCTGAAAGATCGCGGCCGGCGTGGCCGCGACCGCCGTGCTCATGTTGATCACGCCGGTGGCGCACGTTGCCAGCCGGCCCTTGTGCCAGATCGCGAGGCTGGCGCCGGGCACTTCGAACTCCCGGGCGAGCGCATCGAGCCGCGCTTGCCACTGGCCCGACACGGTTACTTGCCGGTGAAGTTTGGCGGACGTTTTTCGAGGAACGACGCCATGCCTTCCTTGAAGTCCGCCGAGCGGAACAGCGGCAACAACTGCAGGAACACGTGGTGAACGTGGTCGTTGAACGTTTCGTTCATGCCCATCCGCATCATGCGCTTCGACGCCTGGACGGCGAGCGGGGCGTTGCGAGCGATGTCGGCGGCGAGTTGTGCCGCGGCGGCGCCGATCTCGGCTGCCGGAACCACGCGCGAGACCAGACCCATCTCGAGACTCTCCGCGGCCGTCAACGTACGGCCGGTGAAGATCAGTTCGGCGGCTTTGGACCAGCCGAGCAGGCGCGGCAATATCCACGTGCCGCCCGATTCCGGGAGCACGCCGCGCGCCGTGAAGGCGGCGGCCAGCTTGGCGGTGTCGGCCATGATGCGGATGTCGCAACCGAGTGCGAGGTCCATCCCGTAGCCGGCCGCCGATCCGTTCAAAGCACAGATGGTCGGTTTGTCGACCGCGTGCAACACGGTCGGCGGCGTATTGCGCAGATCGAGATTGGCAGGCCCTGCGTTGCTCGACAGACCGCCGCCGATGTCGCCGCCGCGCAGATCGAGACCGGCGCAGAAGAAACGGCCGCTGCCGGTGATGACAATCGCGCGTACGTCGCGGTCTTCGTTCGCGGCCAACAGGTGTTGCGTCAATGCATCGAGCATCGGACCCGAGATCGTGTTCTGTACTTCGGGACGGTTGATCGTCAGCGTCGCGACGTGATCGGCAACTTGATAGATGACGTCCTGCTTCGCTGCGTCTTTGGGTTGGCTGGCCATGCTGTGCTCTGAAATTTGTGTGGACGGGAAACCCTAATTTGAATGCCTGGCGGGCGCAACCGGGTTCGGCCCGGCCGTGCGCGCCGAGCGTTCGACCGGCTACCGTGCCGGTCGCTCCGGCATCTTCTCTTCTGACACGTCGTAGCCGGCCTCGATGGGGATGCACAGGTATTGGCCGTCGGACCGCTGTTCGGTCCACGGCGTGACCGTCACGATGGGGCTGCGTCGCGCCCGCGCCACCGCGTCGGCCGGCGACTTGTCATGGCCGAGTTTTTCCACCTGCCGCAGTGTCGGGAAGATCACCGTGTACTTACCTGAAGCGGCGCCCGTAAGTGCGTCGGCCGGACTGATCCAGACTGAATCGACCGATTCGTGACCGTCGTGCAGCGCCACCTGGTCGGACGGCGCGTCGGCAATGAAGAAATGCGTGTCGAAGCGCTTCGGCATCATTTCGGGCGTGATCCAGTGCGCGAACCGCACGAGTTGATCGCATGCGAGGCGCAGGTTCTCTTGCTCCAGGAATTCCTTGAAGGCGACCTGCCCGTTGTTGATCTGCGCGCGGAACGGTTCGAGGTCGGCCAGCCGGGCACCCTCGATGAGCCGTGATTCGCCCGCGGCACGAGCCAGCAGCACGCCGCACTCCTCGTACGCCTCGCGAATGGCGGCGATCTGGATCGCGCGCATCGCAGGATCGACCGATGCGCCGTCGCAGTAGTCGGCCAGTACCGGATCTTCGTCTTGCGGATCGACTTTGCCGCCGGGGAACACCAGCGCGCCGGACGCGAAGTCGATCTGGTGGTGCCGCACCACCATGAACACTTCCAGTGCCGAGTGATCGCCGCGCAACAGCAAGATCGTGGCCGCCGGAACGGCCGGCGCGGCTGGCTTGCTCATCGCTGCGCGACTTCTTTGATGAAGCGGTCGAGCGTCGCGATTTTCTGCGGCGTGGGTCCGAGCGTGAAATCCGGAACGATCAATTCGTCTACCCCGATCGCCTTGTACTGCGAGACGATGTCACGCACTTCGGCCACCGAGCCGATGATGGTCGCCTGCGGAATTTTCGATTCGCGCATCTTCTTCACGTAGGCAGCGTCATCGCTCATGAACAGCAGCGCGACCGCGCTGCGCTGGATCGACTTGGGATCGCGGCCGACCTTCTTACAGTGTCCATCGAGGATCGCCATCTTCGACTTCAGCGTGTCGACGGTGCCCCACACGTTCCACTCGTCGGCGTATTGCGCGGTGATCCGCAGCGTGACCTTTTCGCCGCCGCCGCCCACCAGCAATGGCAACGTTTTCTGTACCGGCTTCGGCTCGAGCGACGCATCGTCGAGCTGGTAATACTTGCCGGCGAAATTCGATTTCTGTTCCGAGTAGAGGCGCTTGATCACTTGACACGCCTCGTCGAGCCGGCCGAGCCGCTCAGCGGTGGTGTAGAACGGAATGCCGTACTGCTTGTGTTCGTTCTCCTGCCAACCCGCGCCGAGCCCGAGCACTACGCGGCCGCCGGTGATGTGGTCGAGCGTGGCGGCCATTTTCGCGAGCACGGCAGGATGCCGGTAAGTGTTGCCCGCCACCAACGTACCGATGCGGATGCGTGGCACCAACGCGCCGATTGCGGACAGCGTCATCCAGGCTTCGGGCCACGGTGTGCTGGTATCAGGCGCATTCGGCATGAAGTGATCGGCGTACCACACGCCATCCCAGCCGGTTTTCTCGACGTGGCGCGAAAGCTCAATGACGTCGGCGAACGATTGCGAAGGGTTGGGCCAGAAGCTGAAGCGCATCTTGAGAATCTCGTCGGGGCAGGGCCGGATGTTCGCTTATGTATCGGGCTATGGCAAACTCGAAGCCGGAAGGCGGCCGGGCCGATGAGCCTTGCCGGAGGTCGATGTGGAAAAGACCAGGAAGAGGACGAGCGCCGTGTTGAATACCGGCCGCATGCGTTTGCGACCCATCTCGTCCGACGATGTAGATGCCTTGCATGCATTGTGGACCGACCCCGATGTGCGGCGTTATCTGTGGGACGACCGCATCATCCCGCGCGAAACGGTAGAGCAGATCGTGGCGCAGAGCCTCGCCACGTTCGAATCGGACGGCTTCGGATTCTTCGCGCTCGAAATGCAGGATCAATCCGGTGAGCTGATCGGCTTCTGCGGTCATCGCCACGCTGAAGACGTTCAGGGCCAGGTCGAACTGCTGTACGGCATTCATCCGACTTACTGGGGTGAAGGCCTCGTTGCAGAGGCGGCGCGCGAAGTACTGCGGTTCGGTTTCGAATCGTGCGACTTCGACCGGGTGATCGCGGCGACCGATACGCCGAACCAGCAATCGGTGCGGGTGTTGCAGAAGCTCGGTATGACGTTCGAATGTCGTCGCGAATTTCACGGCCTCGACACCGTTTTCTATTCGATGACGCGCTCCGAGTTCCTAGAGACCGACTGAGATTCCAATGCGAATCAGGATTACGGCGCATGCAGATCGGCGTGTTGCGGGTTTCGTTTGTTCTGCCGGGATGCCGCTCGTTGAAAGAGAAGCGCCAACGCCTCGGCGGTTTACGCGAACGGTACGGTCGCCAGGTGAACGTGGCGGTATGCGAAAGCAACTTCCAGGACGTGCACGACCGCGCGGAATGGACGTTCGTGGCGGCGGCGCTGACCTCCCGGCTGATCGACCAGACCTTGGTCGACATCGAACAGCGCATCATCGAAACCGTGGACGCGACCATCTCCGGCATCGAGCGCGAAAGCATCTAGTCAAACGAATTGTGAGCGACCCTTGCACCCACGCGAACGCGGCGGCAGCATGCGATCCATGGCTTCAATCCTCCTGCTAGCGATTCTCGTCGGTGCGGCCTTCATGTGGGTCAAACGCACGCGCGCGGCGCGCGTGCGGTGGATCTCGAGGCTCGCGCTGCCGGGCGTTTGGCAGTCCGACGCACCGAACGGCCCGTGGGTTCTCGAGTTCGCCGGCGACCCGACCTCGGGTCGTTACATCGAACGGTCGGGCCGCGCGACTGAACGCGGTAGTTGGCGGCTGTTGGGAAATGCGATCGAACTGGAGTCGGAAGGCGGTACGCGCACTTACGATCTGCGCCTGTTCGAGAACGGATCGATCGGCATCGATGGCCCCGGCCGCGAGCGTAGAGTCTATGTACGCCAGCGCAGCAACGTAGTGCCACTGCGCAAACGTCAGTGATCTCCAGTGAGTGACGGCGGGACGGATTTGCGCCGGGCCGGGCGCTCCGGATCGCGGCGTGGAACCATGTCGTCGGCAACGCGCTCGGCATTGCGTCGGTCTTCGCCACCTTTGCGACGGTCACCGGTGCTCTTGCGGCGCTCTTTGCCGATCGGATCGCCCATGGGAAATACCCGCTGAAACAGGCACGGATTTTAGCCTGAAATGCGCGCGCGCTCATCACGAAGCGCGCGTTTTGACGGCTACAATGCGGCCTGTTCCCAACGAGCGTGTTCGGTGATGACGCAGCCCCTCGACGAGTTGATCGGCTTGGCCGGACGCGTTCTCGCGCGACTCGACGCCGTGCTTCCACAGGTGGGCGTTCCCGATTGGGCAACCACCAGGGCGGCTGTCTGGCAACTCACCGCTGTAGGGGGGGAGTTGCGCGCGCATAGCGATCTCGACCCGATCGATCTCGACGATCTGCTGTACATCGATCGCCAGAAGCAGCGCATCGAAGCGAACACCGCGCAGTTCGTTCGAGGGTTTCCTGCCAACAACGTATTGCTGTGGGGTGCACGGGGAACCGGAAAATCGTCGTTGATTCATGGACTGCTGAACCGGTACGAATCGCAGGGACTGCGCCTGATCGAGATGGACAAGCGCTCGCTCGGATCGCTGCCCCGGATCGTCGCGCTGGTGCGTGATGCGCCGTACCGGTTCATCCTCGTTTGCGACGATCTGTCGTTTGCCGCGGACGATGCATCCTATAAAGAACTCAAGAGCGTGCTCGAAGGATCGGTGTTCCGGTCATCGGACAACGTTCTCATATATGCCACGTCTAACCGCCGACACCTGATCCCCGAACACATGGCGGACAATCTGGCTGCCAGCCACGAGGGTGGTGAACTGCACGAGAGCGAAGCGGTGGAGGAGAAGGTATCGCTGTCGGATCGGTTCGGATTGTGGCTGTCGTTCCAGCCGTTCAGGCAGGACGCCTACCTCGACGTGGTCGAACACTGGCTGAAGCGAATCGGCGCACGGCACGGCATCGCCGCGACGCTAACGGAATCGGCCCGCCGCGAGGCGTTGCAGTGGGCGCTGGCGCGGGCCGCTCGCAACGGCCGCAGCGCGCAGTATTTCGCCCGCGACTGGGTCGGACGGCTGCTGATCGAACAATCCGCGAAGCCATGACTCGGCTTGACGCCACTGGGGGTGGTTCATAGAATGCGCGGCTTCGTCTACGTCCCCTTCGTCTAGAGGCCTAGGACACCGGGTTTTCATCCCGGCGACAGGGGTTCGACTCCCCTAGGGGACGCCATTTCCGGCCTCCAATCTTGCGAGGTTGTGATCGTGCCGGGTAAGATGCGTCCCTCGCGCGGGAATAGCTCAGTTGGTAGAGCATAACCTTGCCAAGGTTAGGGTCGCGAGTTCGAGTCTCGTTTCCCGCTCCATTCGAATGAAGGCCCGATCTATTCGGGCCTTTTATTGTGCCGTCGACCATCTGCATCCGCGTCGCGTTACCTTCTCAGCTGTCAGTTCGGTTGAGGGGTGTCAGTCGCGCACCTCGGCAGCACCGGGTGATTGCCACAAGCGGCGCTGGATGTGGGATCCTGATGTCACCATGATCATATTCTGCGACGCCAGATCTACTGCTCGCTGGTGCAACACGAGCCGTCCCAACGCATGACTTCTCAAAAGTTGCGCTGCGCTGTCATCGGCACGGGCACCTTTGCCGAGGTGTGCCACATTCCCGGACTCCAGTCGCATCCCGACGCCGAAGTCGTCGCGATTTGCGGCGAGCAGGAGCGAGCTCGTCGTTTGGCAACCAAATTCGGGGTTCCAAGCGTCCACGCCGATGTGAACGAGTTGTGCGAGCGTGACGATGTCGACGCGGTGACCATCGTCACTCGCAACGCGAATCATCGCGCGCACGCGCTGGTTGCAATGCGACACGACAAGCATGTCCTTTGCGAAAAACCGCTGGGGATGAATACGAACGAGGCTCGAGAAATGGCCGCCGCCGCCGGAATGGGCCGTCGGGTGCATCAGGTCGCGTTCGTGTTCCGCTACACCTACGGACTTCGCGAGTTGCGTCGACGGGTGCTTCGTGGCGATATCGGGCAACCCTATCTATGCCGGGTGCAGTATGACAACTGGGATGGCCTCAAACCGGAGTGGAAGGCGAGCTGGCGCGATCAGCGCGAATCTGCGGGAGCCGGGGTCATGTTCCATCTCGGTTCGCATCTCTTCGACCTTGCGCGGCATGTTTTGGGTCCCATTGAGTCGGGCATTGGGTTCACCGGCGTCATTCCGCGGACTCGGCCCGATGAACACACAGGCGAACTGATCGAAGTCGAGACGGACGACTTTTTCAATGCCTGGTTGCATCACGCGAATGGCTCGCGTGCACAAATAGCAGTGAGCCGCGTTACGCCGTCGTTCACTCAGAATGGCTGGCTCGAGGTGATCGGTCCTGAAGGCGCGCTCAAAGCGGCTCTGAGTCGCGGTAGCGTAGATTCGTTGAAGGTGTCGACGCCCAAGGTTCCGGAATGGGTGGATGTGCCTTTGCCACACGAGGCCAATGATGGGTTGCCCCATGCGCTGGCGCTCATGATGCGTAGCTTCGTGGATGCGTGTTTAAGGGGTCAGTCCGACCCCGGTCTGGATGCCACGTTCGAAGATGGTGCCGCGGCACAATACGCAATGGCCGCAGTGCTTGCTTCTGAAACGCAAGCGCGATGGGTCCGACTGGCAGAAATTTAGCCTCCTGCTGCGGGAGTCCTTTATACCGGACGTACCGTGATGTCGTCGTCGTGCACTGCCGAGCCGAATTCGGCTGGACGTTCAGGCTGTAGTGTCTTTGTCGCGGTCCACCGCGCTAGCGCAAACACCGCGATCACGAAAAGTCCGAGGACGATCCAAATCAAGATGCTCACCTCTAACCCGACATTCTTCAGTTGTGTGTTGCGCTGGCCGAGCGGCGCACGTTGGAGTCTGGTCGCGCGGATGATCGAATATCTGTAAGCAGATTGTGAGGACGGGTCGGTGTAAGCCAAAGTCTGATTGCCTCGCGGCTCACTCAGTCGCACTCTCTTGCCGCGCGATCGGGCCTCGGACAGGTCCAACGCAGTCGTCCACCCAGCTTGAGGTCAATGAACGCGCCCTGATCGGGAGGCGTCAGTGCGGCTGCGTAAGGAAACTTGGGTCGAGTTGTGGACCGGCGGAACCTACGGCCGGTTCCTGGTGGAGTGGGTGCTCGGTTTCTCGGGGACATTCGCGTTGTTGGCGCTACTCAATCTGTGCTGGGAATATCTGAGGTGACGACCTAGCCAGCCGTGCCCCATCGATTCGGCGCTCGACGATGTGCGCACGCTTTGGCGTGCAGCCGAGACCGCACGACCGACGGGCCTACCGAGGTGCAACGTGACCGGTGCAACGCGTTGCGCGCATACTTTCTGCGTCTCAATCTCCCGGATGCGTTCGATATGACATACGTCAAAGATCGCCGCGTCATCGATGCCGATAGCCACCTGATGGAGTGGCCCGGCTTCCTCACGGACTACGCGCCCGCGGCGATTCGCTCCGATCTGCCGGTGATCGCGGGCGGGTCCAGCGGTTTTCAGACCAAGGCGTATGAGCGATCCGTAGAAGCTCGGGCCGCGCTCGTTGCGCTCGGCGACGACCTGGTGCGCAAAGGTCCCAAGTGGCACGAAGCGCTCGGAGCGATCGACCCTAACGAGCGTAGAGAGGCGCTGGATCTACTTGGCTTCGAGTGCCAGGTTGTCTATTCGTCGCTCTGCGCGCCGTTGTTCGGAATCACCGACAGTTCACTTCGCTACGCCGCGTATCGCGCGCACAACCGCGCGATGGCTGAATTCTGTGCAAACGATCCGCGGCTTCGCGGCGTGGCTTTATGCGACCTCGACGAACCCGATCGGTCGCTTGCTGAACTCGACTTCGCGCTCGACCTCGGCTTGGGACCGGTATGGCTTCCGGCCCGCGCGCCGGGCGGTATGTCCCCGGGGCACAATCGCTACGACACGTTCTGGTCGCGGCTCGCGGAGCGTGGCATACCGTTCGTGCTGCACGTCGGCAGCGGACCGCTGCAGATCGACGATGCATGGCGCAACAACGGTCGCGCGCCGCCGATGCGGATGCCGGTCGCGGAAGTCATCAATTCGAAAGATCTGATGGTGGTGTATCAACCGGCGGAGCGATTCCTGTCGGTGCTGATCCTCGATGGCGTGCTCGAACGCCATCCGAAACTGCATGGTGGCGCCATCGAGATGGGCGCAGGGTGGGTGCCCGACATGTTGCGCCGGCTCGATCACGCCGCCGAGATCTGGAGCAAGTCCGAGCCGGAGCTGCGCGAGATGAAGCGGAGACCGTCGCAACAGGCGTCGGATCAGTTGCGGTTCACGCCGTATCCGTTTGAGGACGTCGGCTTGCTGTGCCGCGTGTCCGATCCGTGTCTTTATCTGTTCTCATCCGACTATCCGCACGCGGAGGGTGGACGCGATCCACTCGGCCGCTTTGCGAAATCGTTGGGCGATGCGAGCGAATCGGTGGCCGCTGGATTCTTCGCAGAGAACGCGCGCACCTGGCTCGGCCTGTCTGCATAGCGACGAGGATCAGATTCATGCTCAAAACCGTTCAACTCGGAAAGAACTGCGGCTTGCGCGTTTCGCGTCTGTGTCTCGGCACGATGAATTTTGGTGAACCGGGGAGAGGGCACCAGGGCGACTGGACGCTCGGCGCGGACGACGCGCGCCCGATCTTCAAAGCAGCGATCGATCGCGGCCTTTTCTACTTCGATTGCGCCGACGTGTACGGTATCGGTGCCAGCGAACAGGTCGTCGGCAAGCTGTTGCGCGAGCTGCTGCGGCGCGACGAATACGTGCTCGCGACCAAGATCGCGATGCCGATGGGCCGGGGCGCCAACCAGACCGGTCTGTCGCGCAAACACGTGATCGAAGGGGTGAATGGCTGCCTGCAACGGCTCGGTCTCGACTACGTCGATCATCTGGTGATTCATCGCCATCCGCATGGCGTACCGGGCCACGTCGAGGTACCGATCGAGGAAACGCTGGAGGCGCTGCACGACATCGTGAAGGCGGGCAAGGTCCTGTATCTGGGTGGCTCGTCGATGTTCGCGTGGCAGTTCGCCGAGCTACAGATGACGGCGCGTATGAATGGTTGGACGCCATTCGTATCGATGCAGAACCACTACAACCTCGTCTATCGCGAGGAAGAGCGCGAGATGAATCCGTACTGCGTGAAATCGGGCGTTGCGTTGATGCCGTGGTCGCCGCTGGCACGCGGCATTCTGACCGGTGCATATAAAGGTGGCTTCGAAGCCGGTTCTACCGCGCGTTCACAGGGCGCGGATCGGATGCGAACCCAGAGCCTGTATCGCGGTGACGCGGTATTCGCAATTGCCGACCGGGTCGTCGAGATTGCCAACAAGTACGATAAGCGGCCCGCGCAGATTGCTCTGGCATGGCTGTTGAGCAAGCCCGGCATCACGTCACCGGTGGTTGGCGTATCGAAGTTGGAACAACTCGATCAGCTCGTGGCGGCCACCGAGATCACGCTCGCGCCGGAAGACGCAACGTATCTCGAGGAGTTGTACCGTCCGGTCGACAACCTCCTGTCGTTGGGCGCGTCTTAGCGGAGTCGTCAGGATCGGGTGGGCAGCACCGCGCGTTCGCCGAATTCGCTGAGGCGGTCCAATCCACCGGGGCCGGCGAAGAGGAATGCCGGGATCATCGCGCGGCCCACGCCAATTTCCGATAGTTGTTGCGCGCCGGCAACAGGGTCTGCCATCTGCGCGCCGAACATCGCATTGATTTCGATGCTGTCCGGATCGCGGTCTGCGCGTTCCGCTGCGGCGCGTAAGCGTGCTATGAGGAGACGCAGGCGTTCGGCGTCGCCTTCGCCGGGAAAGTAGCCATCGGCGATGCGCACCGCTCGCTGAATCGCAGCGTCGGTGTCGCCGCCCACCAGAATCGGAATCGACTTCTGAACCGGGCGCGGGCTGCAGGTCACCGGTGCAAAGTCGACGAACTCGCCGTGAAACTCCGCGTGCGGACCGGCCCAAAGCGCACGCATCGCCGCAATGTATTCGTCGTTGCGCGCGCCGCGGCGTTCCCATGGCACGCCGAGCGCGGCGAACTCTTCCTTCATCCAGCCGACGCCGAGTCCGAGTTCGACGCGACCGCCGGACAAGCGATCCAGTGTTGCGAGTTCCTTCGCGAGCACCAGCGGATTGCGCTGCGGCACGATCAGGATGCACGTGCCCAATCGCAACGTCGGTGCGGCGGCCGCCGCGAACGCCAGCCAGATCAGTGGATCGGGGATCGGCGTGTCTGGCTCGGCCTGGATCTTGCCGTCGGCGGTGTAGGGATAACGCGATCCGATCGCGTCGGGCAACACCACGTGCTCACCGCCCCAGACGGATTCGAAGCCGGCCGCTTCGGCGCGGCGGCAAATGTCGAGCGCGGTGGGGCCGTCGATGCCGATGCTGCTGGCGAACGCTAGACCGAATTTC
>DATJGR010000018.1:0-6293 GCA_035494855.1 Pseudomonadales bacterium | reverse complement strand
GAACGAAGACTGGATCGCGCACCGACTGGTGCTGACGCCGCACTCGGCGTTCTTCACACCGGAAAGCGTGTTCGACATGCGCGCGAAAGCTGCTGAAGTGGCGGTGACGTTCCTGCGCGACGGACGCATGCAGAACTGCGTGAACGGTCCGTTCCTGAAGCGCTAGTAGCTAAGCGATAGGACGAACCGGGATTCAGTGTTCGATCTGGCCCAGGTTGGCGTGCAGCACCGAGCCATTGATCACCGGGTGGTGCGCGGCCCAGTGCAGCGTTTCGGCGATTTCTTCCGGCGTAATCAGTCGACCGTAAACGGACATCGCACGCACCTGATCGCGCGCCTCCGACGGCACGTGTGCGCGGAACATCTCCGTGTCGGTGAAGCCCGGGCAGATGCAAGCGGTGTGGATCTCGCGGCCGACCAGGTCCTGACACATGGCGCGCATCATGCCGACCATCGCGTGTTTGCTGACGACGTAGCTGAAGCTGTGCGGTACGGCTTTCTCGGATAACGTCGAGCCAACGTACAGCACGGATGAGCCACGGTGCATGAACGGCAGCGTGAAGTAGTTCAGCGTGTTCGGCGCGATCAGATTCACTTCGAACACTTCGCGCAGACGGTTGCTCGGCGTTTCCACCGCGCTGTCGTTGTCGAGGCGCGCCGCGTTGTGAATCAGCACGATGCGCTCCGCATCGCCCAGCAGCTGGCCTAGCTGCCCGGAGACGTTGTCGAGAAAGCGCGGCGTGGAAAGATCGCAATTGATGTGGGTGACCTTCGCGAGCGGACAACGCCGGCGCGACAGGTTCACGACGTCGTAACCACCGTCGGCGAAACGCCGTGCGGTGGCGAGGCCGATGCCTGCACTGGCACCGGTGATCAACAACAGATTCATGAGCGACTCCAGCGGCAAGAGGCCCACTGACCGGGGCCGGAGGAAACGCGTACGTTCAAAGATTGGACCGGTTGCCGGCGCAGTTCCGCGTCGGCGCCAAGACGGATCGCGAACCAGCGGGCGAACTCTTCGACCGTGGCGTTGCGGATCGGCAGCAGCAGGGCATCGCGCTCGAGGAACGGAATCCGTTCGTCGGCGAAGCATGCGATGAGGTAACCCGCCTCCTTGGTGAAGGTCAGGTGCGGCGATTGCGCCGGCAGCAACACGCGCTCGTCGAGCTCGTCGCAGAGCGCCATCAAGCGATCTTTGACGACGTTGTAATCGAACGCGAGACCGTTCGGCCCCACGGTGGTGTCGAGCGAGCAACTCACGTCGAAGTTGTGACCGTGCAGGTTCTCTCGTTCTGTTGCCGAGAAGATCGTGAAGTGCGCTGCGGAGAAATGCAGGTAGTCTTTGGTGATCTCGATGGTCGTTGCCATCGACGGCGACGCCGCGTGCGCGGGTTGCGATTTCGGCGTGGTTGCTGGTTTCGACATGACGTTCGGATGCTACTCAGCTTTGGATTCATTGAACAGCAGCGCGAGTCGCTCGAAATGTAACGCGTGTTGAATCGAAAGCGCTGCCTTTTCGTAGAGTACTGCGCAGAGTGGCGCGTTCACGGGGAGAGGTGATCGAAGCATGCGTATCGACATGACCCCCGCGGAGTGTCTGCGCGCGCACCCGGCAGGCAAGCGGATGCACGACGACACGATCTTCCGCATCTCATGACGTAGTCCATCGCCAGCCTCACCCCGATGATGCCGTACGCGCAATGACGACAAAGGATCTGTTCACGCACACGTCCTGCCTTACCGACGGCTTCGGGAACCGGATGAGCGACCGCGTATCGCAAGATCGAGTCGACGCGGGCGAAGGCATTGCGCCGCGCACCATGATCGATACGTTGGCGAGCGGTCGGATACCTCGTACACTCGCCCGCATGAAGACGCGAGCTCGATTCATCGCCTGTTTTGCACTGTTACCAGCCGCGATCGGCATCGCTGCGGACGTTCCGACGTTCCTGAGCGGTGAGTATCAGGTGACGACGAGTTTCGGCGACAGCGAAACGCTGGAAAAGAAGGTCTGCCTCACCAACTACACCGACTGGTTCGATTCGTTGCGCGACGATTTCAGGGAGCGCGGCTGCAATCTGGTGGCCGAGGGTCAGGAAGGTACGGTGTATCGGTATCGGATGGATTGTTCGAACGGTACCACCGGCACGCTGGCAGTGAAGAAGCACAGCGACTCGCACTTCGAATCCCTCGCCGAGGTGGAACTGCCGATCGCCGGCTTTTCACAGACGATTTCGATGCGCGATGTGGCCCGGCGCATCGGCGAGTGTCCGCCGGAATGACGCCGCGCCGGCCCGTCATGCGCGGGCCCGGTGCGATTCGCGGCGCGATCGCCCCAATGCTGTGCGGTTTCAGCGTTCGACGCATGCGTGCGCGCGGCTTTTCATGGTTCGCTTCGATGCGCCGCGCGTGCGCAGCCCGCTGAAACACTGACATTCAACGTATTGAGCGGGGCCTCGAACAGAGTTGGCCCGGACATTGCAATCCTTCGAGCAGGCGGCAGTGCACGACGTGACTCTCTCCCCCCTCGTCGGCACGTTTTGCGTGCTCTCACCCCAGGCGTCGTGCCTGCCGCCTTCCAGGATCACTGATGGACTTCGACGGAGACGACGATGCACAAGCTGGGAATCACCGACGCATCGTTCCTCTACATGGAAAGTCCGTCGAACCCGATGAACATCGGCTCGGTGCAGTTGCTCGACGTGCCGCAGCGCGATGGCTTCTTCAATGAGCTGAAGCTCTATCTCGCCGATCGCGTCCGCGCGATCCCGTTCATGTGCAAACGGCTGAAGTCGACGCCGTTCACGCTCGATCAACCCGTGTGGGTAGCCGATCCGACGTTCTCGATCGACAACCACGTGACGCGCGTCGTGCTCGGCGCGCCGGGTACGTGGCTGCAACTCGAGGCGATGGTGGCGCGCCTGCACGAAACTCCGCTGCCGCGCGACAAACCGTTGTGGGCGTTCTACTACATCGAAGGTCTCGAATCGGGACAGGTGGCGTGGTTCTGCAAGTATCACCACGCGTGCATCGATGGCATGGCCGGACAGGCGATCATCGACGTGCTGTTCTCGCGCGATCCCGCCATCGATCCGCCGGTTGCACCGCCGGTGCCCGCTGAGCCGGAGCCGGGCGCGCTCGATCTCGTATTCGACGCGGCGAAATCGCTGATCGACCAGAGCTTCGGCTGGACGTCGCGGCTCGATGGCCAGCGCAAAGCAATCGGACGTCTGCTCGGCCGGGTGATGAAAGGTGAGAACGGACTCGGCGCTCTTTACGGTGACGCGCCGCGCACGCCGTTCAACTGCGCGATCAGTCCGTATCGAACCTGGTCGGCGGCGTCGCTGCCGCTGCAGGAAATGAAAGCCGTCGCGAGAGCCAAGGGTGCGACCCTGAACGATGCGGTGATGGCGGTGTGTGCGGCCGGGTTGCGTCGTTATCTGTTGCGCAACGGCGCGTTGCCGGCCGCGGCGCTGCGCTGTGGCGTGCCCGTTTCGCTGCGCGCGCCCGGCGACACCAGCATGAGCAATCAGGTGACGATGCTGGTCGCATCGCTCGCGACCGACGTCGCAGACCCCGTGGAACGGATGCTCGCGATCAAGGCATCGATGCAGGTCGGCAAAGGCGTGGTGGCCGACACCGGGGCATTACAGCCCGACGATCTGCACGTGCCGGGATTGCCGGCGATGATGTCGACCGCTTCGTTGTGGGCCGAACGACTTCGTCTGGCCGATTTCATGGCGCCGATGGTGAACGTGGTGATCTCGAACGTGCGCGGCCCGGCGCGCACCATGTATCTGCACGGGGCGGCCATGCGGAGTCACTTCCCCGTGTCGATTCCTGCGCACTCGATCGCGTTGAACCTGACCGTGCAGACGTACGTGGACCGGGTCGATCTCGGCGTGACGGCGTGCCTCGAAGCGGTTCCCGACGTTGGCGCTCTGCGCGACGACATCGTCGCCGGATGGCTCGAGCTGAGAGCCGCGGCGATGCCGCCGCCGATCGAACTGCCGGTGCGAAACGAGCCGGCCGCGCTCGAAACCGTATTGATCGACCCGAGCGCCGTCGGCGCGCGCGCCGCCTGATACGGCAGGTCGAGCACTACGACAGCGCTTCAACCAGCTCGCTGAGGTTCCGCAACGCCCATTTCGGCGCTGCCTCGGACGCAGGCGTTGCGCCGCTGCCGTGGCCGTCGTGCCGATCGATCCACACCGTGTCGAGCCCCATGGCCTTTGCCGGCGCAATGTCGTGATACAGGCTCTGCGCCACGTGCAGGATCCGCTCTTTCGGCACGCCGATCCGTTCGATCGCCGCTTTGAACAGCCGTGGGTCCGGCTTGTAGGCACCCACCTGTGCCGCGGTTATGACGTGGTCGAAATTGACGTTGAGGCGCGCTTGCGTGAGATCGAACAGGTCGTCGTCGATGTTCGATATCACGACCAACTGGAAGCGCGGGCCGAGCGCTTTCAGTGAAGCGACCGTATCCGGAAACGGCATCCAGTCGCCGATACTGTCCGGAAAGGCGGCCAACGCATCTGCAGAGGGGTGAAAACCGAGCCGTTCGCCCAGCGCAGTCAGCACACCCTGGAGAATCTGCCGATACGGTCGATAAGGACCCGTCTGGAGCTTGCTCTCGGTGCGTCCGTAGAAGTCGAGCAGAAAGCCCGCAACGGCGTGCGCGTCGTGGGCTTGCAGCAGCGGTTGGATGTAGCTCATCAACCCGGTTTCCCAATCGATCAGCGTTCCGTAGCAGTCGAACGTAATCGCGTCATAGCCGTTTGCGTCGATCTTGATCGTCATGGGTCCTCAGGCGTCAGTTTCGGTTTGGATGCGAGCAGTGATCAATCCGAAGAACGAGCGACCATCCGCGTGGGCGAACAACCAGCCGAGGTGGATGGCGCACGCCTCACATTGAGCGAGCCGCCAGACGTGGTTCGGGAACCAGGTGTCAGCGGCATTGGGCGGACCGCTGACGGTGCAGCCCAAGGCTTCACGATAGCAGCCCAGGTGGAAGTGGAAACCATGCGGATTGGTGAAATGGTGGTCGTGGCTGCCGCCGACTTCGATGCGGTGGTCGATGTGGCTGATGACGTGCCGGCAGCTCGTGCAATAGACGTAGCCTTTCTGCGAGTGTGTTTCGTCGTCGAGAAGCGCCTTGAGCTTCGGGTGCAGCGTGGCTTGACGGGGTTTGTCGACGACGTCGATCATCGTGCTTCGAACCATCGGGGCCGTGCAGTTGCAGTCATTTTCCGCGATCTACGAGAAAGCTGCAGCACGCAAGGGCGGCGCGGAGGAACTGGAATCACTGCTGCCAAAACCCAAAACGGCTGCACAGTTGAAGCGTATCACCGACGATCGGTATCTGGCCGAGATGACGAAGTGCGTTTTCCGTTCCGGCTTCGTATGGCAGATCATCGAGAACAAATGGCCCGGTTTCGAAGCGGCGTTCGATCGCTTCGACACGACGGCGTGCGCGATGTTGTCCGATGAGGATCTGGAGCGGCTCGGCGAAGACGAACGCATCGTTCGCAACGGAAAAAAGATCGCGTCGGTGCGCGGCAACGCGCAGTTCGTCCGTGAAGTGCGGGCGGAACACGGCGGGTTCGGCCACTATCTCGCAGCGTGGCCCGCGGACGACGTGGTCGGACTGTGGGACGAGCTGAAGCGGCGCGGGCAACGTCTCGGCGGCAACTCGGGGCCGTTCTTCCTGCGTTTCGTCGGCAAGGACACGTTCATGCTGTCGGCCGACGTCGTGACTGCGCTGATGCGGCAGAGGGTCATCGACAAAGCGCCCGGCAGCAAGAAGGCGCTCGCCGCGGTGCAGGCCGCGTTCAACGAATGGCGGGAGGAGAGCCGACGCTCTTTCGCCGAGATCTCGCGCACGCTGGCGTGCACGGTGGGCTAGCGGGCACGAGTCCCATGACGGCAGACACCAAACACGACGTCGCCCAGTTGCTTGCCGCGGGCCGAATCGTGCGCGAGACATTCGAAAGCATGAAGGCCGCGGCGGTGCCCGGCGTCACGACAGCCGAACTCGATGCGATCGCGGCGCGGGTGTTCGAGGCGCGCGGGGCGCGCTCCGCACCGCAGGCGATGTACGACTTTCCGGGTGCGACCTGCATCAGCGTCAACGAACAGGCGGCGCACGGCATTCCGGGGCCGCGTCGGCTTCTGGCGGGCGACATGGTGAACATCGACGTGTCGGCGGAGTTCAACGGCTACATCGCTGACATGGGTGAATCGTTCGTGCTCGCGCCTGCGGACCCGGCGCGCACCCGTATCTGCCGCGCCGT
>DATJGR010000017.1:0-12478 GCA_035494855.1 Pseudomonadales bacterium | reverse complement strand
CTTCATCAGACGATGGGTGAGGGTCTCGGCATCGATCACACGCTATTGCGACTCGGCTGGTTGACCCATCACGAAGGCGACGATGCGGAAGCGGTGCCTCTGCTCGAGCGAAGCTTCACCATCGCCGAGCAGGCGGGATTCGTTCCGGAGGCCGCGTTGGCGCTGTCGTTGTTGGGGCGGTTGGCGTTGCTCCGGGGCGAACCGGAGCGCGCGGTCGAACTGCTGATGGACGGTCTGCGGCGCAGCCAGCGCGTGCAAGCGCACGACGCGCATGCAAATTGCCTCGAAGGTCTGGCGATGGCCGCTCTGCAGCGCCATCGGCCCACCAGCGCGGCACGGCTGCTCGGCGCGGCCGAACGGATTCGCGAAGCCGCGGAGCTTCCGCTCGCCCCGGTCGAGCAACCGGAGCATCGGCGTGTGGTTCGCGAGCTGCGTGCCGCGCTGCGAAAGCCGGAGTTGCTGGCCGCGTGGAAACGCGGGCGCGAAATGAGCGCGGACGATGTCGCAATCGAGGCGCTGAGCGTCCAATCCGGGAAGGCGCCCGCCACCTGAGGCGCATCAGTCCCGACGCTGACGCGCGCCGCCTGGACGCAGCTCCGCGAGCAGCACTCTGATCTCCGGCTGACACGAACCACAGTTGGTTCCCGCCTTACAGGCTCTGCCCACTTCGTCCACGGTGGCGAGCGCGTTTCTTTCGATCGCATCGCAGATGGCGGTGCGGGCAACGCTGAAGCAGGAACAGACGATCGGGCCGTTGTCCGTTCCGCCATCGACCGGATGGCCGATGAGCAGACCCGCGCGATCGAGTTCGCACAGACGTTGCTTCGCGAACAACCCGCTGAGCCACGTCCGCGATGCGAGGTTCGGCCGCGGCCCGATCGACACGCACACCTCGATACGCTCATTCACGACAAGCGCAGCGCGAAACAGGCCTGCATTGCGGTCGACGTACTCGAGCCAATCGGCTTCCTCATCGAGTGCGCTGACCGCGCGCCGCCACCACGCGGACCAGTCGCCGCGCACGCGTCGCCCCGCGAGTTCATAGCGGTGGAACTGGGCGCCTAGCGCGCGTGTCCACCAGGTAAACCCATGCGTCGCGAGCGGTTTGCGTGACAGCACGAAGCCGTGCCACGCGACGCTGAAGGGCGCGACGCGCGCCGGCGTGTGTTTGAACTCGGGTTGGCCCGACACGGGATCGACCGCGGGATTCACCAGCGCCCCAACGCGACCGTCAGAGCAGAACGAATCGTTCCAGTGGATCGGTACGAAGATCATCCCGCGCGGCATGTCGCCGCCGACGCGCACGCGCACGACGACCGAACCCCACTTCGTCGACACGCGGGCGAGTTCGTTCTCGCGCACGCCGCACAGCAACGCGTCCTGCGGGTGCAGGTCGACGTACGGCTCCGGCGCATGTCCTGTCAAACGCGGTGCGGAACCGCTGCGCGTCATCGAGTGCCACTGATCGCGCACGCGGCCGGTGTTGAGTATCAGCGGATACTCCTGATCAGGCTGATGCACCGCCCCGCGAGGCGGTGTCGGGACGAGTCGCGCTTTGCCGTCTGCATGAAAGAACCGGCCATCGTCGAAGGGGCGCCTCGATGTCGCGCTCGGTCGGTTGGGCAACGGCCAATACACCGGTTCCAGCGCGTCGTATTCCGCGCGCGTCAGATCGGCGAGCGCGCTGATGTCGAACGCGCGCGCACCCGCGTTGCCGACGCCAGACAAGCGCGCGTGTTCGACGAAGATCGAATGCGGCGAGGCGTATTCGAACCCCTCCGTGAATCCCATCCGCTTCGCCACCTCGCAGACGATCCACCAGTCCGGACGCGTTTCGCCCGGCTGCGGCAGAAACGGGCGCTGCCGCGAAATGCAACGCTCGGAATTGGTCACGGTGCCGTCTTTCTCGCCCCACGCCGCGGCCGGCAGACGTACGTGCGCGAACACGTTCGTATCGGTTTCCGCCACGCAGTCCGAAACCACCACCAGTTCGCAGCGTTCGAGCGCTGCGCGCGCGCGATCCGCATTCGGCAGGCTGACGAGCGGGTTCGTCGCCATGATCCACACCGCTTTCACGCGCCCTGCGTGCACCGCCTCGAAGAGATCGACGGCATTGAGACCGGGACGGCTCGCAACCGAAGGGCTGTTCCAGAACGCCTGCACCGTCGCGCGATGCGTTGCGTCGCCCAGTTCCATGTGCGCCGCCAGCGTGTTCGCGAGGCCGCCGACCTCGCGCCCGCCCATGGCGTTCGGCTGCCCCGTGACGGAGAACGGACCCATGCCCGGGCGGCCGATCCGGCCGGTCAGCAGGTGGCAGTTGATAATGCTGTTCACCTTGTCGGTGCCGGCCGATGATTGGTTTACGCCTTGCGAAAACACCGTAACGACGCGCTCATGCCGCGCGAACAACTGATAGAACGCGCGCAGCTGTCCGGCACCGATGCGACACAGCTTTGCAACGGCGTTCACCTCCCCGGCGGTGTTGTCGGCCACGGCCAGGGCACGATTCGCATCGACCGTGTGCGCCGCGACGAACTGCGTATGCACCACGCCGTGCTGGTGCAGGAACGCGAGCAGACCGTTGAACAGCCACACGTCGGTGCCGGCGCGCACCGGCAGATGCAGATCGGCTATCTCGCAGGTGGCGGTCCGGCGCGGGTCGATTACGACCACCTTCACGTCACCGCGTTCGCGCGCCTCGCTGATGCGCTTGAAGAGCACCGGGTGACACCACGCTGTGTTCGACCCTACGAGCACGATGAGATCCGCCAGCTCCAGATCGCGATAGCTCACCGGCACGACGTCTTCGCCGAACGCGCGCTTGTGCCCCGCCACGGCCGATGCCATGCACAACCGCGAGTTCGTGTCGATGTTCGCGGCGCCGATGTACCCCTTCATCAGCTTGTTGGCAACGTAGTAGTCCTCGGTGAGGAGCTGTCCCGAGACGTAGAACGCCACGGACTCGGGGCCGTGCTCGGCGATCACCCGCTGGAAGCCGTCGGCGACGCGCGCCAGCGCCGTATCCCAACCGACGCGCTCGCGTCCGACGTGCGGATACAGCAGTCGCCCGCCGAGTCCCAGCGTTTCGCCCAGCGCCGTGCCTTTCGAACACAGACGTCCGGCATTGGCCGGATGATCGACGTCGCCGTCGATTTCCACGTGCGCACCGGTCACGCGCGCCCGCACGCCGCAACCGACGCCGCAGTAGGGACACGTGGTGCGCGTCGTGGCGACGGGCTTCACGAGGGGTCCCGCGTTCAAGCGCCCGCCGCAGCGGCGCCGAATAACAGCTGATCGCGCAACGGACCGATGTCGTCGCCACGGCCCATCAGATCGACGTACCAGGCGCCGTCCTTCGTATCGCCGTAGAGCACGGCCCCGCGCAATCGGTTGTCTTCGATCACCAGGCGCTTGTAGACGCCGCGCTTCGGATCTTTCAGCACCAGCGATTCACTGCGCGTGCCGCCGAGGAAATCGCCCGCCGAGAACAGATCGATGCCGGTCACTTTGAGGCGCGTCGAGATCGGCGGCGCGGCGAAGCGGCCGTTGCCCACTTCGGCGAGGTGCGTCGCGCAGACGCGCGCCTGATCCCAGAGCGGCGCAACCAGTCCGTACGTGATGTTGCGATGCTGCACGCATTCACCTACGGCGTAGATGCTCGGGTCGAAGGTCTGCATCGTGTCGTCCACGAGCACACCGCGTTCACAGCGCAGACCGGCGCGTTTCGCGAGATCGATGTTCGGGCGAATGCCGACCGCCATTACGACGAGGTCCGCGGCGAGTTCGCTGCCGTCGTCGAGACGGACACCGGTCACCCGCGCGTCGCCGAGAATCGCCTCGGTTCTCGCCGGCATGCGGAACTGCACGCCGCGCTGCTCCAGCGAACGCCGCAGCAGTGCAGCCGCGGCCTGGTCCAGCTGCCGCTCCATGAGCGTTTCGGAGCGATGCACCACCGTCACGCGCATACCCCGCCGCTGCAGTCCGGTGGCCGCTTCGAGTCCCAGAAGACCGCCGCCGACCACGACCGCATTCGCGGAACTGCGCGCGGCGGCAAGCATCGCATCGACGTCGCGCAGATCCCTAAACGTCATCACGCCGGGCAACTCGGTTCCCGGCACGTCGAGAACCACCGGCGTCGATCCGGTGGCGAGCAGCAGCCGCTGATACGGCACGACCAGACCCCGCTTCGACACCACCACGCGCCGCCATCGATCGATCCGGGTCACCGGGTCGTCGGCGTGCAGCGTCACGCCGTGCTCCGCATACCAGCGGTGATCGTGCAGCATGATGTCGGCCACCTGCTTCTCGCCGGCGAGCAGCGGCGACAACAGGGTGCGGTTGTAGTTGCCGTGCGGCTCGCTGCCGAACACGACGATCTCTGCATCCGGCGCGACGGCCAGCAACTCCTCGACCGCGCGCATTCCCGCCATGCCGTTGCCGATCACCACCAGCCGCCGCTTGTGCAGACCGGGGGCGCTCATGACCGTTGCATCGCTGCGCACCCATACCCCGCCGTTGGCGACCCGTGCAGGGTAGGTACGAACCGACAGTTCCGGATTCTCGAGGCAGCGGCCCGTTCTCAAACCGAAGTGCTGTTTGTAAACCGGCGATGCCACCACGAGTTCGCCCATCACGTCGCCAACGATGCCGCGCGACAATACGTTGGCGCTGCTCGCCGGATCCCGATTGTCGAGCGCGAAGATCTCGTCATGGACGCGGAACACCGCGATCTGGCACCCATCGAGCAGCGCGCACACGCCGCTCTGCGGAAGAATGTCGTCCAGCGGACACACCATCGACCAGGCCTGGCTGCGCATCAGGATGCCTCCTGGGCGACGCGTCGTTCCGCGCGCGTGGCCGGCCGGATCTGGCCCCGCTCCTCCATGAACACGACGTTGTCGTCGGCCGCGTCGCTGTTCACGAAATGGCGGAAGCGCTTCAGCGTGACCGGATCGCCGATCGCTTTCTTCCACTCGCATTCGTACGTGTCCACGACCAGTGCCATTTCGGATTCGAGTTCCGCCGCGATGCCGAGAGAGTCGTTGCAGACCACGTCCTTCAGGTAGTCGAGGCCGCCTTCGAGATTGTCGAGCCACGTCGCGGTGCGCTGCAGCCGGTCCGCGGTGCGAACGTAGAACATCAGCACGCGATCGATGTAGGCGATGAGCGTGTCGTGATCGAGATCGGCAGCGAGCAGGTCGGCGTGGCGCGGCTTCATGCCGCCGTTACCGCAGACGTACAGGTTCCAGCCTTTCTCGGTGGCGATCACGCCGATGTCTTTGCTCTGCGCCTCGGCGCACTCGCGCGTGCAGCCGGACACGGCGAACTTGATCTTGTGCGGGCCGCGCAAGCCCTTGTAGCGGTTCTCGATTTCGATCGCGAGGCCGACGCTGTCCTGCACGCCGTAGCGACACCAGGTGGAGCCGACGCACGACTTCACGGTGCGCACCGCCTTGCCGTACGCGTGACCGGATTCGAAGCCGGCGTCTATCAAGTCTTTCCAGATCATCGGCAGCTGATGGACGTGGGCACCGAGCAGATCGATGCGCTGGCCGCCCGTGATCTTGGTGTACAGGTTGAACTTCTGCGCAACGGCGCCGATCGCGATGAGTTTCTGCGGCGTGATCTCGCCGCCCGGAATGCGCGGGATGATCGAGTACGTGCCGTCTTTCTGCAGATTTGCGAGGTAGTAATCGTTGGTGTCCTGCAACGTCGCTTTGTCGCGCGCCAGCACGAAATCGTTCCAGCACGACGCGAGCATCGACGCCGCGGCCGGCTTGCAGACGTCACATCCCAGACCTTTGCCATGCTTGCCGATCAGCACGTCGAACGTACGGATCTCGCCGGCGCGCACTAGGTGATACAGCTGTTGCCGCGAGTAGGGAAAGTGCTCGCACAAGTGATTCGACACCGCGACGCCGCGGCGCGTCAGCTCGGCCTTCAGCAACTGCCCCACGAGCGGCGCGCATCCGCCGCACGAGGTCGCCGCCTTCGTCGCTTTCTTGAGCGCGCCGAGCGTCGTCGCACCGGCTTCGATCGCTCCGCACAGCGCATCCTTGCTGACGTTGTTGCACGAACAGATCTGCGCGGTGCCGGGCAGCGCCGCAAAACCGACCGCCGCCGCTTTCGGAAACGCTCCGACGGTCGGCAGAATGAGCGCTTCGGGTTGCGGCGGCAGCGGCAAGTCGTTCAATAGCGACTGCAGCCACATGCCGTAGTCGCTGGCATCACCAACGAGCACACCGCCCAACAACCGCGTACCGTCGCCGTTCACGACCAGTTTCTTGTAGATCTGTTTGCGTTCGTCGACGAATACGTAAGCGCGCGCGCCGGGCGACGTTGCATGCGCGTCGCCGAGCGAGGCCACGTCGACACCCATGAGCTTCAGCTTGGTGCTCATGTCGGCTCCGGCGAAGCGTACGTCGTCGCGACCGACCAGATGTGCGGCGGCGACCTCGGCCATCCGATAACCGGGCGCCACCAGTCCGAAGATGCGGCCGCTCCACAACGCGCACTCGCCGACGGCATAGATGTCCGGATCGGAGGTGAGGCACGCATCGTCGACCACGATGCCGCCGCGCTCGCCGACCGCCAAGCCGGCTGCGCGCGCCAGTTCGTCGCGCGGACGGATGCCCGCCGAGAATACGATCACGTCGGCGTCGAGCTCAGTGCCGTCGGCGAATTTCAGCTGGTGCCGCGCGTTCGTACCGTCGGCGATTTCCTGCGTGCTCTTGTCGGTGTGCACGCGCACGCCCAGCGCCTCGATCTGCGCGCGCAACACCCGCCCACCGCCGTCGTCGATCTGCACCGCCATCAGCCGCGGCGCGAATTCGACAACGTGCGTTTCGAGACCGAGGTCCTTCAATGCTTTGGCTGCCTCGAGGCCGAGCAGTCCGCCGCCGATGACGACACCGCTGCGGCTGCGCGCGCCGGCCTCGCGAATGGCTTCGAGATCTTCGATGGTCCTGTACACGAAACAATCCGGTCGCTCGCGGCCCGGCAGCGGCGGCACGAATGGAAAGGAACCCGCCGCGATCACCAGCTTGTCGTATTCGATCGAACGACCCTGCGCGGTGGTGACGCACCGGCGCTCCCGATCGATCGCGGTCGCTTTGTCGCCGCATTGGATGGCGATGTCGTTGGTTTCGAAGAATCCCGGACGCACCAGCGACAGGTCGTCAGCGGTTTTGCCGGAAAAAAATGCGGTCAGCTGCACACGGTCGTACGCCGCGCGCGGCTCTTCACACACCACCGTCACTTCGAAGCCGGCCCCGGCGTCGACGATGCGTTCCACGAAACGCTGCCCAACCATACCGTTACCGACGATCACGAGCCTTTGCCGAGCTGCCATTGCGCACCTGCTGCCGTTGAACAAACACCGAAGCGATTCGCGCACTGGGTGGCGCGATTCGCCTCGAAACAGGAGTTGTTGGAGACAACGTGACAACGGCTTCGGTGCCGCGCTGGTCGTTGTCGGCTGCACCCGGCTCTGGAGCAACCATGAGGTCCGGCAACCAGGTCGCCGGTGCTTCGGAACTGCAATCGACATGCCAGCCGAAAATCAACCACTTGCGCACGCATTCGCCCGCGCGCTGCGCGCTACTGGTGCAGGCGCATCGCGACTGCCCGCAAAATGCCGCATAAAGGGGCGCGACTCTGCGCGAACGTGCGGCGATTCCGTATGGACCGGCGTGGCACATGCATTGCAACGCCCGCAGCCAATGCAGGACGACAAGCACCCGAAAGAGCCGTCGCTGCGCATCCTCATCGTCGACCAGAACGCGATGCGCGCGTCCGTGCTCGAAGATGGGCTGCGCGAGTCCGGCTATTGCAAGGTGACGGTGGTTCGCGAGATGCAGAACCTGCTGCGCCGCATCGCCGAACTCGACCCCGAAGTCATCTTCATCGACCTCGAGAACCCCAACCGTGACGTGCTCGAACAGATGTTCCAGGTTTCACGCTGCGTCGGGCGGCCGATCGCGATGTTCGTCGATCGCTCCGACGCCGACATGATCGAGGCGGCGGTCGACGCCGGCGTCGGCGCCTATGTGGTCGACGGACTGCGCAAGGATCGCATCAAGTCGATCCTCGATCTTGCCGTCAGTCGCTTCAACGCCTTCGACAAATTGCGCACCGAACTCGACCGCGCCCGAACGGCGCTCGACGAACGCAAAGTCGTCGAACGCGCCAAAGGAATTCTGATGAAGGAGCGTGGCCTGTCCGAAGATGCCGCATACGCGCTATTACGCAAAGCTGCGATGAACGAGAACCGGCGCATCAGTGAAGTGGCGCAGAGCGTCGTTACCGCCGCGAGCCTGCTGCGATGACGCGCGACGTCGTCGTGGGTTTCATCCCGCTGCTCGATTGCGCGCCGCTCGTCGTCGCCAGAGAAAAGGGTTTCGCCGCGGAAGAAGGGCTCGATCTCGAACTGATACGCGAGTCGTCGTGGGCGAACATCCGCGACCGGCTGATCGTGGGTCACTTCGACGCCGCGCACATGCTCGGGCCGATGTCGATCGCCTCGTCGCTCGGAGTCGGACATCTGCAGGTGCCGATGGTGGCGCCGCTTTCGCTCGGCCTCGGCGGGAACGCGATCACCGTGTCGACCGAGTTGCGGCGGTCGATGTCCGAGGCAGGCGCTGCGACCGGCTCCGACCCGCGCATGCAAGGCGAGGCGCTGCGCGAAGTCGTGCGCGCCCGCGAAGTGCGGCGGCTCGCGCCGCTCACCTTCGCGATGGTGTATCCGTTCTCGTGCCACAACTACGAGTTGCGCTACTGGCTTGCCGCGTGCGGCATCGATCCCGATCGCGACGTGCGGCTGGTGGTGATTCCGCCACACCTGCTGGTGGACGCGATGCGTGAAGGGCAGATCGACGGTTTCTGCGTCGGCGAACCGTGGAACAGCGTCGCGGTCTCGGCCGGCGTCGGATGCATCGTCATCCCAACGAGTGCGATATGGCGCCTCAGTCCGGAGAAAGTGCTCGGCTGCCGGCTGCAGTGGGCGCAGCGCGAGCCGGAAACGCTCGACGCTTTGATCCGCGCCGTGTATCGCGCGTCGCTGTGGAACGAATCGCCGCAGAATCACGCCGAGCTCGCACATCTATTGGCCGAACGGCGCTATGTCGGAGGATCGCCGGACATTCTGCTGCGCGGCATCTCTGGCGCATTGCAGCTCGAACCGGGCGGCGTCGTGCATCACGTGGCCGACTTCTATGTACCGGCGCGCCAGGCAGCCACGTTTCCGTGGGTCAGCCACGCCGCATGGTTCTACGGGCAGATGGTCCGCTGGGGTCAGATCGATGCGGGGGCAGAGAATCTTGAACTCGCTTGCGCGACGTATCGACCCGACATTTATCGCAGCGCGTTGACGCCGCTCGGCGTCGACTCGCCCGCCGCCGACTCGAAGATCGAAGGCGCGCAGACCCGCGCGAGCGACCTCATTTCGACGCACGGCGTTCTGTCGTTCGGACCCGACGGTTTCTTCGACGGCAAGCCGTTCGATCCCGACGCGCTGCGTGACGCGACCCACCCCTGAACGCACGAACTTCGTGCGCCGAAGCGTGCGTCGCCCCGTTGCGGGTCGAAATCGGCTGCGGCGGCACGACCGTGCAGAGGGGCGGAAGCGCGCTAAGTGTCTGACGAGGCGTAACTAACGCATGTCGATGGCAAAGCAACGCCGCTGTGGCACGCGTGTTGCTTTCCGATCTCACCAACGAGTGGGCCCAACAGCGGGCTCGCGGGCAAAGCTGCCGACTTCGATGCACGCACTTCCGCGTGCGCCGCAGTCGGCAGCTTTTTTTTGCCGCACGAAAAATGGGGTGTCGCAGATGCAGAAAGCAAGGTGGGTCGGCTGGTTCGCGACGGCTCGCGCGGTCACGCGAAGTGTCGCGCTGTCCACGCTGTGCGCGGTCGGAACCGCGCAAGCGGCCGAACTCGAGCTGGAGAAGGAACAGATCAAGCTCGGCTTCATCAAGCTGACCGACATGGCGCCGCTGGCGATCGCATATGAGAAAGGCTTCTTCGAGGATGAAGGGCTCTATGTAACGCTCGAGCCGCAAGCGAACTGGAAGGTGATTCTCGACCGGGTGATCACCGGCGAACTCGACGGCGCGCACATGCTCGCCGGTCAGCCCCTCGCGGCAACCGTTGGCTACGGGACGAAAGCCGACGTCGTCACCGCGTACAGCATGGATCTGAACGGCAACGCCACGACCGTCTCCAACGAAGTCTGGGCGCTGCTGAAGCCGACCCTCGCGACGGACGCACAAGGTCGCCCGCTGCACCCGATCAAGGCAGACGCGTTGAAGAGCGTCGTGGAGCAATTCAGGAGCGCCGGCAAACCGTTCAAGATGGCGATGGTGTTTCCGGTCTCAACGCACAACTACGAGCTGCGCTACTGGCTCGCGTCCGGCGGGATCAACCCCGGCTTCTATTCACCCACCGACGTCAGCGGCCAGATCAAAGCCGACGTGCTGCTGTCGGTGACGCCGCCGCCGCAAATGCCGGCCACGCTGGAGGCAGGCACGATCAACGGTTACTGCGTGGGCGAGCCGTGGAATCAGCAGGCGATCATGAAAGGCGTCGGTGTGCCTCTGATCACCGATCTCGAGATCTGGAAGAACAACCCCGAGAAGGTGTTCGCGGTAACGAAAGCGTGGGCCGACCGCCATCCGAACACGCACCTCGCCGTGGTGAAGGCGTTGATTCGAGCGGGCATCTGGCTCGACGCGAACAGCGGCGCGAACCGCCAGGAGGCTGCGCAGATTCTGTCGCGTCCCGAGTACGTCGGTGCGGACTACCGCGTCATCGCAAACAGCATGACCGGCACATTCGAGTACGCGCGCGGCGACAAGCGCAGCCTGCCGGACTTCAACGTCTTCTTCCGGTACTACGCGACTTACCCTTACTACAGCGACGCCGTCTGGTTCCTCACTCAGATGCGTCGTTGGGGTCAACTACCCGACGCCAAACCGGATGCGTGGTACGCCGAGGCGGCGAAGCAGGTGTATCGGCCCGACATCTACCTGAAGGCGGCGCAGCTGCTCGTCGACGAAGGCAAGGCGAAGCGCGAGGACTTCCCGTGGGACAGCGACGGGTATCGCGCGCCGACGACCGAATTCATCGACGGCATCGAATACGACGGCCGCACGCCGAACGCGTACCTCACGAAGTTCGCGATCGGGTTGAAAGGCGAACAGCGTGTCGAAGGCGCCGACGTGGCGGACCGGTGAGCGACATGCACCCGAACCAAAACGCCGTCGCCGAACCGTCGAACCCTTCGCACCGCACTCCCGCCGCGACTCGCGCCCCGAAGCGGACCGTCGCGCCCCAACGCATCCGTCGGGCGGCAACGCTCGATCGTCTGTTCGGCATCTTCAGCTTGCTCGGTCTCGGCTTCGTCAATCCGGTCGTTCGGATGTGCCGAGGCGACAATCCGCGCGCGCAAGCCAAGGAACTGTGGCGCCTGCTCGGTGTGCCGATGATTGCCATCGGGTTGTTCATGTTCGCGTGGAGCCGGTTGTCGGCCGGCATCGAAACGAGCCTCGGCCAGATTCCCGGTCCCGTTGCGGTGTGGCAACAGGCCAAAGCGCTGTGGCTCGATCACGAGGCCGAGCGCGCGAAAGCGGCCGCATTTTACGAGCGTCAGGCGCTGCGCAACTCACAACGACTCGGCGAGGATGCCGCCGCGGAAGTGAAACAGCACAAATACACCGGCAAGCCGACGTACATCGACCAGATCTTCACCAGCCTCGCCACCGTCTTCGCCGGCTTTCTGCTCGCCACAGTGGTGGCGGTCCCGCTCGGCATTCTGTGCGGCCTGTCGGCAACGATGAATGCCGCGTTCAATCCGTTGATCCAGATCTTCAAGCCGGTTTCACCGCTCGCCTGGCTGCCGATCGTGACGATGGTGGTGAGCGCGCTCTACGTCAGCGACGACCCGCTATTCCAGAAGTCGTTCGTCAACTCGGCCATTACGGTGATGCTGTGCTCGCTGTGGCCGACGGTCATCAACACTGCACTCGGAGTGGCTTCGATCGATCGCGATCTGTTGAACGTCGCGAAAGTGTTGCGCCTGTCGTGGACGACGAAGCTGTTCAAACTGGTGGTTCCGTCTTCCCTGCCGCTCATCTTCGCCGGATTGCGGTTGTCGCTGGGCGTGGGCTGGATGGTGCTGATCGCCGCCGAGATGCTCGCGCAGAATCCCGGCCTCGGAAAGTTCATCTGGGACGAGTTTCAGAACGGCAGCTCAGCATCGCTGGCGCGGATCATGGTCGCGGTCTTCACGATCGGCATGATCGGTTTCCTGCTCGACCGCATCATGCTCACGATACAGAACGCCGTCAGCTTCGATTCACAACGGCCACCGAACTAACAATCTCGTTGAGGTGAACATGGCGTTGCTCGAGATGCAGCACGTGGGGAAGTCGTATGGCGCGGGGATGCGTCGGCGCGAGGTGCTGCACGACGTGAACCTCTC
>DATJGR010000016.1:0-16411 GCA_035494855.1 Pseudomonadales bacterium | reverse complement strand
CGGTGCCGCGATCGGCGGTTCGGTCGCCGCGCGCGTCGAGATGACGCAGATGCCGCAACTGGTCGCGATGCTGCACAGCTTCGTCGGTCTCGCGGCTGTACTGGTCGGCATCTCGACTTACATCGACCCTGAGAGGCAATTCACCGGTGTCGAGATGACCATCCACCGGGTCGAGATCTTCATCGGCGTCTTCATCGGTGCGATCACGTTCACCGGCTCCATCATCGCGTTCGGCAAACTGCAGGGAACGATCTCCGGCAAACCGTTGCTGCTGCCGCTGCGCCACGTGTTGAACGTGATCGCGTTAATCACCGCTCTCTGGCTCGGCTACGGCTTCGTCGGGGCGGACTCGGGCGGTCTGTTAGCGCTGCTCGCGATGACGCTCATCGCGATGGCCATGGGCGTGCACCTCGTGGCGGCCGTTGGCGGTGCCGACATGCCGGTGGTCGTCAGCATGCTGAACAGCTATTCGGGGTGGGCCGCGGCCGCCACCGGCTTCATGCTGTCGAACGATCTGCTGATCGTGACCGGCGCCCTGGTGGGATCGAGCGGCGCCATCCTGTCGTACATCATGTGCCGCGCGATGAACCGCAGCTTCATCTCGGTGATCATGGGCGGGTTCGGCACGTCGGGAGAGTCGTCCACTGCAACGCCGCAGGGCAACGTCGTCGCGACCACCGCGGCGGACGTAGCCACCTCGCTGCGCGCCGCCAAGGCGGTGATCATCGTGCCCGGCTACGGCATGGCGGTGTCGCGGGCGCAGGGCGAAGTCAGCGACCTGACGCAACGGCTGCGCAGCGAGGGCGTCGACGTCCGCTTCGGCATTCACCCGGTGGCCGGTCGTCTGCCCGGACACATGAACGTGCTGCTCGCCGAAGCGAACGTGCCATACGACATCGTCCTCGAAATGGACAAGATCAACGCGGACTTCGCGCGTACGGACGTGGTGCTGGTGATCGGCGCGAACGACATCGTGAACCCCGGTGCGCTCGAAGATCCAAAAAGCCCGATCGCAGGCATGCCGGTGCTCGAGGTGTGGCACGCGAAAACCGTCGTGGTGTTCAAACGCAGCATGGCGACAGGCTATGCCGGCGTCGACAACCCGCTGTTCTACAAGGAGAACACGCGCATGCTGTTCGGTGACGCGAAAGCGATGCTCGAGGGCATCCTGGCGCACGTCCCGGAAGCGGTCGAACCAACCGCGTTGCGCCAGGGCGCGCCGCACTGACGCCGCGCAGCTGAGCGAACCCGCTCGGCAACGCCGTGGAGAATCGCGCCGACTGTACCTACACTAGGCGCTCGTCATCCAGAGGAGGTGTCGCGATGTTGCTGCGTTCTCTGCACATTCCGAAAGGCGAGTTCGAAGCCGGTACCGGCTGGGCGTTGAAACCCGAGGGCGCCTGCCAGGGCGATGTCTGCATTCCTTTATCGAAGCGCGCGAGCGACACGGTGGACGTGCGACAACTCGCCAACGACATCGGTATGCCGCTCGTCGAAGCGCCCGAACACGGGTTGTGGGCGCTCGGCCCCGCGTCGATCAACTCGCGTGCGCTCGCCACCGCGGAAGCCCCCGAACTCACCCTGCCCGATCTCGACGGCAACGAATTCAAGCTGTCGAGCCTGCGCGGCCAGAAGGTGCTGCTCTTTGCCTGGGCCCCTTACTGAGGCTGTTCAGGAGACCTGCCCGTGTGGCAGGCATTGCGGAACGAATACCACCCGAAAGGCTTCGAGCTGGTTGCGGTCGGCCTCGATACGCTCGGCGGCGCCGGTTGCCGTGCTTTCATCGAAGCGGCCAAGCCGCAACATCCGTCGCTGATCGATCAGCATCACGTGCTGGCCGACCTGTTCGGCGTCATCAACATTCCGAGCAGCGTGTGGATCGACGAGCGCGGCATGATCGTGCGACCGGCAGAAGCGGCACCCGCGCCGCCACAACCGGGCGGCCCTACCGGGCCACGCGTGAACCTGCCGAGCGAACTGCCGCAACGCTTTGTCGAGATCATGGGCGAAGCCGTGAAGATCAAGAGCGACGCGCAGTCTTATCACGACGCGCTGCGCGACTGGGTGAACAACGGCTCCGCAAGCCGGTTCGCGCTGTCCCCCGACGCCGTCGTCGAGCGTTCACGGCCGCGCGACAATGCAAAGGCGTTGGGACACGCGCACTTCGCGCTGGCGACCCAACTCGAGATGGACGGCCATCACGACGCGGCGATTCCGCACTTCAGAGAAGCGCACCGACTGGTGCCGGAGAGCTGGACGTTCAGACGCCAGGCGTGGTCGTTGGAGAAGGTCATCGACGGACCGCTTGCGCGCTTCTGGCAAGGCCCGGATCCGGCGAAGCCGGACGCGTGGCCCTACGACGGCGACTGGCTCGCCGACGTGCGCCGCGAAGGTGCCGAGAACTACAGCGAACCGTGGCGGCCCTGAGCCGCGGCTTCGCTACTCGACATCTACGTCCGCGTTCGGCACCCAGATCAGCATCACGAACAACATGCCGGACATGATCACGTGCCAGACCACGCCGGCGAGGAACGCGCGGAATTCGTGGTCGAACACGACACCCGCGACGTTCATGAATTGCACGGCGCCGAACAGATAGCCGATGCTGATGAACGACCGGACCCGCGCGCCGGTCGTCGACGTCATGAACAATACCGCGCTGACATGCCCGACGATCTCGGCGCCGAGTAAGGCACTGGCGAGGTTCCAGATCACGTTGCGATCGGACGTGAACACGCCGATCAGCAGCGGCAACAGGCAGAACAGCACCGCCACCATCGCGTGCACGACCATGCCGTGGAATCGGTCGGCCCGCGCCCGGCGCCAACGTCCGGAGTCGCCGCGACCGAACAGCACTACGATCGCCGAGAAGCCGGCGAGCGCCACCGCCACCTGCGCAAGCGAGAACAGGATGTCGGTTTCGTCGTGCAACATCGGGGGCGTCAGTGTTCTTGCGCGCCGGTCGCGAACTCCATCAACGTTTCGAGCGGGACGAATTCCAGGGTCTTCGCGTGCGTCGCCTCCAGCACGACGCGAGGCGCGGCACCCGCCTGGTACGCCTCGACCCAGCGCGCCGCGCACAAGCACCATTGATCGCCCGGCACGAGGCCGGCGAATCCATATTCTGGTCGCGGTGTCGACAGATCGTTGCCGGCGCGGCGCGAGAACTCGAGAAACTCGCGCGTCGTTTCGACGCAGACGCTGTGCACACCCAGATCGGTTTCGTCGGTACGGCAACAACCGTCGCGGAAGAATCCGGTCAGCGGCGCGGTACTGCACGTGCGCAACGGTCCGCCGAGAACGTTGATCCCGCGCGGCGCGAACGCCCTTTGCTCACTCATAGTGCTATCTCGGTGTCAGGCAATGCATTATTGCACCTTCAATCTCACTGATTCGACGGAGACCTGCGATGACCATCAAACGCCTTCACGTCGGACCGCGCCTGTCACAGGTCGCGATCCACGGTAACACGGTCTATTCGGCCGGGATCGTCGCGAGCGACCCCGCCGCCGACGCGGCCGGACAAACTCGTCAGATACTCGGTCTGATCGACGGCTACCTCGCCGAAGCCGGCACCGACAAGACGAAACTGCTGAACGTGACCATCTGGCTCGCCGACATCAAAGACTTCGCCGCGATGAACTCGGTGTGGGACGCGTGGGTGCCGAAGGGCAACACACCGCCGCGCGCGTGCGTCGAAGCGAAACTGGCGGCGCCGCAGTACAAAGTGGAAATCCGCGTGCTCGCGGCGATCTAGCAGCCGACGGCGGCTCCCGACATGGGTTCTTGGCAGCAGGCTGCTTCAAAACAGACTCCTGGAGGTGCGATGAAAGCGGCGATCGGCGTGATGGTTGAAGGTCAGTTCGGGCTGAACTGGGATCGTTGGACGCGCGTGCTCGACATGGCCGAGCGCGCCGGTTATCAATGCGTGTTCCGCTCGGACCATTTCACGAATCCGGCGGAGCCCGACCTCGACTCGCTCGAACTGTTCACGTCGCTCACGTACGCGGCAACGCGGACGAAGCGCATCGAGTTCGGCTCCCTCGTCGCACCGGTTACGTTCCGTCATCCGACCATGACGGTGCGGCAGGCCACCGCCATCGACGATCTTTCCAACGGTCGTCTCGTGCTCGGTCTCGGTGCCGGATGGCAGCGGCGCGAGCACGAGAATTACGGTATTCCGTTCGACGACTTTCCGACCCGTTTCAACAAACTGACGGACGCGCTCGAAATCACGCGTCGTCTGCTGCGCGACGCAAAACCGGTCAGCTACACCGGCAAGATCGTCAGCGTACGCGACGCCGTGCTGCTGCCGCGACCGAATCGCAAAACCCCCATTCTCATCGGAGGCAACGGCCCGAAGCGCAGTCTGCCGCTGGCCGCGCGGTATGCCGACGAATGGAACGCCGTATACCTCGACGTCGACACCTTTCGCGCACGCAACAACCGGCTCGACGAACTGCTCGAGAAGAACGGCCGCGATCCGCGATCCGTCAAACGTTCGTTGATGGGGCCGTTCGGGTGGGCCGAGGGCGCTCAAGGCATCGAACGGCTCGAGACCTACATCGAAGCCGGCTGTCAGCGCTTCATGCTGCAGTTCACCGACTACGACAACCTCGAGCCGATCGAAGCCTGGGCCGCGGACAACCTGAAGCGTTTCCGCTAACGCGGCGGCAGCGCCTACTTCACTTCCACCTGGACGCGCTTCGATTTGGCGATCTTCGGGATCACCACTTCGAGGATGCCGTCCTTGAATTCGGCCGCCGCCTTCGTGCCGTCCACTTCCGCCGGCAACGTCAGCGTGCGCGACGTTTCGCCAGTGGAGATCTCGCGGCGGTAATACTCGCCCTTCTCTTCTTTCTCTTCCTTGCGGGACGAGGCGCGAATCGTGATCGTGCGGTCGGTCAGCGTGACTTCAACGTCCTTCTTGTCGACGCCCGGCAACTCGGCGCGGATCGCAACCTCGTTGTCGCGCTCCACGAGGTCGACGCGCGGCACGCGCGGTAAGTCGACGCTGCTGCGCAGATTGGGGAAGTCGCGGAAGGGTCGCAACCAGTTACGCGACATGAAGCTTTCGAACATCCGTTCGATGTCCTGTTCGAGGTCGTCGAACCGGGTAATCCCGCCTCTCGCCTTCGGCGCCGGCGCCTTGTCGAGATCGACGCTCACCTTTGATTCCTTCGCGGATTCGGTCATTTGATTCTCCTGGTGCTGGTCCAAGGAGCTTCAAAGCTAGACCGGGTTTCTCGCCGCGAACATCCGGTAAATCCCGTAGGTCCTACGTTCCGACCGGGCGCCGCTGATCCATTTCCCAGCCTTCCCGCACTGCGCGCAACACTGCGGCGTTGATGCGCGCTTTCGTGCCGGCGTAGCTCTCGCGATTCAACGCGAGAAACTGCGTTGCAGCGTCTGCGACCGTCGACCGCAACTGCGAGTCGTCAACGACGGCGTCGAGATAACCGGCCGCCAACGCCTGCTCCGGCGCAAACATCGCCGCGGTGGTCACCCGCGCGAACCCCGGCGGCGACAGCCGATGCCGCGCGAGCGCCAACGCAAAGTGCGGCACCGTGAGACCGATCGCCACCTCGTTCATACCGATCTTCCAGCTGCCGGCAACGCCGATGCGAAGGTCGGACGCGAGCATCAGGAACGCGCCCATCGGGTACGCGTGGCCGGTGCACGCGGCGATGATCGGCCGCGGATGCTCGAGCATCTTCTCGATCAGCCGGACGCCTGCGGTGACCATCTGCTGCGACGCTTCGCCGCCGCGTTGGAACGCTTTCAGGTCGAATCCGGCGGAGAAGATGCCGTTGCGCCCTGAGAGCACCGTGACGGACGCGTCGCGCGCTTCGTCGAGCCGCGACGCGACCTCGTCGAGCATGTCCTTCGACATCACGTTGACCTTGCCGTCGTCCATCGAGATCCACGCGCAGTCGCCATCGCCTTCCAATCGTGTCTTTCCGCTCATCGTTAAACCAGACCAGTCGCCATAATTCGACGAGACGATATAGACTGATCGTTATAGAGTCAAGCAGGCAGAACGCGAGCGGACGATGGCAAACGCGGCAAAACACAAGGAAAACCTCGTCAGAACGACGATGCGGCTGTTCCGCAAACAGGGTTATGCATCGACCGGACTACAGCAGGTGCTGGCCGAAAGCGGCGCGCCGAAAGGTTCGCTCTACCACTACTTCCCGAACGGCAAAGAGTCGCTCGGCGAAGCGGCCGTGGACATGGCCGGCGCACTCGTTGCAGAAATGCTGACCGAACTCGCCACGAAGCACGCGCAGCCCAAGGCGTTCGTTGGCGCGTACTGCAGAGTGATGGCGGGATGGATGGAGGAATCACGTTTCCGATCCGGCTGTCCGATTGCCACGACGATGCTCGAAACCGCGCCGCAATCGCCGTCGATCACGGCCGCCGGCGTACGCGCGATCGACGAATGGATGGGAATCATAGGCGGCGTCTTCGAGCGGGACGGCACGACGAAGCGCGAGGCGGCTACGCGTGCGCAGTTACTGGTGGCCGCAATGGAAGGCGCGCTGCTACTCGCGCGTATTCGGCAATCGACCCGGCCGATCCTCGACGTAGCGAAACTGTTCTGAAGCCGCGACGCGTCAGGCCAACCTCGCCTGCGGTGCGTCGATGAGATCGGCTTCCGCCCGCTCCTTCTCTTCGCGGCGCCGGATCAACGCGGCGACTATCTCGGCGTGTCGCTTGCGATCGAGCCGATAGCCCGAATACAGAATGACCGCGATGAACACGAAGATCGCCGGTATGGGCGTGTGATAGAGCCCGAGATCCCACAGCACGTCGTCGGGCACGGTTCCGGCGCGCGCGCCGCGCGGGAAGTCGATCCAGTCGATGATCCAACCGCCCACCACCACACCCACCGACGAGATCGCCTTCACCAGGAACGAACGCGCCGCAAAGATCACACCCTCGCGACGATGCCCGGTGTCCAGTTCGTGCTCGTCCACGATGTCGGCAAACATCGCGTTCAACGAACCGAAAATCGGCGGCGCGAGCAATGCACCGACGAAGTTGACCGCGATGACCAACGGCAGCACCAGCGGAGATCCGTTAGCAGGCAGCCAGGGGACGTCGAGCAACCGCAAACCGACCAGAATCACCGGATTGACGATGGCGAGCATCGAGCAGTACATCAGCGTCTTTTTCTTGTCGAGCCAGCGCGTAACCAGCGGGGTGATCATGAATCCGATGACTAACCCGAACATGCTGAAGGCCGGAATCGTATAGATCTGCTCCGTAGTGAGTCCCCAGAAATGCACGTTCATGTACGGCGCGAGCACGCCTTCCGCAGACAGCATGATGGTGGCGAGGCACATGCCGAAGAACAGCGCGCGGAAGGACCGGTTCTGAAACGCTCCGCCGGTTTCGCGCATGACGTTCAGTAACGAAAAGCGCGTGTATTCGCGACCCGTCGACGGCAGATGCGGTATCTCGCGCCAGGTGCCTAACAGGCACACCAGAATCGCGAACACCACGAAGGCGCCGAAAATCGCCGAGAATTCCACGTAACCGTGCGGGTTCAGAAGGCCCGGGCTGTATTGCTCGGTGGTCGGAAAACAGAACTTGTACGCGAGCGCCGCGCCGACGGCCTGGCCGAAAATCGAAAAGAACGTGTTGTACGAGTACATCGTCGAGCGCTGGTTGTAGTCGTGCGCCATCTCGGCACCGAGCGCCAGGTGCGGCACGTGGAAGAAGGTCAACGCGATCCGCGTGGCGAGCGACCACCCGACCAACCACGCCGCGAGTTGCAATTCTCCGAAACCGGCCGGCGGATTGAAGATCAGGAAGAAGCAGCCGCCCAACGGAATCGCGGACAACAGGATGAACGGGTGCCGCCTGCCCCAGCGCGAACGCAATCGGTCGGACACCGATCCCGCGATCGGATCCACCACTGCGTCGACCACCAGCGAAATCGCCAGCGCAATGCCGGTGATCGTGCCCGACACGCCGAGCACCTGGTTGTAATAGAACAGCAGAAAGGTCGTGAAGCCGATGGTGACGAGCGCTTCGCCGAGTTGCCCGAATCCGAACGCGGCCATAACGGGTATTGCCAGCCGGCGCGGCTCACTCGAAGACGTCATCGCAACTCTCTCTCGTCGTTCCCGGTATGGACCATGCCATCGCGCGCGGCCAAAGGCCAGACGCGTGGACGAAGTACCGCGGCATCCTCGACAACGCACTGTGCGTTGAGTATTGCGACCGTCCTGGCACAAGATCGACCGCAACCGACAGCCAGGAGAGAACGATGCGGCTCGACAACGTCAGCGCGATGGTCACGGGAGGTGCGTCCGGACTGGGCCGCGCGGTGACGGAGCGCTTCGTTGCGGAGGGCGCGCGCGTCGTCGTGCTCGATCGTTCCGAAGCGCGACTCGGCGAATTGATCGCGCAGCATCCCGGCCGCGTACGCGGCATCGCCGGCGACGTGCGCGACCTGGCCGCCAACAAACGCGCCGTGGCCGACGCGGTGACCGCGTTCGGGTGCCTCGACGTGCTCGTCGCCAACGCGGGCATCTGGGACTACGGACGCGCGCTCGTCGACCTGCCCGAGAACCGCATCGACGAAGCGTTCGACGAATTGATCGGCATCAACGTCAAAGGCTATCTGCTCGCGGCGAAGGCGGCGCAAGGCGCGCTGGTTGCCTCCGGCGGCTCGATGATCTTCACGGTCTCGAACGCCGGATTCTTTCCCGACGGCGGCGGGCCGTTGTACACCGCGTCGAAACACGCCGCGGTCGGGCTCATCCGCCAACTCGCGTTCGAGTGCGCGCCGCACGTGCGCGTAAACGGCGTCGCACCCGGCGCCATCGCAACCGACCTGCGCGGTCCGCGCGCGCTCGACATGGCGGATCGTTCGATCGGCGACGTGCTCAAACCCGAGATGATGAAAGGCGGATTGCCGATCGATCGACTGCCGGCGCCGGAAGACTACGCATCCGCGTTCGTGTTTCTCGCCGCGCGCGCCGAGTCGGGCCACGCCACCGGCAGCATCATCAACATCGACGGTGGTTTCGCCGCGCGCGGCGTCAGCCGCGTGCGCGGCGGAGACGCGTTGCCGCAGGTATTCGGCGTAAAGCCCACGTGAGCGCAACCGAACTGATGCACACCGCGCAACAGCCGCGCCGCTCCCTGGACGGCGCCAGCGCATGAAGATCTCGTTTCACGGTGCAGATCGGGGCGTTACCGGCTCGTGTCATCTGGTCGAGTGCGACGGGCAGCGCGTGCTGATCGACTGCGGTTTGTATCAGGGCGGCCGGGAAATCGGCGAGGAGAACGACAAACCGCTCGGCTTCGAACCAGGCGACATCGACTTCCTGCTGCTGACGCACGCGCACCTCGACCATTGCGGCCGGATTCCGTTGTTGGCGAAACGCGGCTTCCGAGGCGAGATCGTCACCACCGCGGCGTCTCGCGAGCTGGCGCGGGTCGTCCTGCTGGACTCGGCCCACCTCAACGAGGAGGAGGCGCGACGCCGTGCGCGGCACGAGTCGCGCCGCGGCCGGCGGACGGATGAACCTTTGTATTCGGTGCTGGACGCAACGCGCAGCTTCGACTACTTCGGGCGCGTTGCGGTGTACGACACGGCATTCGAGCTCGCGCCGGGCATACGTGCAACCTTCATCGACGCAGGACACATACTCGGCTCCGCAGCAGTGCGCCTGGAGCTGACGGAAGGGCGACGGCGTTGCAGCATGCTGTTCTCGGGCGATCTCGGCAACGCCGGACGTCCGTTGTTGCGCGACCCCACCGTGCCGCCGAGAAGCGACGTCGTCGTAATCGAGACCACGTACGGTGATCGTCTGCACAAACCGATCGGCCCCTCAGTGGAAGAGTTGTACCAGGCGATCAACGACACGTTCGCGCGCGGTGGCAACGTCGTCATTCCGACTTTCGCACTGGAGCGGGCGCAGGAAGTGCTGTTCTATCTTCGCGAAGGGCTGGAGACGGGTCGGCTGCCTCGCATCAGCCACGTGTTCCTCGATTCGCCGATGGCCATCTCGGCGACCGAGATTTTCGGCAATCATCCGGAGTGTTACGACGCGCAGACCGCGGAGCTGTTTCGCAAAGGCCGCGACCCTTTGGACATGCCGGGACTGCACATGACGCGCGAAACATCGGAATCGATCGCGCTGAACAAGATCACGAGCGGCGCCGTGATCATGGCCGGATCCGGGATGTGCACGGGCGGACGCGTGCGCCATCATCTGCGACACAACATCGGTCGGCCCGAGTGCAGCGTGATATTCGTCGGTTTTGCCGCGAAGGGCACACTCGCCCGACAGATCATCGATGGCGCGAGCGAGGTCAGGATCCTCGGCGAACAGTGCAAGGTCCGCGCGCATCTGCACACCATCAACGGCTTTTCCGCTCACGCGGATCGCGACGAGCTGCTGCGCTGGCACGCGCAAGCAGCGCCGCAGCGCACGTTTCTCGTTCACGGCGAAGAAGACACCATGAGCCAGTTCGCAAGCGGGCTGGCCGACACCCGAGTGGAGCTGCCGGCTCTGCATCAGAGCTTCGATCTGTAGCCGAACGACGCGGAGCGCCCGCTGTTGCGGATCAGGCGTTCTGTGCGAGCGCGTTCGCCACGCGCGCGCGAACGTCCGGTTCCATCAGCCGTTCGAACGGCACCAGCAGGTGTCCCACTTCGTTGGAGAGTTTGCGCAGCTCCGCGTCGCGTGCCGCCGCGATCTGGATCTCCATCCGGTACTGCGTCTCTTCCGGCGTGAACATCTCGCGATTGCCCTGCGTGGTCGGATACAGGAAGTCGTTGTAGTTCGCCTGCCGCCATGGCATCCGCGCCGCCTCGGCCGCCCGTACGAGATACGCGCGCGTCAGATCGTCGAGCGAATCCTGCGGCGTGCGCCCCGCGAGCGTGTCGAACAGCGCTTCCGCTTGAAGTGCCGCCGAGGTCATGCCCTGGCCGTAGGTGGGGTTGAAGCTGCACAGTGCATCGCCGAGCGGAATCAAGCCGTGCGGCAGGGTTTGCGATCGTTCGTAGTGGCGGAACCGGTTCGCCGGATAGATCATCCGCGCGACGCTCGAAACGAACCTGGCCCCGCGCAACGCCTCGTACATGGTCGGATGCGGCAGGCTCTTCGCGAATTCGAGGAACTCCGCTTCGTTGTCCGGCGGATAGTCGCCGGCGCGACCGCCCAACGAGCAGATGAAACGGCCGCCTTCGATCGGCAGCAGCACGGCGCCGCGCGCGCCGACGCGCGGCAGGTTGCCCATCGCTAACGCTTTCCAGTCGCGCGCGGGGTCGTCGGGAAGTTCGACGATCGCGCTCGAATAGCCGAAGTCGACCGTCACCTCTTCGACTTCCGGAAGCGGCACGCCGAGCGCAGACAGCCAGCGCAGGCCGCCTTCGCCGCGACCGGTCGCATCGATGACGAGATCGGCGTCGAGGTCCGAGGTTCCGCCCTGGCTCTCCACCTTCACGCCGGTGATGCGGTTCGACGGCGCGTCGAACTTCAAGGCGCGCACCGTGCAGCCGGTGCGGAGTTCGACTAACGGAGTCGACGTGAGCACGCGCTGCCGAATGCAGTGCTCGAGCATCCAGCGGCTCTGGCCGTGCAACTCCATGCCGGCGTCCCAGCGCGGCGCGAAACCGAGTTCCGAGCCGGCGAGAAAGTCGAGCCCCGCGCGGATCGTCACCGAACCGCCGTCCTCGATGGCGCCGCGGAACCCCGGCAGAATACGATCGATCGCGTTCTCGCCGCCTTTCAGCAGCATGTGCACGTGATGCGACTGCGGCGTGGTGCGGCGCGGCGCCGGTGAATCAGTGAACACGTCGCGTTCGAGCACCACGACCTCGACGAAGTGAGGTGCGACGGCACGGGCCGCCAACATGCCGCCGAGGCTGCCGCCCGCAATGATCGCGCGGCGGCCGAGGGACTTCCGGACTGGTTTCGTCACGACTTCATCCTGTGATTCGACAATGGGGGATAACTTGCAACGCGTTATAAGTTCAAAGGCGCCGGCGTTATAGACCGGCCACAAACCGGAGTCAATCTGCAGATGAGTGAACTCACCGACCGCGGCATTCTCATATTCGTCGATGCGCAGATCGCGAGCATCGGTCTCGAACACGTGCTGCGCTGGTGGTGTGTACTGCGCGCGGGTTCGGTGATTTCGGATTGCTGATGGCTCGTGCGCTGTACCTGATTGCCGAAGGGGTGTCGGCAATCGGAACGATGCTCGCATGGCGCGTGTTGAGAAAGCCGTCGAGACCGAACTCGAAACGCAATTCGCCGCGCTTCCGCTATCTCACGACCGATACGAGTCGTTAGAATTCGCCCCGACAAAATCCGGAGCCCGCAGATGCTGCTGGCGCACCGACTGACCAGCGAAGGTCTCGAAATCGTCGACGATCCCATCGCACTCGAGGGCGCGTTGTGGGTCGACGTGGTCGATCCATCGGCAGAAGAGCGCACGATGCTCGAAAGCGTGCTGCGTCGTCCGTTCGACGATACGCCCGACGCCGACGAGATCGAGTCGAGCGCCCGCTCGTTCGTGGACGAATCCGGCGCGCACGTCTCCACGCTGTTCCTGCACCGCGTCGAAGGGCGCCCCGAAAACACCAACGTGACGATAGTGGTGCGTCCGGACCGACTGCTCACGGTCCACGATCGCGACGTTCCGGCATTGCGGCTGTTGCGGCTCACCGTGCGCCGTGACCCGCGCATGCTGGCCGACCCGTTCGGATTGCTGATCGCGCTGTTCGAAACCGCGGTGGACGACCTCGGCGACACGCTGCAGGAACTCTACTTCGGCCTCGAGGCGACCGGCCGGCGCGTATTCGAGGAATCGAACACCGACCACGAAGAGTCGCTGGACGCTCTGGCACAGCACGAAGACCTCAACGGCAAAGTGCGTCTGTGTCTGATGGATGCGCGCCGCGACCTCACTTACCTGCTGCGCAACGCGGTGGTAGAGGACGCGCGCCAATCGAAGACGCACGCGAAACGCCTGCGCAATCTGATCGGCGACATCGACGCCCTGCTGCCGCACAACAACTTCCTGTTCGAGAAGGTCAACTTCCTGCTTCAAGCCGCACAGGGTTTCATCAACATCGAGCAGAACCAGATCATCAAGATCTTCTCGGTTGCCGCGGTCGGGATGATGCCGCCGACGCTGATCGCCAGCATCTACGGCATGAATTTCCACGTGATGCCGGAGCTCAGCTGGACGTTCGGCTATCCAATCGCCATCGGTTCGATGATCGTGTCGGCGATATTGCCGTACATCTACTTCAAGCGGCGCGGCTGGTTGTAGGGATCGGTCGAGTGCGGTGGAACGGAGCTTCGGTTCTCGGGAGGTGCGTGTGGGTCGCGTCGGACGCGCTCGAGCCATCCCTGGTCGCTCCGCGCGCGCCATCCATGGCGCGCTAGGGTCCTTCGCAACCCACACGCACCTCCGCCAGTAGTCGTGTTTCCATCGCCGGTGATCTTTGGAGTGAACGCGCCCCTGGCGCGCGTTCGCCTCCGATTCAGACCAGCGCTATTTCAACGCGGAACGACCAAACTCGATCCACTGCGCGGCATCGTCCGGCAACGTCTCCGCCACGCGCTTCCGATATGCGGCCACTTCGTCGTCGGTGAGCACGTCGCGCCAGCGGCCGTTGGTGCCTTTGAAGATGAAACCCTTGATGCCGCCCTCGAACGCCATCTGCATCGGATCGGCATCGCCCTCGACCCTGCGCATCGACTCGAACGTGCAGCGGTCGATGACCGCGGCCCATTTCGATTCGGGAATCTGAATGTCGAGAAATTCCGCGACGCGACGCATCTCGCCGCCGAGATCGGCCTTCAGATCGTTGTAATGCACGAACAACAGATTCGGTTCGGCGCGGCGCGCCCAGAAGCTACCGATCACTTCGAAGAAGTTGTTCTCCTCCTCGAGCCATGCCCGGAAGAAGCTGTGGTAGTCGCCATCGAACTTCAGGATCGGCCGCACGCCTTCCTTCGCCGCCTGCGCGTTCAGCATGTCGATCATCTTCATGCGCTGAACGTGGTTGCACCACGACATGAACGCGTCGCGACCGTCGCGTCCGACGGTGATGTATTTCGCCTGCGGGAACCACGGAATGGCGTCGGCCGGCGAGTGGCTCTTCATCGCGCGACGATGCGTCTGCGCCCTCAGCATGGCGTGCATCGCTTCGGCCGGCATGAACTTCGCTTCGATCCACGGCGATATGCCGTTGACCACCGTCCCCGGAATGTCGCCCTCGGGCCACAACAGATTCGCGACGATGGTCTGCATCCACGTGGTGCCGCATTTCGACGGCGTGCAGACGAAGATGTCGTCCGGCCGCGGTTCGAAGCCCGCCCAGCGGGCGTTGTCCATCACGGCGTTGCGATAAACACGCATGTATCACGTCTCCCAGAGTGCGTTACAGAGGGCGGATCGCCGGCATCACCTGCGCACCGATCAGCTCGAACGAGCGTAGCATCAACGCGTGATCGCCGGTGATATGCCGCACCATCACTTCTTCGAAGCCGAGCGCGCGATAGTGCGCCAGCCGATCGACCACCGTTCGCGCGCTGCCCACTAACAGTTCCGCTTTGCCGGTACCGCGATAGCCCTCCGCCAGCACCTTGTCCACTTCGGCGTGCGCGGCGGCGTCGGTATCTGCAACGAAGATGTCGCGCCGCAAGACGGCGCGAATCGGCCGTCCCGCTTTCGTGGCCGCGTCGCGATAGACATCGAGCTGTTGCACCGCCTCGGCGTCGGAACTGTTCTGGCCCGAAAGCCAACCGTCGCCAATCGATCCGGCGCGGGCAGCGGCCGCGGCGACCGTACCGGCGATCCAGATCTCGACCGGCCGCGGCGGCAGCGGACTGATCTGTACGCCGTCGAGCCGGATGAACGTTCCGCGATGGCTTACGCGCTCACCGGCCAATAGCGCACGTAGCACCACGACCAGTTCCTGCAGACGCGTGGCGCGGCTGCGCATGTTCATGCCGAACGCGTCGAACGCCTGCGCGCGACCCCCGTTGGCCAGCGTCACGATCAACGGCGCCTGTGCGAACGCGCCGAGCGTGCCGAGTTGTTCGGCCAGCACGATCGGTTCGTAGAACGGAGCGAGCAGCACCATGCCGACCTGCATCATGCCGGTCACAGAGAGCAATCGCGCCACCGTCGGCACCGGCGAAAACGAGTTGGCGAACGCAGCGGGAACCGCGTGGTTGTCACCGAACAGCAACGTATCGAGTCCTGCCGCGTGGGCGGCAGCGGCAATCTCGAGCACGTTGCGCGCCTGCTGTGCGGTATCGAACGCACCCATCGGCCGCTCGATGAAGCCGCCCGGCGGCAGCGTATCGAGCGCGCGCCTGAACATCGCATACGTGTGCGGCCCTGTCGGATACAGGAATCGCAAGGATGTGCCGAGTTTCATCGCGGCTTGACCGCGCGTGTTGCCATCGGAGACTCTCCGCTACCCGAACCGACGAGCCCGTTGATTGTCGCAGCCCACACCACAGCGAGCGACGTGGCAGCCGCAGTATGCGCTGGCGCTGCTGTTCGTCGTTTACGTCCTGAACTTCATCGACCGCTCGATCCTCAACATCCTGGCGCAACCGATCAAGGAAGACCTCGGTCTGCTCGACTGGCACATCGGGCTGATGGGCGGCATCGCGTTCGCCCTGTTCTACACCGCGTTCGGCATCCCGATCGCGCGCCTCGCCGACACGCGCAACCGACGCAACATCATTGCCGTCTGCCTCGCCATATGGAGCGCCATGACCGCCGTCTGCGGTCTGGCACAGAACTTCTGGCAACTGCTGCTGGCGCGGGTCGGCGTCGCGGTCGGCGAAGCCGGTGGCAGCCCGCCGGCGCATTCGATGATCTCGGATCTGTTTGCATCGGACCGTCGCGCCACCGCGCTCGGTCTTTATGCACTCGGCATTCCCGTCGGCACGATGCTCGGCAATCTGCTCGGCGGCTGGATCAACGAGGCGATGGACTGGCGGACCGCGTTCGTGGCGGTCGGAGTCCCAGGCGTGTTGATGGCCTTGGTGTTGCGTTTCACGATGAACGAACCGCCACGCGGCGTCTCCGATCAAGTGGCGCGGGCGCGCGCCGAAGCCCCGCCGGTCGGCTTCGTGTTCAAGGCGCTGTGGTCGCGCAAGAGCTTCCGCTACATGACGCTCGGCGGAGCCTTCCACGCCTTGGTCGGCTACGGCGTCGGGCCGTTCATCGCGCCGCTCTTCATGCGCGTCCACGACTGGGGCACGCGCGACATCGGCACTGCACTGTTCTATCTGGGGTTCGCCGGCATTCTCGGCACCGCCAGCGGCGGCTACATCGCGGACCGGCTGGCGAAACGCGACGTGCGCTGGTACGTCTGGCTACCTGCCCTCGCAACGTTGATCTCGGT
>DATJGR010000015.1:0-4682 GCA_035494855.1 Pseudomonadales bacterium | reverse complement strand
CGGGATCTTCGGGGCGCACCGCGAACGAGAAGTAGAGGTTCAAGCCCGAACGATAAGCGTGCGAACTGTGCGCCGACGCGTTCAGAACGTCGGGTACCTCCGACAGCGCCCCGACGACGCCGGTGTAGATCGCTTCGATTCAGTCCCACGGCGCCGACACTTCCACCGTGTCGACGACGATGCGTTTCGCCAGGAAGTCGCGCCAATGCGGCACAGTGTTGCGGTGATCGAGCCATCCGGTGGTGGTGGTGGCCGCCACTTCTTGGAGTCCCATGGAGCGGGCGAGTTGATCGCTTGCTTCCACCTCCGCCGCAACGCGCTCGCCCGGGCCTTCGTGCACCATGATCAGCAGGCCGTGATCGGGCCTGGCGTTCTCCGCGAACGAACGTTGTGCCTCGATCGCGTCGTATTGGCGGATCACCGGCGGCTGCCATCCGCGCTGGATCAACTCGCGCTGAAATTCGAAACCCTGCTGCATCGACGTGGTCAGAAAGGCGCTGTAGTCCTGCGCTTCGGCTTTGCGCCGCAGGCTGAACGTCACGCCGGTGATCACGCCGAGCGTGCCCTCGCTGCCGAGCAGGAGGTGGCGCAGATCCGGCCCGGCCGAAGCGCGCGGCGCCTTTCCCGCATGAATCACGCTGCCGTCCGCGAGCACGGCTTCGATCGAATAGACGATGTCTTCGACGTTTCCGTTGGCGGTGCTGAACTGACCCGAAGCGCGCGTGGCGACCCAACCGCCGACGCTGCTGACGGCGACGGACTGCGGCCAGTGCCCGATCGTGAGGCCGCGAGCGGCAACTTCCTCTTCGGCGGTGCTGCCGCGTTTGCCGGCATCGAAACTCGCCAACAGGTTCACTGAGTCGATGCCGCGCGTCTGGTGCATAGACGATAGATCGAGCAACACGCGCTGCGGATGGGCAATCACGCCGCCACACACGCCGCTGCCGAGCCCGAACGGCACGATCGCGACACCGGCGTCGCGGCAGGCGTTCACCGTTGCGACCACGTCGTCGACCGTATGCGGGCGCACCACGCAGCGCGGGCGCGGTGCAGCGCGTCCCTGCAGGTCGTCGAGATGGCTCAGCACCCAGTAGTCGTGTCGGCGTTCGTCGAGCGTCGCAGCATCGGTGAGCACCCTGGCACTACCGAGTCGCCGCGCCAGCGATCCTACGAAGGCGTCCGTCAAGCCGCGTCACCGTCGCTCATTGCCACGCCTCCGAGCGCTGCGCGTTCCAACGCCCTGAGCGCCTTGCATGCGTCGATTTGACGGTCTGTTTCGCCTTGCGACCAGCCGAGCAGCGGCGCCATGGCATCTGCAGCGGGGCGCAGCGACGCGAGACCGCTGTCGAGATCGAAACGCGCGCGGGCGCTGCGCCGCACCCAGTAGTCTTCGAGCGTCATCGCGCCTTCTTTCAATACCGCATGGCGTGCTTCGGCAGGGATGCCGCCGTTCACCAGCGCCACGGATTCGGTGCCGTACAGCATCATCAGCCGTTCGGCGTCGGGCTTCTTGATGCCGGCCTCGACGAGTTGCTGAGTCAGCACCGCCGGGGCGCAGGTCAACGCGCCGCCCGGCAACGCTTCTTCCGCCGTGTTGCTCACCGGACCGTTGCGGCCGAGCCGCTTCACGCACAGGTCGACGATCCGTTCGGCCATGCGCCGATAGGCCGTCAGCTTGCCGCCCGCGATCGTGACGATGCCGGCGGGGCTTTCCATCACTTCGTCGCGGCGCGAAATCTCCGACGGCGACTTCTTGCCGGGTTCCGCGATCAGCGGACGGATTCCGGACCACAACGCGATCACGTCGCTGCGTTGCAGCGGCGGCGTGCGGAACACGCGATTCGCCGCGGCGAGGAGATAGTCGACGTCGTCGGTGGTGATCGCCGGCCAGTATTCGCTGTCGGCGTAGAACGTGTCCGTGGTGCCGAGGTACGCGACCGCGCCGCGCGGCACTACGAACACGCCGCGCTTGTCGGCGGCGGTCATCGTCACCGTGTGCCTGATCGGCAACCGCTCCCGCGACACTACGAGATGCACACCTTTGCTGAGCGCGAGGCGGTCGCCGGCGTCGGCGCGTTCGAGTTTGCGGATGTGATCGGCCCAAGGGCCGGCGGCATTCACGATCACTTTGGCCCGAAGATGCGCGGTGTGCCCCTGTCCGAGCTGGTCGGTGACGGTCAGCGCCTTGGCAACGCCGTTGGCGCATTCGATTCCGGTCACTTCCGCATAGTTCGCCACGACCGCGCCGTGTCGCGATGCGCTGCGGACGTTGCCGAGCGTCAGACGGCCGTCGTCGGTCACGTACTCCGGATACACGATCGCGCCGGACAGCTCGTCGGTAATCAGCGACGGCTCTTCCTGCGCGAGCCGTTCCGTATTCCACAGTTCGTGTCGATCGTCGGCTTCGACGCTGCCGAGCTTTTCGTATGTCCACAATCCGGTACGGAACGTCGCGACGGCGGCGCGATTGCGCGCCGGCACGATGAACAGCGTGCGCCGCGCGAGATGCGGCGCGATGCTGCGCACCGCCTTGCGCTCGAGCGCCGCTTCGCGCACCAGCGCCATGTCACCCTGCGCCAGGTAGCGGATGCCGCCGTGCACGAGCTTCGAAGAACGGCTCGAGGTGCCGGCCGCGAAATCGCGCGCTTCGACCAGCGCAACCGAGAGACCGCGCATCGCGGCGTCGCGTGCGATGCCGGCCCCGGTGATGCCGCCGCCGATCACCGCGACGTCGAAGTCCACCGCCCCGAGCTCGGCAAACAACGCAGCCCGGTCGCGCAGATCGAGATCTGAAGTCTTCATGTGTGTTTCAGTCGACTCCCTTCGACGTAGTAACGTTGATGCCAGATGCCGTCGCCGGGTTCGTCGCCCAACGGCATGCGCCAGCCGCGTACGGTGGCGCGCGCGAACGTCACCCGGAACAGCGCGCGCGGTTGATCGATGGTTGTTTGGATGTATGCCTCGGCGGCATCGGCCGGCACGTACCGGCGCGCGATGCGGCGATAGCGGTCGCGCCAGAGGTCGTCGGCGCCGAGATCGTGGACCAGCTCGGCTTCGCCTTCCACCGTGACTTTGCGATAGGGCAGCGGCTGTTCGTCGATGCACAACGCGACACGCGGGTCGCGCTTGAGGCAGCCGTACCACTCCGAATGGGCGCGCGGCGTGAAGTAAATCGCGTCGTCCTCGTGGATGAACCACAACGGCGTCACCAGCGGACTGCCGTCGGCGCGCACGACGGCGATGCGCATCAGCACACCGGGCTCGGCGAGAAAAGCGGCCCGTTCGGGGGCGGTCAGGCGGGGCATGGCAATCGGAACAGCGACGAAGGCGCGATTATACCGACACGGCGGCCGCGCGCTTCAGGCGATTCTGTCTCGTTTCCAGCAGGCGCTGCAGTTTCGCGTGCTTCGATCGGGTGAGTGGCCACGTCCAGCAGAGGTACAGACCGAACATGAACGCGACCGTTGGGACAATGGCGTACAGGATCGCGAGCCAATGGAGTGCAGTCGCATCGTGCATGGCGCCCTTGCCGGTGTCGTAACCGACCCACGACAGCGCGATCAGCGCGAGGCCGCCCACCGACAACGCCAGCTTGCTCATGAAGCCGAGGATCGCGAAGTAGCCGCCGGTGCGCGCGTCGCCGGACTTCAGCGTATCGAGGTCGATGACGTCGGCCATCATCGCGCGCGGCAGATAAGCGAACGACCCGAAGCAGAATCCTTTCAATGCAAACAGAACGTAGAACGCCGAGAGCTGGCCGTGCTCCAGATTGAAGATCGCGATACTGACGGCGCTGACGAAGACGATCGCGGCGGCCAGCGAACGGTGCTTGCCGAACTCGCGTGCGAGGTAGCTCCAGAAGGGAATCGCGATGAGTCCCATGCCGAAATAGACGAGATACAGCTGACCGGCGCGCGGCACACCGATGTAGTCCTGCATGAAGAACAACGACAGTGCATTGCGGAACGCTTCGCCGCCGGCGATGCACAACTCGATCGCGATGAGTCGCATGAACAGCTTGTTGCGATACATCAGCGCCAACGACGCCGCGAAGGGCACGCGACCTTCGCGGGCGCTCGGAGGCGGTTCCGGCACACGCGTCACCACCAGAACCGTCAGCAACGGCAACAGAATCACGATCGGCCAGGTGTAGGCGTTCAGCACCTGCACCGCAGTGGTGTCGGCACCGTGAATCCATTCGACGAGCGCCGGCACCAGTGCGGCGCCGATCAGACCCAGCAGCACGAATATCTCGCGCACCGAGACGATGCGCGTGCGGGTGTGATACTCACCGGAAAGTTCCGCGCCCCACGCGCCGTACGGCGTACCGACCATCGTGGTGCCGATGCGCAGGAACACGAACCAGCCGCCGAGGTAGAACACGCCGTCGCCCACCGACGGGTTGAGCAGGTACACGAGCGCCGCCAGCAGAAACGGCGCGCCGATGAATACCCAGACACGGCGCCGTCCCCAGCGCGTGCGGAAGCGGTCCGACGCGAACCCCATCACCGGATCGGTGATCGCATCGAAAATCGACGCCAGGATCATGATGGTGCCGACGTTCTCGGTCGCGATGCCGATGTAGGTGGCATATGCCCGCGGCAGCCAGATGCCGAGCGGATAGCCGAGCAGGGCGAGCGGAAAGCCGAGCGAACCGTAAATCCAGATGGTGCTCGTAGACA
>DATJGR010000014.1:0-23964 GCA_035494855.1 Pseudomonadales bacterium | reverse complement strand
CATCACCTGCATCATCGCCAGCGCCGCAACAGCGAGACCCTTGAGTTGCCGCCGGCGTTCTGCGCGCGAATGATCGTCGTCGGCTTCGCGCGCTACATAGGCGGGTGTGTAGCCGGCATCGGCGATCGCTTCGAAAACGCTGCGCAGGCCGACGCGATTCGGATCGTAGGTGAGTACCACGCGGCGCTGCGCCGGATTGACGCGCACCTGCGCGACGCCGTCGAGCGTCGTCAACGCGCTGTCGATGCGGCCCGCACAATTCGCGCAGCGCATGTCGGCGACGTCGATGTCGACTTCGACGCGATCGGCCGCTAGACGATGCGTGACGAGCTCGACGAAGTCCGGATCGTCGCGAAAAGAAAGCTGCAGCGCGTGGGCGGCGCTCATCGGTGCGATTCCCACGAGGTCTTGTCGAGCGGCGCAACATCGACGCGGCGCACCTCGACGTCGGCGTGTCGGAAGGCATACACGCCGGTGATGCTCGCGGTGATTACGCCGGCGAGCGGGATCGCGATCAGAAACCACGGCCAGAACTGCCGATACCACGGTTTGACGTGCGGTCGTGCTGGCAATGTTTCGCGAGATGCCGTGTTCATTTGCGCGCGGGTCCGAAGAATTCGCTTCGTTCGGCGTCACAGTGACGCGCGGCATCGCAGACTTCGAAGCGTACGTCGAATGGTGACGCGCCGATTTCCGAAGGTGGCACCGCCAGTGTGACCGGCACGGTCACCACATCGCCGGCGTCGACCACGATCGATGCCGGACCTTCCAGGCGCGGGTGCGGATCGTACGATGCGCTCGCCACCGACAGCGCGAGCGTCTGCGCCTGCTGGGTCTTGTTGATGACCTTGAGCGTGTAATCGTTGCGAATGGCATCGCGGTTTGCCTGGAACAGCGCACCGCGGTCGCGGATGACGTCGATGCCGACCAGGTCGCGGCTGAACAGCGCGATCGTGAACGCGACGACCATCGCCGACAGCGCCGTCGCATATCCGATGACGCGCGGTCGCAGCACGCGGATCGGTTTGCCTTCCAGCGCGTTGTGCGTGGTGTAGCGGATGAGCCCCGGCGCGTAGCCGACCTTCGTCATGACCTCGTCGCACGCATCGATGCAATGAGCACACCCGATGCATTCGTATTGCAGGCCGTTGCGGATGTCGATGCCGGTAGGACACACCTGTACGCACAGCTGACAGTCGATGCAGTCGCCCAGCGCGTCCGGCCGAACACCGCGCTTGCGCGCGCCGCGCGGTTCGCCGCGGGCGGGGTCGTACGACACGATCAGCGTATCGGTGTCGAACATCGCCGACTGAAAGCGCGCGTAGGGACACATGTGGAGACACACCTGCTCGCGCATCCAGCCGGCGTTCACGTACGTTGCGATCGTGAAGAACGCGACCCATGCAGCGGCCATGAGGTCGGCGTGCAGTGTTGCGATGTCGACCGTGAGCGCGCGAATCGGCGTGAAATAACCGATGAACGTGAGTCCCGTGGCGAAAGCCCAGCCAAGCCACAAGGCGTGCTTCGCGCCGCGTCTGCCGACTTTCTCGAGGCTCATCGGCGCGCGATCGAGGCGGATGCGCGCATGTCGCGGGCCTTCGGTGATCTGTTCCACCCACATGAAGATCGCGGTCCACACCGTTTGCGGACACGTATAGCCGCACCACAGCCGGCCGACGACCGACGTCACCGTGAAGAGTGCGAATGCCGCGATGATCAGGAGCCACGCGAGCAACATGAAGTCCTGCGGCCAGAATGTGAGGCCGAAGACGTAGAAGTGCCGTGTCGGCAGATCGAACAGCACCGCTTGCCGGCCGCCCCAATCGAGCCACGGCAATCCGAAGTAGCCGATCAGCAGCGGCCACCCCGAATACAGACGAATGCGCTGGAAACGCCCTTCGATCGCGCGCGTGAAAATCTTCTCGCGACGCTGGTAGAGATCGACGGGTGCGAACCCGGCCGCGTTCGCATCGGTTGCGATGATGGAACCGCGGCAGGCGCTGTTCATGGTTGAAGGCTCGAGACATAAGCCGCGAGGATGGCAATGCGGTCGTCGCCGAGCGTCGTCGCGAAATTCGGCATGGTGCCGGTGCGGCCGTGACGGATCGTGAACGCGATCGTGTCCGCGTCGGAGCCGTACAGGAAGACGTCGTTGCTGAGGTCCGGCGCGCCGAGAGCGGGGTTACCTTTTCCGTCCGTGCCGTGGCACGCCACGCACATGGTCTGGAACTGCGGTGCCGCGCGCGCTGCCGCAGCTGCGTCGTGCTCCGCACCGGACAGACTCAGAACGTACTGCGCCATGTCGCTGGTGCCGGCGTCGCCGAGGGCGGGTCCCCAGGCCGGCATCGCTGCGGTACGTCCGTCGTGGATGGTCGTCTTGATCGCGTCGTAGCCGCCGGCCCATTGCCACTCGCCGTCGGTCAGATTCGGGAAGCCGTAGCCACCACGCGCCCGCATGCCGTGGCAGCTCGCGCAGTTGTTGAGGAACAATCGGCGGCCGATCTGTTGCGCCTCGGCGCTCTGGTGCAACTCGTTTTCGCTCAGCGACGCGAGACGCTGGTACAACGGCGCGAACTGTGCGTTCTGCGCCTGCACGTCGCGATCCCATTGCGCGTGCGACGTCCACTTGCCGAAGCCCGCAAACGTACCGAGTCCGGGGTAGTACAAGAGATAGCCGAGCGCAAATACCACCGTCGCCACGAACAAACCCACCCACCACATCGGGAGCGGGTTGTCGTATTCCTCGATGCCGTCGAAATCGTGACCGGTCGTTTCCACCATCTGCTTCGGCTGGGTGCGATTCGACAGCAGCAACCATAACGTCCAGACGAGCGAGCCGAGCGTGCCGGCGATGATGAAGAGGCTCCAGAAGGTGCTCACCGCGGCGACTCCTCGCGACGCTCGGACTCCACATCGTCGTCTTCGAGTGGAATCGACGCGTACGACTGCAGGCGCGTCTTGTTGCGCGGGCTGAGCACCCAGTAGAGAAGGCCAGCGAACGCGAGGCTCACCAACAGCGTTGCAAGGGCGCCAGTCATGGTGCGTCTCCGTAGTGCTGCATGGCGACGCCGAGGTGCTGCAGATAGGCGATCAGCGCTTCGCTCTCGGTGTGGTCGACCACTGCATCGTGTGCGGCGGCGATGTCGGCATCGGTGTAGGGCACGCCGAGCTGGCGCATCGCACTGAGTTTTGCGGCGATGGACTCGCCGGTCAGCTTCGCCTCGAACAACCAGGGATAGCCCGGCATGTTCGATTGCGGCACGACGCTGCGCGGATCGTTGAGATGCGCGCGATGCCAGTCGTCGCTGTAACGGCCGCCGACCCGGGCCAGATCCGGCCCGGTGCGTTTGCTGCCCCAAAGGAACGGATGCTCGTACACGTCTTCGCCGGATACCGAGTAGTGGCCGTAGCGTTCGGTTTCGGCACGGAGCGGACGCACCATCTGCGTGTGGCAGACATGGCAGCCTTCGCGGATATAGATGTCGCGGCCCTCGAACTCGAGTGCCGGCAGCGGCAGCATGCCCTCGACGGCTTGCGTGCGCGCGCCGTTGAACAGCTGCGGGAAGATCTCGACCATGCCGCCGACGCACACCGCGACCAGCGTCAATGCGATCAGGAAGGTCAAGTTGGTTTCGGTACGGGTGCCCGACGCCATTTCAAGCTCCGGTCGTTACCAACGGGGTTGCGACGATGCTGTCGCGGCGCGTCTCGGAACTCGTGGCAGTTCTCCAGACGTTGTAAGCCATGATCAGCATGCCGCTGAGAAACAGTGCGCCGCCGAGTGCGCGTACGTAGTAGCCGGGGTAGCTCGCTTCCAACGATTCGACGAAGGAGTAGGTGAGCGTTCCGTCGGTATTCGTCGCGCGCCACATGAGACCCTGGATGAGCCCGTTAACCCACATCGACGCGATGTAGAGAACGGTGCCAAGCGTGGCGAGCCAGAAGTGAAGGTTGATCAGCTTCACCGAGAACATTTCGCCCTGCTTGCGGCCGTACATGATCGGAATCAGGTGATACATCGCACCGATCGAGACCATCGCCACCCAGCCGAGCGCGCCGGAGTGCACGTGGCCGATCGTCCAGTCGGTATTGTGCGACAGCGCGTTCACCGTCTTGATCGACATCATCGGGCCTTCGAACGTGGACATGCCGTAGAACGACAGCGACACGATGAGGAACTTGAGAATCGGATCGGTGCGCAATTTGTCCCATGCGCCGGACAACGTCATGATGCCGTTGATCATTCCGCCCCAGGATGGCGCCAGCAGCACCAACGACATCACCATGCCGAGGCTCTGTGCCCAGTCCGGCAGCGAGCTGTAGTGCAGGTGGTGCGGCCCCGCCCAGACGTAGATCGCGATCAACGACCAGAAGTGGACGATCGACAGCCGATACGAGTACACCGGCCGCTCGGCCTGCTTCGGCACGAAGTAGTACATGATTCCCAGGAAGCCGGCGGTCAGGAAGAATCCGACGGCGTTGTGCCCGTACCACCACTGCACCATCGCGTCCATCGAGCCGGCGTAAATCGAATACGACTTGAACGCCGATATCGGCAGTTCGAGGCTGTTGAACACATGCAACACCGCGATGCCGATGATCAGCGCCCCGAAGAACCAGTTGGCGACGTAGATGTGGCGGATCGTGCGTTTCGCGATCGTGCCGAAGAACACCACCGCGAATGCGACCCAGACGACGGTGATCAGAATGTCGATCGGCCATTCCAGCTCGGCGTATTCCTTCGCGGTGGTTAGACCCAGCGGCAGCGTGATGGCGGCGGAGACGATGACGACCTGCCAGCCCCAGAACACGAATGACGCGAGACCGTCGGATACCAACCGTACGCGACAGGTGCGCTGCACGACGTACAGCGCCGACGCCATCAGTGCGCAACCGCCGAACGCGAAGATCACGGCGTTCGTATGCAACGGGCGCAGACGCCCGTACGACAACCATGGAGTGTCGAAGTTGAGAACGGGCCACGCGAGTTGGGCGGCGAGCAACACGCCGACTGCCATACCGACGATGCCCCAGACGACGGTCATGATGCTGAAGCGGCGCACCACATCGTAGTTGTAGTCCGGGTGTTCGAATGCGAATGACATGGTGAGACCTGCGTTGGACGCTGCGCATTCTCCGGACCTTGGTGCGCGCATTCGATACGGGCAACTACCTAGCGGACCACTTCATTTTGTGTCGGCAGCGCCTCTCGACTTTGCATTGCAAAGTACTTTCCGTTGCGCTAGATTGTCGATCGTTCCGACGTTGGCGATTTCGATGCCGAATTCCGAAGAGCCTTCGCGCACGCACGAACACGCGCTGTCTCAGCTGCGCTACATCCGCAGCACTATGGACGGCGCAACGCGCTTCACCGCGGTGCCCGGCGCCGGAACCGCGGTAATCGGAGTGACCGCATTTGTTGCGGCGGGGCTGGGCCAAATGCAATCGACGCGCGACGCGATGCTGAGTGTGTGGGTTGGCGAGGCGGTCGTGGCCGGCGGCATCGGTCTCGTGGCGCTTATCGTCAAGTCGCGCAGCGCCGGCATCGATCTGACGCGCGGTGCGGCACGCAAATTCGTGCTGGCGCTGATGCCGTCAGCCGTCTGCGCCGCAGCCATCGCGTTGGCGCTCGCGGTCCAAGGACAGACGACATTGATTCCTGCCGTCTGGCTGACCGGTTACGGTTCGGCGGTAGTCGCTGCAGGAACCCATTCGGTGTCCACCGTACCGATAATGGGTGCGGCTTTCGTCGTTGCGGGGCTCGCTGCGCTGTTCGTTGCTCCGCAGTTCCACAATGCGCTGCTCGCGCTCGCGTTCGGTGGAATTCACCTCACCTTCGGCATGCACATCGCACGTCATCATGGCGGATAGAACTCGAAACCGGTCGACCTCCGGTGCGAAGCGCCGCGCGCGAGGCAATGCCAGGTCGAAGAAACCGGAGTTCAAAACGGTGATCGGACATCTGCGCGACGAAGGCGGCGCCGAAGTGTTCCGTCTCGTCAACGAACGCGTGCGCCTCGGCATTCTGAGTGCGCTCGCGGTGACCCATTCGCTGAGCTTCGCCGACCTGAAGCAGACTCTCGGCGTAACCGACGGCAACCTGAGCATCCACGCGCGAAAGCTCGAGGAGTCACAGTTCATTGTCTGCGAAAAGACGTTCCAGGATCGACGCCCGCTGACGCAATACACGTTGACGCCGAAAGGACGGGCGGCATTCGAACGCTATCTCGGCCACATGGAGGCATTGATCGAAGCGATGCGCAAACCGAAATGAATTCACCGGTACGACATCTCGGCATCATCATGGACGGCAATCGACGCTGGGCTTCGCGGCGCGGCCTGCCGGCGTCGTTGGGACATCGCGCCGGCGTGGCCGCAGCGCACCGCGTCGTCGAGTCGCTGCGGCGCCGGGAAGTTCCGTTCGTAACGCTCTACGCCTTCTCGTCGGACAACTGGCGCCGGTCGTCCGACGAGGTCGGCGCGATCTTCGGCGTGCTCGACGGCTATCTGACCAACGAAATCGACCAGCTGGTGGATCAGCGCGTACGCGTGCAGGTGATCGGCCGTCGCGACCGCTTGCCATCGCGCACGCGCCGGCTGGTGGAAACGGCCGAAGTGCGAACCGAAGCGGGCGACGCGATGCTGTTGCGGTTGGCGGTGGACTATTCGTCGCGCGATGCGATCGTTGCGGCGGCGCAGGCGTACGGTGAACGATGCGGGCAGGAACCGGCACTCGATCGCGACGCCTTCGCGCGTCTGTTGGGCGAGGTCGAGAGATCGCCCGGGGTGCCCGACATCGATCTGATGATCAGAACCAGCGGCGAGCAGCGTTTGTCCGACTTCTGTCTCTGGGAGTGCGCGTACGCGGAACTCTATTTCTGCGATGCGCTGTGGCCCGATTTCGGTGAGGGCGCATTGACGCTCGCGCTCGATGCGTACTCTGCCCGGCAACGCCGATTCGGAGGCACGTGCGAGCGCAGGCTCGGAGAAACAGGATGAGTCGGCGCGTATTCGGAATCGACAGCGGCTCGCTGACGTTTCGCGGTGCCAGCGTCGCCGTGCTCGCGTTGCTGATGCTCGTTCCGGTCGGGATGGTGCGCGGCGTCATCGACGAGCGATATGCGTCGTACGAAAACGTCGTGCAGCAGGTGGGCGCCGAGTGGGGCGGTGAGCAGACGGTGATTGGTCCGGTGCTGCTGATTCCGGTGACCGACCGATGGTCGACGCTCGAAACGGTGAAATCCGAAACTGGCGAGGCGAGGCAGATCCGCCGCGAGGAAACCCGCGACGACGTCGTTGTGGTGCTGCCGGAAACGTTGCGCATCGAGGCGTCGCTGGACGCCGAGCGCAGGCAACGCGGTATCTACGAGGCGATGGTGTACACGTCGCCGGTCACTCTTAAAGGTCGCTTCGCGTTGCCCGACATCGCGGCTCCGCCGGGCAGGACGCGCGACGTACATTGGGACGACGCCTCGCTCGCGGTCGGCGTCTCCGCGCCCGTCGGTATTCACAGCGTCGAAACGCCGACGATCAGCGGCGGCGCGCGTGCCGCTGAACCGGGATCGCTGCTCGCGTCGTTGGCGCAAGGCATGCACTGGCGATTGAGCGACGCAAAAGCGCTCGCGAACGACGGCGAGTTCAGCATCGAGATGTCGTTGCACGGTAGTGCGCAGATCCTGTTCGCTCCGCTCGGTGCGATCACTCGCGCGCGGATCGCATCGAAGTGGCCGCACCCCGGTTTCATCGGTGTGATGCCGACGCAGCGCACCGTCGGTGCCGACGGATTCAGCGCGAATTGGTCGGTGTCCAGCCTGTCGCGCAGCTACCCGCAGATATTCATGCAATCGAGCGCTCCCCAGTCGCTGAACGATGTCGGCCTGGGCGTGCGGCTGGTGCAGCCGGTGTTCCTTTACAGCCTCAACGACCGCGCCGTGAAATACGCGGTGCTGTTCATCACGCTGACGTTCGTGACGCTGCTCGTATTCGAACTGGTGACCGACGCGCGCGTGCACTACGTGCAGTACGCGCTGATCGGCGCGGCGCTCACGATGTTCTATCTGTTGCTGCTGGCGTTGTCGGAACACGCCGGCTTCGGCGCGGCGTACGCGATCGCGGCGTCGACTGTCGTACTGATGATCACTTCGTACGTCGCGGCAGCGCTGGGCCGTTGGCGGCGCGCGGTGCTGGTCGGTGCGATGCAGATGACGACGTACGCGGTGCTATACGTGATTCTGCAGCTCGAAGACTATGCCTTGATCACCGGCACCGTCGCATTGCTGGTGGCGCTCGCGGCGCTGATGTATTTCACGAGAACGCTGTCGCAGCGACAGCCTGACGGAACACCGCTGACCGTATCAGCCGCCCGATGACGGCAGCGTCGTGTCGAGCGTCGCCCGGAATCCGGTGGCGGCGCCGAACGACGGCGGATCGAGCGCTTCGAACAGGCCGCCCGTCCGCTTGCCACCGGCCGACGTTCCCGAGGCGTATCGCGCGATGAGCGATGTCAGCGTGTACTCCGGCGTCGTCAGCAGACGATCCGACACCACCACGTACACGGCCGAGAACGCGTTCTGACTCGCGGCCATGGCAGGCACGCGCGGGCCGTACACGGACACGATGTCGTCGATCGACACCAGCCGCGTGGACGATTCCGGCAACACGGTGTCGAACTGCACGCTCACGCCCGGATCGGTGACGAAACGGTGCGGTTGTACTTCGTCGGGGCGGGCGAGACCCATCAGGTACAGCTCGAGGTTCGAGAACGGGTTCGCGACGAATTTCTCCGAGTCTTCGGCGTTGGTCACCCGGTAGCCGCCGGCATCGGCGAGCAGATACGGTCCGTTCCCCATCTGGCCCACGTGATCGGACGGTCCCCAGTGAAACCCGTTCGGCACCGACAGATTCAGCGCCGGCTGATTCAGATAGGCCGCCCAGCGGTGACCGATTTCGTGATTGATCTCGAGGCCGAGTGTGTGGCTGTTCTGAAAAACGAGCTGTTGCAGCCGACCGGCGCTGCCGTAGTCCGCCGCATGATCGAATGTGGCGACGTTGATGCCGGCGACGTCGTTCTTCACACCGATGGAACGCGGCACGCCGTCGCCGGTTGTGCGCGTGTGGAACATCACGGCGAAGTCGAACGCGTCCATACCGATGGCCGAGTAGATGCGTTGCATCGTGGCTGCGATGTCGGCTTCGGTAAAGGAGGGTTCGACGGCGTTGATCATGGTGTCGGTCGCCTGCGTCGTCGCGTCGATGGCGCGCGCCGGAAATTCGCCTTCCATCGAGCGGCTCAGCACCGCCACGTCGACTCGTGCGTCGATCGAATTCGACGGCGACAACGGTTTCGATCCATCGGTGGCCGCGATGGAGATCGAAACCGAGTCGACCTGCCCGTCGTATAGGCGCAGATGTCCGGGTTCGCCGAGTTCGAGCGGAAACGTCAGCGTCCACACGCCGTCGCGGGACACCGCATCGCCGTGCGTGCCGTCGTCGTACATCGGCCTCACGATCTGCGCGCCGCTGCCGCCGACCAGCCCGTCGAAATACGAAAGCTGCAGCGCCACGTTGCCGGTGGTGGTCGAGCGCGCTTTCACGGTGATCGAACGGGTCGCCAGTTCGTCGGCCCAAATGGCGTACGGACTCGCTTCGACGTCCTGCAGCGTGAACGACGCGACAACGCCCGGTGCGGTGTTGCCGCTGCTGCCGACGCTGGTCGGCGCAACCGTGCCGCCGCCCGCGCCACCGCCACAGGCGACGAGCAATATCGTGAGCGGCAGCAAGGAGACGGAACTTCGGAACACGCGGGGCCTGCGATCGTCGAGCGTCGCGGCATGCTAGGTGGCGTGCGATCCGGTCGTGTTGCGGGGTTGTGGGCACTGTGCGAGACGTTTGGTCGACGGTTACTGCAGCGGCGGGACCAAAGTGCGAAGTGGTTCGCAAATCGCGGCCGCTCCCGTAATGTGGCGGTTCGGCCAAAGAACGGGAGAGGAACATGGCACTGCTCGAAGACAAGGTTGCGATCGTCACCGGCGGCGGTACCGGCATCGGTCGCGCGCACGCGCTGTTGCTCGCGGAACACGGTGCGCGTGTCGTCGTGAACGATACCGGCGGCGCGTTGAACGGCAGCGGCTCGAGCAACGCGGCGCAGGTCGTCGCGGACGAAATCCGCAAAGCGGGCGGCGAGGCGGTTGCCGACACGCATTCGGTGGCGAGCTTCGAAGGCGCGGCCGCGATCGTGAAGACGGCGGTCGATGAATTCGGCGGCGTCGACATCCTGGTGAACAACGCGGGCATCCTGCGCGACCGCACGCTGCTGAAGATGGCGCCGGAGGAATGGCAGGCGGTGCTCGACGTGCACCTCACCGGCACGTTCGCGTGTCTGCAGGCGGCCGCACGGCAGATGGTCGCGCAGGGTCGCGGAGGACGCATCATCAACACCAGCTCGTCGTCGGGATTGCTCGGCAACTTTGGGCAGGCGAACTACGGTGCGGCAAAGGCCGGCATTCACATGCTGACGCGCATCGCATCGATGGAACTCGCGAGTAAAGGCATCACGGTGAACGCGATCGCGCCGAACGCGTACACGCGCATGACGAAGGACCTGCCCGGCATGTCGAGTTTCACCGAAGAGGAAATGGGGCCGCAGTTCATGGCGCCGGTCGTCTGCTATCTGGCATCCGATCAGGCCGCGAACGTCACCGGCCAGACGTTCGGCGTGAACCAGAATCAGCTGTTCATCTACAAGATGCTGGTCAGCGAAGGCGTGAACAAGCGCGGGCTCGATCCGTGGAAGCCGGAGCAGATCGGCGCGGTGATCCAGCGCACGATCACCTGGTAGGCCGCCTGGAGTCAGTCGTCGCTGTCGGGCTTGCCGCGTAGTCGCTTGGTCGAGCCGCGCAGATCCTTCGATTCGCGGCGGCGCCGCTTGGAGGCGAGCGTAGGGCGGGTGGCAACGCGGCGTTTCGGCTGACGCTCCGCGCGCTCGACGAACTCGGCAAGGCGCGCAAGCGCGTCTTCACGGTTTGCCTTCTGCGTGCGGAAGCGTTGCGCGAAGATGATGACTTCGCCGCTCTGCGTCAGTTTGCTGCCAACGATTCTCTCGAGGCGCGCACGTACGGCATCCGGTAGCGCGGCCGCGTCGAGATCGAAGCGCAGTTCCACGGCCGACGAAACCTTGTTCACGTTCTGCCCGCCGGGACCCGCGCTGCGCACGAACGACACGCTGATCGACGCGGCGGGTACTTCGGTGACGGGTGTCAGGCGAATGACGGCCATGGCGATCTCACGCGGTCTCGACCAGCGCGGTGATTTCGTCGATCAGCTGCTGGCGTTGCCTGCGATCGATCGACCCGTCGTTGCGCAGCGTGCGGAAAATGCCGTCGAGCGTGCGCCGCCGCGCGGCGTCGATCGCATCGGCGTGGTGTTCGTCGCGCTCCGCGTCTAGCACGAGCGCCTCGCGCCGCGCGTGATTGCGCTCGGCGACGAGCCGCACGTGCAGCAACGCGCGACCGAGCATCACCCATGGAAAATTCGGGTCAGTGATCGGCCCGAGGCGCAGTTCGTAACCGCCGAGCGGTTGTCCGAGCACTTCGACTTTCGCGAGCCGGTCCGAACCGACCAGCGCGCCAGTGGCGCCGATCAGCGCGCCGATTCCCGCGCCGAGGAACAGGGATGCGCCGCCCAGCATCGCGTCGACTAGCCCACCCGCGACTGCCCCCGACGCCGCGCCGGTCATCGCCAGTTGCGACGACGACAGACCGAACACACTGAAGCTGCGCGCCGAGAACAGGTCTTCCGTGAGGAACGACGCGGCGGCTTCGCGCGCCTCCAGGCCGGTGTGGTGATAGATCTCCTGCACGGTACGCCGAGCCGCCAGCTCACGCAGGCTGACGGTTTTGCGCAGCCGCGCGCGCACCGTCGCCTCCACGGCGGGGTCCGGCCGTTCGTCGGGCAGCGCTGCGGCCTCGGTGGTTGTCAACACGTCGACCAGCAGATCGGCGATTTCGGCGGCGGCTCTCGTCTTGCGCCGCAGGCGTTCGGCGGCAAGTGCATCGGCCGCGCTGTTCAAAGGCGTAAGCCACGTTTCGTCGATGGCGCCGAACGCGCGCAGCAGTTCGATGCGGCGGTCGAAGTCGGAGCGCATCGCGTCGAATACGCGAACGATCGAGAAGAACTGCGACAGCGCCGCGCGCCATTCGTCGACGTGATCGCCAGCGCCGATCATGTTGATCAGCGCCATCCGTGGCTGGCCGGTCCAGCGCAGCACTTCCATTTCGGGCTCGTACTCGGCGCCGTACGGCCGGCTGCCGTCCACCACGTACAGAATGCCGGCGCCGTCGAGAATGGGACGCAACAGCTGGCATTCGTCGTGGAAACGCTCGACGCCGTCGTGCTGCTCGACGAACTCGCGCACGACGTCCGTGCGCGCGCCGGCGCCCCGGTCGTGCGCATTGAGCCACGCGAGCATTTCGCGGGCGCGCTGAAAGCCCGGTGTGTCGATCAACTCGTAAAGTGTCACGCCGTCGAGCCGCATCGGATACGCGCGCGCGATTCTCGTGGTACCGGGCTCGGGCGAAATGGCGACGCTGTCGTCTTCCGCCAGCGTCGCAACGATGCTGCTCTTGCCTTTGTTCGGGTGCCCGACGATGGCGAAGCGTGGCAGGCTCATGAACCACCCGTTTCGAGATAAAGGTGCGGATCGGCGAGCCGGCCGATCGCGCGCGACCAGGTTTCGCGCTGCTGCGGTTCGACGCCTGTGGTCGATTCGGCCACCGGCGAGACGATGATCGATGGCTCCGAGCCCAACGCACTCCGCAGGGCGGCGACGAAATCGAGGAACTCGAGCAGCGGCGGCTCCCACGCGCGCGTGAGTACCACGACGTTGCCCGCGTAACCGTGGCACAGCCGATCGATCGCGGTCTGATCTTCTGCCAAGGTACGCCCGCCGCCGGCTTCCACGATGTCGTTCAATGCGATACCGAGTGTCCGACGCGCATGGGAATCAGCAGCAGTTGGTGCGATGCTGCCGCTCCAGATCACCGCCCGCGCCGCACCAACGAGTGCGTCGGGGTGCGATGCATCAGGCAACGCGGCGGCGATGCGGGCGTTTTCCGGTTCCCGCGCCGCGGTTTCGATCGCGGGCGTTGCCATTCGGTCGAGCAGTGCGACCACGCGTGGGTCTTCGAGCAACAGCGCGCACGTGGCTGCGCGGAGGCGGACCACGCACAGCGCCCATAACGCCAGACGCGGCAACAGACCGTAGGTGACGATCGCGAGAATCGTGAATGCCCACCAGCCGGTCAACGCGCGCGAGGCGTCCACGCCGAGAACGCGCGCGCCGTCGAGCCGGAAGAACTGCGAGCGTTCGATCAGCGATAGATCGGGCACCGCCGCAGGAGCCCACGCGCGCCAAGGCAGCGACAGTGCATCTACCCAACGCGCGATGACGTGCGGATCCGCCTGCAGCGTGGTGCTCCAACCAAACGCGAGATCGGTGAACGTCACCAGCGCGATCCCGGTACCGATGGCCGCTGTATTGAATGCGACAGCCGCGGTCTGCGACCAGAACAACATCTGCCACTTCGCGAATCGAGCGGCCGCAGCGGTGCGTCCGTGGTGCCAACCGAACAACGGCGCGAGATCGCGCGACGGACGCGCGATGCGCCGGTAGACCGAGGCGGCCCAGGCGCCCGGGTTCACGGTCTCCAACAGATCCTGGATGGCGCGCAGACCCGGCACACCGCGCGGAAGCAGCAGCAGCGTGAGCACGAGCAACGCGAGTTGCGCGATCACCAGCGTTGCCAGCAGCGTCACCACGTTTACCGGCCGCGTGCCGTCGTAGTGGAAAGCCGCCAGTGCAACGCCGGCGCCGAACGACGCGCCGATTGCGATCATCGCCGCGGTGACGAGGCCGCGGATCCGGTGCAGGCGCGCGCCGGACGCATCCGCCGGACCGCGCTCGACCGTGTGCCACCAGCCGCGAACCTGTTGGACGGCGTCACGCGAGCGCAGCTGTGAACCGATGTCGCGGTCGCGCCGCACGCGTACGGCGTACGCAGTCGGGCGGTCGTTTTCGAGCCACACCGGCACGTCGATGGCGTCTTCGAACAGCGTGGTCGAGGGGCGTGGCGGCGGCATCGGGCCATCATAGGTGCGGGGTCGTTTGGGGTCCACGCAAGCCCGATATGTGCAGATCGTGTGCACTAGATGTGGGCGTGTGAACCAGGTCACCTTCGCAGCGTCGGTCGCTGCACAGATGGATCGGGGTATCGAACATAAACTCGGACAGGCTGTGCGTGCGTGTACGGACCCCGGACGCCATGGACCGGGACCCGAAAAGGACGATTTGCGAAGGAACGATGCATGGTACGTTTCGCCACCAATGTGCTGCTGACCGGGCTGGCCATTGCCCTGCTGGGCATTCTGGTTCTTTTGTCGACCCAGGCCGACGAAACGTTGCGCCGGCAGGCCGATCTGAATCTGCGACAACTCCGCGACATCGCGGCCGCGATCGAGCGCGAAGCCCTCAACGCCCGCAATCTCCAGACCGACAACGACGCCCAGTTGCAGGCGCTCGGCAGCGACCTGCATGCGCGCGTCGAAGTGATCGGTCACGATCTACGAGAATTGTTCCCGGTCGATGAGCACGGCCTCTCTCGCGCCCGCACCATCGCAGAAGCAGCTTTCAACTCGATCGATCCGCGAAAACCGGAACGCGCCGAAGCCGAACCACTGTTGCGCACCTTTGCCGAGCTGACTCAATCGGCTGCGCGTCTGTCCGACCAGATCGAAGGTTTCCGGGCGAGTCAGACGCATTATCTGAAGGCGCGGCTCTCACTGATCGCCGACAGTCGCTCGTTCGTCAAACGGTTGCGCGAGAACGGTTCGCCGTCGCTTGCGGATTCCATCTTCCGCGGCGCGCAGCAGGTGCTCGAACGCGCGGAGCGCGGCAGCGATGCGGACCTCGATCAGATCGAAGCGATCACCGATCGTCTGGCCGCGGGTGCGCAGATCCGCTCACCGGCCGATCACACCGCGCTTCTCGAACTGATCGAGACGATGCGCGCGCTGGTGCCGGTGCGCCGGGCCGTAGAGACGAATCTCACCGACATCGTCGGCGGCCGCTTCCAGCGCCAGGTAATGAATCTTCGCGAACTGATCACGCGCGACACGCTGTACAGGCTGACCACCGTCAACGATTCGCGCGTTCTGCTGAACGTCTATACCGTGTTGCTGCTGCTGGTGCTCGGCTATTTCGGTGTGCGCCTTCAGCGCAGCTATCTGGCGTTGAACCGCTCTCACGAAGAGCTTGCGGTGGCCAACACGTCGCTCGAGGCGCGCGTGAGTGAGCGTACGCAGGATCTCGAACGCGCCTACGAGGAGCTGAAGGAGTCGCAGGTGCAGCTCGTGCAGGCTGAGAAGATGTCGTCGCTCGGTCAGTTGGTGGCCGGCATCGTGCACGAGATCAATACCCCGCTGCTGTACGTGCTCAACAACGCAACGGTGACGTCGGAGAACGTGGAAGAGCTGCGCGAATGCGTGGTGGATGCCACGCGTCTCGTCGCATTGGTGGAGGCGCGCGGTGCGCAGTCGCCAGAAGTGCATACCGCGGTGCAGCGGCTGGCCGACCACATCGACCCCGCGGCATTGAACGAGACGATCGACGAGATCGTCGGCCTGTCGCAGGACAGCACGGAAGGTCTGAATCAGATCAGCGAGCTGGTGCAGAGCCTGAAGGATTTCAGCCGCCTCGACCGCGCTGCGGAAGATCGCTTCGACGTGCGCGAAGGTATCGAGAAAACGCTGCTGATCACGCGCAACCTGCTGAAATACGGTGTAACGGTGGATCAACGCTTCGGCGACGTACCGCCGATCCTGTGCTCACCGTCGCGCATCAACCAGGTGTTCATCAACCTGGTGACGAATGCGGTGCAGGCGATGGACGGCAAAGGCACGCTGACGATTACGACGACGGCGCGTGACGGTTGGGTGGACATCGAAGTGTGCGACACCGGCTGTGGCATTCCGCCTGAGAACCTCAGCAAGATCATGGATCCTTTTTTCACCACCAAGCCCATTGGAAAAGGCACCGGGCTCGGTCTGTCGATCGTGCGCCGCATCGTCGACGAGCACGGCGGCAAGATCATGGTCGACTCGAAAGTGGGCGTCGGCACAGCGATCACGATCAGCCTCCCGATCGATCGCGGCGTGAGCGCCGTTGCGGGCGCGCCGGAATCGGACATGGTCGACGACGCGGAGGCTGCCTGAGATGGAAGCCGCTGTGTTGAAGCGCGGCACGTTGCTGTTCGTCGATGACGAACGCCGCGTGCTGACGTCGATGCGCGCGATGTTCCGTCGCGACTACGAAGTGCTGTTGGCGAACAGCGGACAGGAAGCGATTGATCTGCTGCGCGATCACGCGGTGGACGTCATCGTGTCGGACCAGCGGATGCCGGGCATGACCGGCGTCGAAGTGCTCAAAGCCGTCAAGACCCTGGCGCCGAACGCGATGCGCATTCTGTTGACCGGATATGCCGACTTGAAGGCGATCGAGGCGTCGATCAATGAAGGTGAGGTATTCCGCTATCTGACGAAACCGTGCCCGAGCGAACAACTGAAGGAGGCGATCGGGCTCGCCGCCCAGATCGCGGCTCACGCAGAGCCCCCGCAGCACGCACCCGAGCCTGGCATTCGCATCGAAGAGGAATTGCCGATACCGATGACCGCGCGGCCGACGGTGGCACCGCGCGTCGATGCCGCGCGCGCGAAATCGGGTAGCGGCACGCCACTGCATCCGACGCCTGCGCGCGCACTGCAAACGGCACCGCGCTCCAGCACTCCGCCGGCCGCGCGTTCGAACGGGCTGCTGTTGCCGATCCTGCGTCGACCGCCACAGAAAGCAGGCGGCAACGTTCCAGACATGCGCAGCAGGAAAGGCAGCGCGTCCGAAATCCACGACGTCGACCTGCTGGTGTTTACGCGCGACGCGGAGATGGTAAAAGCATTGAACGCGGCGCTGGACGGCAGTCATCGGCTGCACCAGGTGCAATCGCTCGACGCGGCCGTGGCGGCGCTCGAAGCGCATCCGATCGGGGTGATGGTGACCGATACCGGCGTGAGCGAGGAACAGATCGGAACGCTAACGACCACGCTGAAGCGGCACGTTCCGGAACTCGTCACGATCGTGGCCAGCAGCCGGTCCGACGCGCAGCTGCTGATCGACCTGATCAACTTCGGGCAGATCTTCAGGTTCCTGCTGAAACCGTTACACGGCGGTCAGTGTCGTTTGTCGATCGAGTCCGCGGTGATCAAGCACCGCGAGCTCGCAGCCGACCCGACGATGCGTCGCCGTCACGCGGTGCCGGAGCGCGAAGTGGCGCCCGATAGCTTCATAGGAACCGTATTCGGGCGCATTCGCCGGTTGCGCGATCGCTTCCTCACACTCAACGGCATGGCGTGAGCATGACAACGCTGCATCTCTTCGGACGCGAACCTGCCGGCTCGAACATCGCGAGCAGTTTCGGGATGGCCTCGGCCGTGGTGATCGCCGGCGTGCTCGCCGCGTGGGTCTTCGTCAAGCAGGATGCGTCGGTCACGCCCGAAGCGATGCTCGACCACGAAGCGCAGGTCATGGCGCCCGCCGGCAGCATCGAGCGCGGACGTCCGGCGTCGAATTCGTTATTGGAACAGGCGGAAATCGCGTTCGCGGCCGGGCGCATCATCGAGCCCGAGTTCGACAATGCGTTGAACTACTACCGCTCGCTGCTCGAAACCGAACCGAACAACAAGGACGCGGCGCAAGGTGTGGACCGGGTGATCGCGTATCTCGAGAACCAGGCCGAAGGCGCGATCTTCCAGAACGACTGGGACGCCGCGCGCGCTTACGTCGCCGTGATCCTGAACGTGCGCGCCGACGACACGCACGCGCACGATCTGCGCGCGCGTGCGAACCGTCTCGAACGGGTTCAGCAACTGACCGCAAAAGCGCTCGGCCAGTTCGCCCGGGGCAACCTCGTGAGTCCGAAAGGCGACAACGCGGCCGAATCGTATCGCGCGATACTCGCGCTCGATGCTAACAATGCCGTTGCGGCGCAAGGCATACGGTCGATCGTGCAGCGGCTCGTCGCGAACGCGCAGTCCGCGGCATTTGCGGGCGAACAGGACAAGGCGCTGAAGTTCGCTGCCGCGGCGCGCGCGATCGACCCAGATGCGCAGGGAATCACGGAGCTCGAACGGTCGTCGAAAACGGCGAAACGCAGCGCCGACGAGCGCGGCGCTCAGAATGACCTCGTCGCGGCCTCCGAAGCGCTGCAAAGCGATCGGTTGATGCCACCCGCGGTGCCGAACGCGTTCGACCTGTTCAACGCGGTGCTCGCGCGCGATCCGGGTTCCGCCGCGGCGCAACGCGGGATCGCGCTCGTTCGCGACGCGCTGCTCGACCGCGCAGGCTCGCTGATCGCGGGCGGATCGTTGGAGGAGGCGAACACGTTGCTGGTGCAGGCGAAGGAAGCCGGTGCCGATACGTTGCAGATCGCGCAGTTGCAGCAGGAACTCTCTTATCAGGCGCGCTTGAAGGACGCCCGCGATGGTCACTTCGAACGTACGTACGCGGTCAGCGAGTTGACGGTGAAAAAGCAGGTTGCGCCGAATTACCCGCGCGGCGCTCAGTCGAAAGGCATGCAGGGATGGGTCGAAGTCGAATTCACCGTCACTGAAGAAGGCGACGTGCGCGACGCGAGGGCGCGCAGTTCGTCGGCATCGATCTTCGAAGGCACGGCGATCTCTGCGATCAACCGTTGGCGCTTCGAGCCGGTGGTGGAAGATGGCCGGCCGGTGCCGGTGCGGGGCGTGCTGAAATTCACCTTCCGTGGAGAGAGTGGCTAGCCGACGCCAGTGACTGCTACGCCGGCGCGACTCCGACCGCACGGTCGCGCAAAATGCATAGAAACTTCCGGAACACGACACTAGAGTAGCGCGCTTTACCGCAGCCGGAGTCGTCATGCCGCGCGTGACCTATGTCGAGCATCATGGCGATGCACGCGAAGTCGAGGTGGCCGTCGGTCACACCGTGATGGAAGGTGCGTTCAAGAACGGAATCCCGGGAATCGAGGCCGAGTGCGGCGGTGCGTGCGCCTGCGCCACGTGTCACTGCTACGTCGATGAAGCGTGGCTTGCGAGCTTCCCGCCGCCGAAAGGCGAGGAACTCGAAATGCTCGAGTTCGCAAAGTCCGAGTTCCGCTCGAACAGTCGCCTTTCCTGCCAACTGACCGTCACCGCGGCGCACGACGGGCTCGTCGTGCGTCTGCCGGAACTGCAATGACGCGTCGCCTGTACCACTGCGCCGAAGCGCGCTCGATGCGTTCCGTGTGGCTGCTGCACGAGCTCGGACTCGATTTCGAACTGGTCGAACTGGGCTTCGACATGAAGAAGCTGCGGTCGCCGGAATACCTCGCGATCCATCCGCTCGGCCGCGTGCCGTGTCTCGTCGACGGCGACCTCGTGTTGTTCGAGTCCGGCGCGATCTGTCAGTACCTGTGCGAAACCTACGACGACGGCACGCTGCACCGCGCGCCGGGTCATCCGGAGCGCCCCGAGTGGCTACAGTGGGTGCACTACGCCGAGACGATCGCGGTGCACGGCGCGAGCCTCGTGCAGCAAAGCGTGTTCATCGCGCCGAACGAGCGCTCGGAGGCGGTGCGCAATCTCGAGTCGCGCCGTCTCGGCAAGGCGCTCGGCGTGGTCGATGCGCACCTCGCCGACCGCGACTATCTGCTGAAGAGCGGATTCTCCGCGGTCGACACCAGCGTCGGTTACAGCGTGCATCTCGCCGCCAAGTTCATTCCGCTCGATCCGTATCCGCGCGTCGTCGATTACTACGCACGGTTGAAAGCGCGACCCGCGTTTCGCGCTTCGCTGTCGAAATCCCTGTAATTGAACGCGCCGCTGCGCTGGTATCTGTCGAGCACCGCTGCATTCCTGATTCCGGGCGGCATCCAGATGGTGCTGTTCCCGTGGCTGGTTGCCGTGATGCTGCACGAGCCGGCGCAACGCGTTGGCATCGCGCAGATGGCCGGCGCGTTGCCGGCATTGTTCCTGATTCTGTTCGGCGGCGTGGTCGGCGATCGCTTCGATCAGCGTCGCACGTTGATCGGGCTGCACCTGCTGGGCTCGCTGCCCCCGCTCGTGCTCGCGGTGCTGATCGGTAACGATCTGTTGAGCTACGGCTTGCTGATCGGTTACGCGCTGGTCGGCGGCATCGTCGGTGCGTTCTCGCAACCGGCGCGCGATGCGCTGTTGTCGCGCGTGGCCGGCGACCGGATTCAACGCACCGTTACGATCGTGATGGGCATGCAGTTCGGCGTGCAGATTCTCGGCATCAGTCTCGGGAGCCTGGCGGATGGGCTCGGCGCGGTGCCGCTGATTCTGATTCAGGCAACGATCATGGCGTGCGGCGCGTTCGCGGTATCGCGCATTCGCGTCGACCGTTTCGAACAGCCGGCAGTTCGAAAACACATGTTGAAAGAGATTCGCGAAGGGCTGGTGCTGGTGTTCGGTTCGGAACGGTTGCTGCCGATCATGCTGCTGACGTTTGCGATCGGCGTGTTCTTCGCCGGCGCGTTCACCGTGCTGATTCCGCTGACGATCCGCGACGTCTACCACGGCGGCGCGCAACAGATCGGCTTTGCCTACGTTCTGAACATGGTCGGCACGGTGGCCGTCACGCTGCTGTTACTCGCACGCGGCGGCGTCGCGCGGCCGGGTCGGGCCGTTATCCTCGCGCAGGGATCCGGCTCGCTGCTGTTCGTGCCGATCGTTTTCGGTGTGCCGATCGCCGCGTTCTACGCATTGATCTTCCTGTGGGGCGTCGGCGGCGGCGTGGCGATGAGCATGGCCCGCAGCATCGTGCAGGAAGCGGCACCGACGTCGCATCGTGCGCGCGTCATGTCGGTGTATTCGCTCGGAATGATGGGCGGCATGCCGATCGGTTCGTTCGCGATGGGTTACGTGATCAGCGCGTTCGGCGCATCGAATGCCGCGCTGGTGCCGGTGATCGGAATGGCCGTCGTCGTCACGCTGGTCGGTGTGAAGAGCAACCTGTGGGCGCTGGTGCCGCATCCGGTTCCCGCGCAGGTATGATCGGTCGATACCAATCGACGGGGGAGTGCGATGGAGGGTCGACGCAGCTTCTGGACGTGGGGCTTCGAGCGCGACGAACCGAGTGACGCCGATCGACGCAAGTTCGCGGCGAGCTGGTCGAAGCGAGTGGGCAAAACCGTCGAACCTCCGCCGATCCCGGCGATCGCAGACATCGATTTGCGCGCGCCGCGGTTTGCGATTCCAACCGCGTTGCAGGCGTTCGTGTCAGCCGACAAATACGAACGCATCGTGCACACGCACGGCGGTCACTCGCTCGAGCTGCTGCAGGCGATGCGCGGCGACTTCGCGTCCCCGCCGGACGCCGTGGCGCACCCGCGAAGCGAAGCCGAACTCGAAGCAACGCTCGAATGGTGCGACAAGAACGGCCATACGGTGATTCCGTCCGGTGGTCGGACGTCCGTCGTGTGGGGCGTGAACGTGCCCGAGTCGTGCGACGCCGCGGTAACGATCGATCTCGACAAGCTGGATCGCGTGCTCGAGATCGACGGCACCTCGCGCGCTGCGCGTATTCAAGCCGGCATCTACGGACCCGACCTCGAGAATGCATTACGCCCGCACGGCTACACGTTGCGGCATTTTCCGCAGAGTTTTCCGTGGTCGACCCTCGGTGGGTGGATCGCGACGCGCTCCGGCGGCCACTATGCCACCAACCACACCCATATCGACGACTTCGTCGAATCGACCCGCATGCTGACGCCGTCGGGCTGGTGGGAATCGCGGCGCCTGCCGGGTAGCGGCGCGGGACCGAGCCCCGATCGCATCGTGCTGGGCTCCGAAGGCACGCTCGGCATCATCACCGAGGCGTGGATGCGCATTCAGAAGCGCCCGGTGTTCCGCGCCACGGCCGGCGTCACGTTCGATTCGTGGCAAGCGGGTTACGAAGCGACGCGGCACGTCGTGCAGGCGAAACTGTGGCCAGCCAACCTGCGCTTGCTCGATCCGGTGGAAGCGCAACGCGCCGCCGGCATGGACGGCAAGAGCACGCTGCTGATCATCAGCTTCGAGTCGGCGGAGGTTCTGCAAGCGCCATTCATCCAGGCGGCCGTGCGGATCGCGCGTGATTCCGGCGGCAAGATCGATGATGCGGCGATTCGTATATCGCACGATTCCGGAGAGGCGACCGGACGCGAAGGGGCGGTCGGCGCGTGGCGCGACAGCTTCATCGGCGTCAACGCGGGTCTAACGAACGGCATGGGTTTGTTGTCCGATACGTTCGAGACTGCGATCACGTGGGACCGATGGCCGGCATTCGACGCCGAAGTGAGAGCCCGCGTCGGACGCGTCTTGAAGGAAGTGTTGGGCGACGGCACGTCGCTGTCCTGCCGCTTCACGCACGTCTATCCGGACGGACCTGCACCGTACTACTCGTTCTCCGGTGTTGCGAAGCTCGGCGGCGAAGCGCAGCAGTGGCGCGAGATCAAGGAAGCGGCATCGAACGCGGTGGTCGACTGCGGCGGGACCGTGACGCACCACCACGCCGTGGGACGGTTGCATCGGCCGGCGTGGGAACGGCAGCGGCCGCCGTTGTTCGCCGAGGCGCTGCGCGCGATCAAGGATCGGCTCGACCCGAATTCCATCCTGAATCCGGGCGTGTTGCTCGATTAGTGTCCCCTCGGGTACAGAAATGCTTCGGGACTAGACGTTCCGCGGAATATCCCTGAACGGACCGGCATCGGAGCGCGGGTCTTTCGGCAGCCCGAGCACGCGCTCGCCGATGATGTTGCGCTGAATCTCGTCGGTGCCACCGGCGATCGACGTCGCCGGTACCGATACGAGGATCTCCGCGATGATGCCGTCGAGTGGGCCGTCGCTGCCGGTCAGCATCGACTCGGCGCCGGTGATCAGCGTGTGCACGTGCGATGCCTGGCGCGCGATGTTGCTGCCGGCGAGCTTGCCGAGGGAACCCTCCGGACCCTGCGGTTTGCCGATGCGTTGTGCCGCCGCGGCGCGGCGCGCCATCCAGTTCGTGCAGCGCGCCATCGTCAGCAGCTTCGCGATTTCCTGACGGATCACCGGATCGGTCCACGCGCCGGTTTTCTTCGCACGTGGCACCACGAGATCGACGCGTCCGGCGCGCTGTGGATACCACTTGTACGGCTCGTTGGCGATTTCGCTTTCGATGCGTGCCTCCGCACAGGCCCGGCCTGTGCGACCTTCGCCGCTCACGCCGGCAATGCCGACCGCTGGACGACGCTCGTGCGCGAGCGTGGTCATCGCCACGGCCCAGCCGTTGTTCTTCGTTCCAACGATCCAGTCCGCGGGGATTTTCGCGTCGGTGAAGAACACCTGATTGAACGACGCGTGGCCATTCATCTGCTTCAGCGGCAGCACCTGTACACCGGGCTGGCGCATGTCGAGCACGAAGTACGTCAGCCCCTGATGTTTCGGCGCGTCCCAGTCGGTGCGCGCCACGAGCAGACCGTAGTCGGCGTGGTGCGCGCTGGTGTTCCACACCTTCTGGCCGTTGACGATCCATTGCGTGCCGTCGAAGTCGGCGCGCGTTGTAGCACCGGCCAGATCCGAGCCGCTGCCCGGTTCGCTGAACAGCTGACACCAGCCGTCTTCGCCGGTGACGATGCGGCGCAGGAAGCGCTGCTTGACGGCGTCGCTGGCGTGTTCCAACAACGTGACTGAGGCGAGAATGCGCGGGCCGGTCGCAGCGGCGCCGACGGCACCGACGGAGACGAACTCGTCGTTGATCGAAGACAGCATGCGCACCGGAAGGCCGCGCCCGTGCCACTGTTTCGGCCAGTGCGGCATGCCCCAGCCGGTGTCGGCGAGCTTGCTGCGCCACTCTATGAGGCTGAG
>DATJGR010000013.1:0-7573 GCA_035494855.1 Pseudomonadales bacterium | reverse complement strand
GGAATGCGCATCGGCGCAATGTGCGCGCCATATGCTTTCGTACCCTGCAGCAGCGTAACGTGGCGCAGCGAGGGTTGCCTTCCGAGCACCGCGAGCGCGTTCTGCAGCATCGCGCTGTTCGTGGCGATCTGTTCGGGATCGCGCCAGCCGGCGATCAGCTCGGGTTTTTCGAACAACGCTGCGTAAACGACGTGCGTGACATCGGCGAATTCCGCGGCGGAGAAGACTCTCAGGCACGCGTCCCTGTCGGTCAGATCCAGCGAAATGAAGCGCGCGCGGCTCGTGAAATCCGGCGCGCGTCGCGAGACGCCGACGATCTGCCAGTCGGCGCGCGGCTCGAGCGCCTTGATGACGCTGCGGCCCACCAGTCCCAATGCACCGAAGACGACGACTTTCTTGCTCACCGCGGATCACCCTCGATTTCCCACCGCATGTTAATCGCGATCGGTCGGAAGGTCGTGCTGCTAGACTCTCGGCCATTCGTTTCTGCGGGTGAATCGCGATGACCGTGAGTGCCGGGCTCGGGGTGGCCAACTTTCCATTCGAAGACGCGCGCGGGTTCCGCCGTTGGGTCGATCTGTGCGAATCGGGCGGCGTCGACTCGATCTGGCAGTCGGATCGCTTGATCGGCACCGACCCGAATCTCGAATGCATGAGCGCAATGGCGTGGCTCGCCGGCGCAACGCGGCGACTCAAGTTCGGCATGAACGTGGCAAGCCTCGGCCTGCGGCACCCGGTGCTCACCGCCAAGACGTGCGCGACGATCGACGTGCTGAGCGAAGGACGACTGTTGCCCGCGTTTGGCATCGGCAGCGCGCTGTCGCGCGACTACACCGCTACCGGCACCCCGACGCAGGGCCGCGGCGGCCGCATGGACGAGAGTCTCGAGATCATCTCGAAGCTGTGGTCCGAAGAACACGTCACGTTCAGCGGACGCCACTTCCAGCTCGACCGCGCGAGCATTTCACCGCATCCGGTGCAGAAACCGTTGCCGTTGTGGGTCGGCGGTTCCGCCGCTGCAGCGATCGAGCGGACGGCACGCTGGGGCACCGGTTGGCAGGCCGGCATCGAAACCGCGGCCGAGGTCGCGCCGGTGATCGCTGCGATCAAGCGGCGCGCCGACGAACTCGGGCGGCCGATCGACATCGACCATTTCGGCGCCGGTTTCGGCTATCGCTTCGGCAGCCCGACCGATGCCATCAGCCAGAAATATCTGAAAGGGTTGAGCGCGCGGCTCGGTAAACCGGCCGAAGGCTACGTCGCGATCGGCGACGCCGACGCGATCATGGCGCGCGTCGACGAATTCCGCGCGGCCGGCGTGCATAAATTCGTGTTGCGGCCGATCGCGTTCGGCACTGACGAAATGTTGGACCAGACGCGATCGCTGATCGAGACGGTGTTGCCGCGCCTGGCGGCGCTCAACAAACGCTGACGCACTAACGCGTCAGCGCTTTCGCCTGTGCGACGAAACCGCGGTTCCACGTCGGGCTGACGGTGAGTTCGTTGATGCAGACGTGCGGCGGCAGCTTCGCGATGAACGCGATGATCTCGCCGCAGTCTTCCGCCTGCAGCATCTGCGCCTTCTCTTCCGCCGTGACCGGAATCGGGCGGCTGTCGAGGATCGGGGTGGCCACCTCGCCGGGACACAACGCACACGCGCGCACGCCGTGAATACCCGCTTCCATGTTCAGGCTCTCGGTCATCGAGTTCATCGCGTGCTTCGCGGCGGAGTACGCGGGACCCGTCAGGATGCCAGTGTATTTTCCCGCCCATGACGAGACGTTCACGATCAGACCATCGCGCTGCGCGACCATCGTCGGCAACACGGCCTTCGAACAATAGAACGAACCATCGAGATCGACGCGGATGACGCGGTCCCAATCCTCGAGCGTGACGTTGTGCCAGTTGCGGTTGCGCGCATTCAATCCTGCGCTGTTCACCAGCACGTCGATGCGGCCGAAACGTCCGATGATCTCGTTGGCGAGTGCGAGCACGGCGTCCTTGTCCGAAACGTCGAGCGGACGCGACAACGCTGCTATACCGAGCTCCGCCGCCAATTCATCGAGCGGCTCGCGGCGCCGCCCGGACAGCACCACCTGCATGCCTTCGTGAACCAGCGCACGCGCCGCCGCGGCGCCAATGCCCGTCCCCGCGCCGGTGATCCACGCGACCTTGTCGTTCAACTTCCGCATCTCTATACTCCGCGCCCGCAAAATGGTGTCCGCACCAATCTTGCGCAGCTCGAGCGACCCTGCACAAGCGTGGTTCGATTTTCTCGAGGTTCGGCGTCCATACTGATGTGTCGTCGAAGCGGAAATCTCAATGAAATCAGCCGGTCCGGCGAATTTCGCCGGAGTTGGCGTAATTTTTGTTTCATCAACGTCGGGTAGGCTTCAAGCACATGACGAGGAATGCATCGATGCGCACCACGGAACAGCGATTCGTCGACACGATCATCGACCCGATTCCGGTGTTCGGGCCGCTGCTGGCCGACCTCTTCTACACCTGGTCCGGTCTCGCCGACGCGATGAACCTGCGGCGCTTCGCCGAGGGGATCGTGCCGCTGCCGCCGGGCGACAACGTCGTACGGCTGGCTGCGAAGCCGGACGCGGTCACCGTCCGCAAAGCCGCCTGAACGACGCTTCACGCGTGGGTCGTCAGCCGTTCAGGCTGGCGAGAAATTGCAAGGTCCGTTCCGCCTCCGCCGCGTCTCCTGCTGAAACCGCAACGTTCAGGTCCGTGACACCGATGTTGTGCAGCCTGTCGATCGCGCCGCGCAGATAGTTTTCGTCGCCTGCAAGTGCGACGTCCGCCGGACCTTTCACCCCTTCCCGGTCCAGCATTGCGCGATACGACGGCAACTGTCCGTAGATGGTCAGCTGACCCGCGATGCGCTGGCGCGCCTCATCGGGCTTGTTGGTGAGCACCACCGGGAATCCACCGACCACGATCGGGGCGGGTTTACCGGCGTCCCTCGCTGCTGCGGAAAGCGACGGCACGATGTGTTTTTCCATCGTCTTCGGCCCGACCATCCAGGTGACGGTGCCGTCGGCCAGTTCGCCGGTGAGCTTCAACATCGCGGGGCCGAGCGCAGCGACGAGTAACGGCACGCGCTTCGCACCTGGTACCGAGATCGCCACGCCATGCACGTGATACTCGTCGCCGTCGTGCTGCACCGTCTCGCCGCGGAGCAGCGGACCGAGTACCTGCAGGTATTCGCGCATGTGCGACGCGGGTTTCGCGTACGAAAAGCCCAGCATGTTCTCGATCACGATCTGGTGCGACAGGCCGATGCCGAGCTGGAACCGGTTGTCGCTCGCGGCCGCCGCAGTCAGTGCCTGTGACGCCAGCGCCGTCGGGTGCCGCGGATACGTCGGCACGACTCCGGTGCCCAACCCGATCCGTTTCGTCGCATGCCCGATCACCGACAACGCGCCGATCGCGTCGTACGACATCATCTGCGCCATCCAAACGCTGGCGAACTTCAGTTCTTCCATTCGCTGCGCGGTTTTGACAAGGTCGTTCAACGTCGCGCCTTCCATGCCGATGATCATTCCGATGCGCATAGCCACTCCAGAATCTGCGGGGTCGGCGATAGCAACAGCAATCGGCTGATGGGTCAAGCCGGTTTCGCCGGCGCCGCGCGCACGACTCGCGCGCGTAGCGCGACGTGCCGCCGCCTAATTGAGGCTAGAATCCACCGCTCATTTGGAGGACGTTCATGGCAAAAGAAAGCATCGCAATTCTCGGCGGCACCGGCGACCTCGGAACGGGGCTCGCCATTCGTTGGGCCAAAGCCGGACACGCGATCATCATCGGTTCGCGCACGCAGGAGAAGGCGGACGCGGCCGTCGCAGAGTTGAAGAAGATCAGTCCGCAGACGCCGGCGCGCGCGATGGTGAACTCGGCCGCCGCTGCAGCCGGCGACATCGTCGTGCTGACGGTGCCGTTCGAGCACCAGTTGTCGACGCTGGAATCGGTGCGCTCGGGTCTCGAGGGAAAAATACTGATCGACGTGACGGTGCCCCTGATTCCACCCAAGGTCGGCACAGTGCAACTGCCGCCGGAAGGTTCGGCCGGGAAGCGCGCGCAGAACTATCTCGGCGAAGGCGTGAAGGTCGTCACCGCGTTCCAGAACGTCGCCGCGCACCTGCTGCAGCAGGACGTCAAGATCGAGTGCGACGTGCTCGTCGCCGGCAACAGCAAAGAGGCGCGCGACAAGGTGGTAGAGCTGGTCGAGGAAGCCGGCATGTCCGGCTGGCACGCCGGTCCGATCGAGAATTCGGCGGCGGCCGAGGCCCTGACGTCCATCCTCATCCAGATCAACCGGCGTCACTCGATCTCGCACTCGGGTATCAAGATCGTCGGCCAGAGCGATCATTGAAACGTGCCTGCGCTGACCTTCACTCCGATCGCCGGCATGCCGATGGTGCAGTCCGGCGACGATCTTGCACGTCTGATCCTCGCTGCGCTCACAGCACAGAAGCTGCCACTCCAAGGGGGCGACATCCTCGTGGTGGCGCAGAAGATCGTGTCCAAAGCAGAAGGCCGGCAGATTCCGCTCGCCTCGATCACACCAAGCCGCGAAGCGATCGAACTCGCCAAGGAAACCGAAAAAGACCCGCGTCTCGTCGAACTGATTCTGCGCGAATCGACCACCGTGCTGCGCAAAAAGCCCGGCGTGCTGATCGTGCGGCACCGGCTCGGCCTCGTCGGCGCGCAGGCGGGCATCGACCAATCCAACATCGAACACGATTCAGACGAACACGCACTGTTGTTGCCAGAGGACCCGGACGCGTCCGCCCGGCGTATCCGCGACGCCATCGCCGCAACGACCGGTGTGCGACCCGGTGTAATCGTCAGCGACAGCATGAATCGGCCGTGGCGGCTCGGCACGATCGGCGGCGCGATCGGGAGCGCGGGCCTCGCCGTGCTCGACGACCGACGCGGGCTGCGCGACATCTACGGCCGGGAGATGAAGGTCACGCTGATCAACCGCGCGGATTCGATTGCCACGGCGGCGACGCTGGTGATGGGCGAAACCACGGAAAAGACGCCCGTCGCGCTGGTGCGGGGGTTTCCGCAGGAAGACAGCGCACAGACCGCACGCGACGTCATCCGCCCGCTCGAGGAAGACATGTTCCGATGACTGCTGCTCGGCATGCCCTGAGACGCACATCGCAATATCGCGCCGCGTGTGTGAGTGACCTGTAATTCCGGAACCCACCCACATTTGCGGGTCGGTCGCCGGCGCTAAGGTCTGCGCCATCATGAACATCACCGATGTCACCAATGCTGCTCTGCTCGAGCTTCATCGAGAGAGCACCGAACTGCGCGAAACGGCGTTCCAATCCGGCGTCCCGGCCTGGGCGCGCGACCAGCAGAGCGCGCGCCACGACGAAATCGTTCGGGAGATGGTGCGGCGCGGATTGCTCGGCGCCAGGCCAGCGGCCAGAACGTGGACGCTTCGGTCGGTCGCGCCATCCCCGGCGCTGCTCTCGGTGCTTCGCTGCGGGCTGCACCCGTAGCCGTCGACCGCGTGATTCCTAGGTCGAGCCTCAAGCGCCTAATCTGAAGGCCAGTATCGACAACGCGTTCGGCATCCCGTCGCCTCCTGTTCCATATCGGTCAGCGTTTTCATTTGCTAGCCGGTCGACCCGTCGACTCGACCCCGGTATTCTCGTCGCCGCGCGACTGGCGCCATTTTCGACCGGAGCCGCCGACACCGTGCCGCCGATTCAGAACCGAACCGACCCTTCCGTGCTGATTTGGTCCTGCGGGCCGTTCCGCTGACATGGCTTCGGAACGATTCATCGCCGTCACCGGCGGCGTAGGCGGAGCGAAACTGGCGCTCGGCCTCACGCAACTGCTGTCCCCCGACGAAATCGCATTCATCGTCAACACCGGCGACGATTTCGAGCACCTCGGTCTGCACGTTTCGCCCGACATCGATACGCTCGTTTACACGCTGTCGGGTCAATCCAATACCGAGGCCGGCTGGGGACGCCGCGGCGAGACGTGGCAATTCATGCACGCGCTGAAACAGTTCGGCGGCGAGGCGTGGTTCAATCTCGGCGACCTCGACCTGGCGATGCACGTCGAGCGCACCCAACGGCTGCGTAAAGGCGCAACGCTGACCGAGGTAACGGAGCAACTCGGCACGGCACTCGGGGTGCAATACCGCGTGTTGCCGATGAGCGATGCACCGGTTCGAACCATGATCGGAACGGCGAACGGCGAACTCGCGTTCCAGCACTACTTCGTGCGCGACCGCTGCGCGCCCGCGGTGACGGGATTTCGGTTCGCCGGCTCGGCGGCCGCAGCGCCGACGCGCCAGATCGAAGATCGTTTCGACGACCCCGATCTCGCCGGCGTGATCATCTGTCCGTCCAACCCGTTCGTCAGCGTCGATCCGGTGCTCGCGGTGCCGGGCATGCGCGAAGGACTGAAGCGGCGCCGCGTACCGATCGTGGCCGTTTCGCCCATCGTCGCGGGCACCGCAATCAAGGGACCTACCGCCAAGATGATGACGGAGCTGTCGATTCCGAACGACGCCGTTTCGGTGGCGCGACACTATCGTGGACTCATTGACGGCTTCGTCATGGATCACCAGGACGCGGCGCTCGAAAACGCGGTCGGCGCGCTCGGTATCGCGACTGTAGTTACCCAAACCGTCATGCTAAGTTTGGCCGACCGTCGGCAGCTGGCCGCCGACGTGCTGCAGTTTTTCAGGCGCCTGAAAAGCGCCTGAGGCCAGACAACTCGAGTGAGGGGAACGCGCCGTGTGGGCGGTAGTGCCGTTGAAGAACATCCGCCACGCGAAGCAGCGCCTGGCTCCGTTGCTCACGCCCACCGAGCGCAGCGAGCTGATGCTCGCGATGATCACCGACGTTCTGACCACGCTGACGCAAACGCCCGGTCTCGCCGGGATTCTGCTGGTCTCGCGCGCGCCTGAAGCAGCCGAACTCACGCGCGTGCACGGCTGCGAACTGTATGCCGAAGCCGAAGGGGCGGATCTGTCGGAGTCGGTTCAGGCCGCGGGCGGATACCTGGTGGCAAATCGCGACGCCGCCGGAACGCTGATCGTGCCGGGCGACGTCCCGCTGATCACACAGGCGGACGTGTCGGAAATCCTAGCCGGTCATCAACGTTTTACGCTGGTCCCCGATTCCGAAGGCGACGGCACCAATTGCATCGTTTCGTCACCGCCGAATCTGATCCGTTACCGCTTCGACGGACACAGTTTCAAACCGCATTCCGAAGCGGCCTTCAGCATCGGCCTCACGCCGCGGATCGTCCGAAACGAAGCCTTTGGAATCGACGTCGATACGCCTCGCGATCTGTTGCGCGTACTCGAGCGGCCGGGATCCTCCCGGACGCGAACTTGCTTAGAAACAAGCGGTATAGCAACTCGTCTGACGCATCTGCATAATCGCTTTTCCGCGATTTAAATGGTCCATGTCCTGCGGCCGATGGCGCGGTCCCCGATGGCGAACCTCTGGCTGTAACACGGAGCATTCATGAGTACATCCACCGGCGCACTGTTGGACGCAGCGCTGCAGGGCGAAATACC
>DATJGR010000012.1:0-11300 GCA_035494855.1 Pseudomonadales bacterium | reverse complement strand
TGCGAGTGGGTGTTGGCGACCGATACGTTTGCGTATTGCAAAACGTCGGAATGGCTTGTTACCTAGATTGTTACCTAGACGTTTTCGTTAGAGGAGAGGATGGAGCGTAACTCTTTGATTTCCCTGGCTCCGCCTGTTGGACTCGAACCAACGACCCGCTGATTAACAGTCAGCTGCTCTACCAACTGAGCTAAGGCGGAATTGGGAGCGCGTCAGTTTAATCAGCGTCGATCGATTTGCAACCCCGCGCGTGGGGCTTGCCACCATACTCGGGCCCAAGGCCGCCACGCGACGCTGGCCGAACGCCTGCCCCACCTGTCAGTAGCGTTGCCCGGGACCGGCTGCGGCATTGGCCGGCGAGGGTACAATCGCGTCTCCCCACGAAGTTGCCGTCATGCCGCAAGCAGTCAACGAATTCAAGGTCGTCGCGAAGTACAAGCCGGCTGGCGATCAGCCGGAAGCGATCGCGAAGATGATCGACGGATTGGAGTCGGGTCTCGCGTCGCAGACGCTGCTCGGCGTGACCGGAAGCGGCAAGACGTTCGCGATTGCGAACGTGATCGAGAACGTCAATCGGCCGACCCTGGTGCTCGCCCCCAACAAAACGCTCGCCGCCCAACTCTACGGTGAGTTCAAGGACTTCTTCCCGCACAACGCCGTCGAGTACTTCGTGTCCTACTACGACTACTACCAGCCCGAGGCGTACGTCCCGTCCTCTGATACGTATATAGAGAAGGACTCGTCGGTGAACGCGCACATCGAACAGATGCGTCTGTCCGCCACGAAAGCGATCATCGAGCGACGCGACACGATCATCGTGGCATCCGTTTCGGCGATTTACGGTCTGGGTGACCCGGGTTCATATCTGAAGATGGTGCTGCACCTCGACCGTGGTGATCGGGTCGACCAGCGCTACATCCTGGTCCGCCTCGCCGAACTGCAATACACCCGCAACGACATGGCGTTCCAGCGCGGCAGCTACCGCGTGCGCGGCGACGTCATCGACGTGTTTCCGGCAGAGTCCGAGAAGGAAGCCGTACGGATCGAGCTGTTCGACGACGTCATCGACAACCTCGCCGTGTTCGATCCGCTCACCGGCGAAGTGATCAACCGCGTGCCGCGGTTCACGATCTTTCCGAAAACGCACTACGTGACGCCGCGCGAACGGATCATCGCGGTCCTCGACGACATCAAGGACGAGCTGTCCGATCGGCTTGCGTATTTGAACTCGCACAACAAGCTCGTTGAGGCGCAACGACTCGAGCAGCGCACTCGCTTCGACCTGGAGATGATCCGCGAACTCGGCTACTGCAGCGGCATCGAGAACTACTCGCGCTACCTGTCCGGTAGAAAGGCGGGCGAGGCGCCGCCGACGCTGTTCGACTATCTGCCGAAGGACGCGCTGCTCGTAGTCGACGAATCGCACGTCACCATTCCGCAGATCGGCGGGATGTTCAAAGGCGACAGGTCACGCAAAGAGACGCTGGTGGAGTACGGGTTCCGACTGCCGTCCGCGCTCGACAACCGGCCGCTGCGGTTCGACGAATGGGAAGAACTCGCGCCGCAGATGATCTTCGTGTCGGCCACACCGGGGCCGTATGAAGCGAGTCATGCAGGGCAGGTGGTCGAGCAGGTGGTGCGACCGACCGGGCTCGTCGACCCGATGATCGAAGTGCGGCCCGCATCGACGCAGGTCGACGATCTGTTCCACCAGATCCAGGAGACGGTGGCGCTCGGCGATCGCGTGCTCGTTACCGTCCTGACGAAACGGATGGCGGAAGACCTGACGGAATACCTGGACGAACACGGTATCCGTGTGCGCTATCTGCACTCCGACATCGACACCGTGGAGCGGATGGAGATCATCCGCGACTTGCGCATGGGCGAGTTCGACGTGCTGGTCGGCATCAACCTGTTGCGCGAAGGGTTGGACATGCCCGAGGTGTCGCTTGTGGCGGTGCTCGATGCCGACAAGGAAGGTTTCCTGCGGTCCGGCGGTTCGTTGATTCAGACAATCGGTCGCGCGGCGCGAAACCTGCGCGGCCGCGCGATCTTGTATGCCGATCACATGACCGGCTCGATGGAACGCGCGATCGGTGAAACCGATCGGCGCCGCAACAAGCAGATCGAGTTCAACGCGCTGCACGGCATCACGCCGACGAGCATTCTGAAATCGGTCTCCGACATCATGGAAGGTGCGCGCGCACCGATGCCGGGGCAGATGCCGAAGCGTACGGATGGCGACATCGGTAAGAAATTTCGTGCAGAGCTGCCTACGGATCCGATCGCGCTCGGAAAGCTGCTGCGCAAGATGGAAGAGAAGATGTTGCAGCACGCGCGCGACCTCGAGTTCGAAGAAGCGGCGCAGGTGCGCGACCAGGTGCTCGAGATTCGCGCCCGAAGTTTATTGGCCGGGTGAGTCGGCTGATCCGTTCGAAAGCTGTCCTTCCCACTTTGCTTGAACGGCGCTGGCCACAGCGTTGCCGACGACATTCGTCGCGCTGCGGCCCATGTCGAGGAAATGATCCACCGCGAGAATCAGCACTAGACCGGCTTCCGGCAGTTTGAAGTACGCGAGCGTCGCCGCGATGATCACCAGCGAGGCGCGCGGCACGCCGGCGATGCCTTTCGACGTGATCAACAGGATCAGCAGCATCGTCACCTGTTGGCCGACCGTCAGCTCGATGCCGTAGACCTGCCCGATGAACAGCGTCGCAAAGGTGCAGTACATCATCGAGCCGTCGAGGTTGAACGAGTAGCCGAGCGGCAACACGAAACCGGAGATGCGGCGCGGTACGCCGAACCGCTCGAGCTGTTCGAGGATGCGGGGAAACGCCGCTTCGGAACTCGCGGTGGAGAAGGCAACGAGAATCGGATCGCGCATCGACGTCATCAACGGCACCACGCGTCGGCCGATGACGAGTCCGCCGAACGCGGCGATGACGAGCCACAATACGATCAGCGCAAAATAGAAACTGGCGATGAACTTCGAGTACGTCACGAGAATGCCGAGACCGTTCTGCGTGATGGTCGCCGCGATGGCGGCGAATACCGCAAAAGGCGCCACCAGCATCACGTAGCCCGTGATCTTCAGCATCACCTCGACGAGTTGCTCGGCAAGCAGGACGATGCCCGCGGTCCGCTCGCCGAGGCTCGCCAGCGCAACGCCGACGAACACCGAAAACACGACGATCTGCAGGATTTCGTTGTTCGCCATTGCCTCGATGATCGAACGCGGGAAGACGTGTGTGACGAAGTCCTTCAGCGTCATTGCGCCGGCTTCGATGCCGCTGTGCGTCCCCTCCGGCGGCAACGGTAGTTCCAACCCCGCTCCTGGTTGCAACGCGGTGACGATTATGACGCCTAGCACCAACGAGATCACCGAGGCGCCGAGGAACCAGCCGATCGTGCGTGCGCCGATGCGTCCGAGTTGTGCGCCGGCGCCCATGTTCGCGATGCCGGCGATCAGAGTGCCGAATACCAACGGCGCGATGATCATCTTGATGAGGCGTAGAAACACGTCCGTGACGATGCTCAGATTCGCGGCGACGTCGGTCGCCTGTACCGTCGTCAATTGCGCGTGGCATATCCAGCCCACGAATACGCCGGCGACCATCCCGATCAGGATGGCCAACGAGAAACGGTATGACATCAGAGCGGCGATCGTGCGGTCATAGGGGTCCGAACCGCCCTTGCGGCGAGATCTTCATCCAACAATTTCCTTATGGCGTGAGTGTAACTACTGCGCCCATTGCGAGAAACGACGCGCGTTCTGCTGCGGGCCGACGAGCCATCGGGGCGACGCCCCGTCCCCGCTAGCCGCAGCTGCGGGGCACGACGATAGCGAGAAACACGAACGGAACTCAACCCACTTTCGCCGCGAGGCCGGTGAGATGGGCGATGGACGATCGATGCGGCGAGAGCGATCAGCGCGCCGATCTCGGCGGAGTGAATGACGTCTTTCTCCATCAGCGACTGTACGTCGTGCAGGCTGCGTTGCTCGGCGTCGGCATCGTTTAGGCAGAGCACGTGAATCTGCTCGGCCGCGATGCTGCCATCAATGCCCGTTCGATTGCGGCGACGACACTCGAGGTCATCGCCGATGAGTGGAACCAAATCGCATATCTCGTCAGAAAATTGCGCGAGTTTTAGCTCATCGCGTGATCGAAGGCGGTTCGATATCGATATTGCGTAGGGTGTTCGCGTTTTGTAGCATGCGTGAACGCCGGGTGGCCGTCGGGGTGACGCGCCAGTCCGGCACCAGGGGTCGCTCGAGTCCTTCAAGGGGAGAACACCGTGAAGCATGTCCACGCGCGCGTCGGCGCGAGTCTCGTTGTGCTCGGATTGTCCGTCGGGATCAGCGCGGTGTCGTACGCGGCCTCGACCGAGATCGAGGAAATCGTCGTAACGGCGCAGAAGCGCGAAACCAACCTGCAGCAGACACCGATCGCGATCACCGCGATCACGCAGGAACAGATCCAACTGAACCGCATCGAAGATTTCGCCGACATCGCGTTGCACACGCCGAGCATGAGCTACACGGAGTTGCAGGGGTTCTCGCAGGCATCGATTCGCGGCGTGGGTACCGACCTCACCAACCTCGCCAACGAAACCGCGATCGCGATGTACGAAGACGGCGTGTATCGCGGCGCCACGTTCTCGCAAACCGTGCCGCAGTTCGACATGGAACGCATCGAAGTGCTCCGCGGTCCGCAAGGTACCTTGTACGGACGCAACGCCACCGGCGGCGCGATCAACATCGTCACGCGCATGCCGTCGCAGACGCCTGAGTTCAATGCGTCGTTCACCGGCGGCAACTACGCCCGGGTCCGTGCCGAACTCGGGGCTTCGGGTCCGATCGCCGATGGAGTATTCGGCCGCGCCAGTTTCATCACCGACAGCCACTCCGGCTTCAACGACAACAAGACGTTGGGACAATCGGAAGGCGACGACAGTCTGAAAGGCGGTCACGCGGCGCTGCAGTTCGATCTGAGCGACACGGCTGAACTGGTGTTGCGCGGCAACTACACGCGCGATCACGGCAGCACCGGTGTGTTCCTGGTGCGGGAGATTTCTCCGACCGCGCTCGGCATTTCGCCGGACAACCTCGGTGGAGTCCTGACGGTGCCCGGTCTCGCGGGTCCTGGTGTCAGCCTGGCCGACGCGTTTGGCCTGACGTTCCCACAAGCCGACCAACCGATCGTCGTCGACCCGGATGATCACGATTCGTATACGAACAATCCGACGAAGAACAACATCAAGCAGTACGGCGGCAGCGCAACGCTGTCGATGCAACTGGGCGATATCACGTCGAAGCTGATTCTCGGACGGCAGGACGCGAAGTGGATTCGCAACATGGATACCGACGGCACCGACATCACGATGCTGTATCAGGCGGGCCAACAATCGAACCGGCAGAACACCGCGGAGCTCAATTTCTCCGGCAACTACTGGAACGATCGGGCCACGTGGATGGTCGGTGGTTTCTACTTCCAGGAAGACGGCTACACACACTTCTACTACGACCTGCCGGCACTACAGCAGACTTATGAGGCGCTGTTCGGCATCTTCAATCCGAACGTTCGAGCGCCGTTGCCAGCCGGCAGCCTTGCGTTCTTCGGCACGCGTCTGGGTACAGGCCTGCCGGATACCGCGCCGTTCCTCGATTTTCGCGGCAACCAGAACAGCAAGTCGTGGGCGTACTTCGGCCAGACCACCGTCGACATCGTCGACAACCTGCACCTGACGTTGGGTGCGCGTTACACGGACGACACGAAGGACATGCACCGGGAACTCTCCAACAACCTCGGTGGGGCGCCGTGCGATCAGCACATCAACCAGGAATGGAACGAGACCACCGGCACCGGCATCATCAACTACGACTTCTCCGAAAACACGATGGTGTACCTGAGCGCGTCGAAAGGCTTCAAAGCCGGCGGGTTCAACGTGTCGGAATGTGAAGGCCCGTTCGATCCCGAAACGATCTGGGCCTACGAACTCGGCGCGAAGGTCAAACTCTTCGACAACCGTCTGCAGTTGAACGGCGCGACGTTCGTCTACAAGTACGACGATATTCAGATCAACCGTTTCGTGAACAACGCATCGTCGATCACGAATGCAGCTGAAGCGGACATCTACGGCGCCGAACTCGAATTCGTCGCTCTTGTCGGCGGCGGCTTCGAATTCGACGGCGGCGTTACCTATCTGAACACCGAGTACGGCGGTGGCGCGAGCTTCAGCAATCCGATCCTCGGTGGTCCGCCGATCAGTGTGGATGGCAACGACACGTTACGTTCGCCGCCGTGGAAGGCGTACGTGGGTGCGCAATACGAATGGAACACTAATCTCGGACGCTTCATCCTGCGTGGCGACGTGGCCTATTCGGACAGCTTCTATTTCGACGTGTTCCAGGCGTCGCTGCCGAACCAGAGCCAGATGGAGCAGGATTCTTACACAGTGACGAATGCGCACATCGCGTGGGAGAGCACCGACGGCAAGTACTCGGGACAACTGTTCTGCCAGAACATCACCGACGAGTTGTATGCGAATTCCAGCCAGGCGGTGGGAACGACCGGCGCCGTCATGTCGCAATACTCGTCGCCGCGTCAGTACGGGATCCGGTTGTCGATGCAGATGGGCGAAAAGAACTGACGACCATCTGAACAACCGCCCGGCGGCGCATCGTGCCTGCAAAGCCAATCGACGATCTCGATCGCAGGATCATCGAACTGTTGCGCGAAGACGGTCGCGCCCCCAACAAACTGTTGGCAGCGCAGCTGGGTGTATCGGAAACGACGATAGCGATCCGCATCCGCTCGCTGCGCGAACGCAAGGTCATGCTGGTGACCTTGCAACGCGACTTCTACAGCCAGGGTTACGACCTGCAGTGCCTCGGTGACGTTTACGTCGCCGATCGGCATGTCGACGCCGTCGCACGCGACCTCGCGGCGCTCGCCAACGTCACGATCGTGACGCTGACCCTCGGGAGCCCGGAGATCTTCATCGCGTTCAACGCGCGCGATCGCAGCGACGTCGTGGCAATCATCGACGGGCAACTCGCCCATGTGAAAGGCGTCGATCGCATCGAAACGTACGTGGCGCTCGACATCCGCAAGTACGAATCGTGGTTCGGCAACCTGGCGCACCTATGACGCGCACACCGATCAAAACTGACTCTGTCGACGAAGGCATCATGGCGATCCTGCGCGAGGATGGCCGTCTCAGTAACCGGGAGGTGGCGCGCCGGCTCGACGTGTCGGAGGGCACCGTGCGGCAACGGCTGAAGAAGCTGCAGGATGCGGGTGCGATCCGCATCGGCGTGGTCACGGACGCAAACCGGGTGGGATTCGCCGTGTCGGCGTGGGTGCGCGTGTCGGTGTCGCCGGAGCACACAGACTACGCGCTAACGACTTTCTCGGGCCTGAAGGAAGTGCAGTACGTTGCGGCGGTGGTCGGCCGCTACAACGTGCTGGTGGTGCTGACCGCAGCGACCCAACTCGAACTGATGCGGCTCGTCAACTCGAAGATTGAAAGCTGTCGCGGCGTTAGCCAGGTGGACGTTCGCATCATCGCGCAAACAGTGAAGCACGATATCCACGAGGTAGTCGTACGCCCCACGCTCGAATCGGCGAAATCGTCGAGCAAGCGCAGATCCTGATCGCTACTGCGAAGTGATGCCGGTCGGGTCGGGACTGTAGGTGTGATCACTGACGATCTGCCCGTCGGCATTGAAGGTGAGAATCACGCAGGCTTTGAAAGCGAGCGGCCCGAAGATGCCTTCACACTCGACCGCCACCGAGTCGCCGCTGGCGAACTTCTTCAGCACGCGCAACTTTCGATCCATTTGGTGTTTCTGGATCTCGTGTTCGATTGCGCGCAGTCCGGCGCGGCCGTGATAGACCGTGCCGGCGAACATGTTGTGCACCTCGCAGTTCTCGGCGTAGCACTCGTCCACCATCCGATCCACGGCGTTGTTGTAGGTGTCTTCCCAGCGGTCGACCATCTCGAGATTGCGTTGTTCGGTTTGCGTCATCGTGTGTCTCGCTAGCTGGGACCGATTGCCGCGATGACGCGTTCGCGCGCGGGAATCGGATCGGGAAGAGCCTTGGTGGCGGGTGACAACAGGATTCTGCAGGCGCGCGTCCACACGGACGGGCTTCTGGCCCAAGCGGCGAGCCCGGCAAGCCCGTGGTAACCGGTCATGATCGCCCGGTGCAGATGAGAATCGGCGCGCATGCCGCGCTGGATGATGATTTCGTCCAGTGCCGCAGACACGCGATCGCGCAGCGACAACGGTTGGCCGAACAGTTTTGCCCGGTATTGCTTGTAGCGATCGCGATCCATCGTGAGCGTTGTGCTCCAGTTGGCGCGAAACGCGTTACTCAACGCGCTTTCGTATTCGACCACGCGTGCTTCCGGATCCGTGGTGCGCTCGAGAATGTCGGCGAGCATGTGCGCTTGCGTGAATCCCCAGGTGCAGCCGCGACCATACTTCGGATTGGTACGCACGGCGGTGTCGCCGATGAAGAACAGGCCGTGCACCTGCGCTTTGCCGTCGATCACGGTGGAGCGCCAGAACGAATCGAGCGCACCGAAGCCATACACGATGTTGTTCACCGGACCGGCGAACGCGGGATCGATCCAACCGGCGGCGCGGGGGATGAGACGGCAGAATGCTTCGAACTTCTGCGGATCCTTCACGGCCTCATAGAGCACCGGATCGTCTTTCCAGACGGCGATCGTGATCGTGAAGTAGCCGTTGTCGGCTGGCAGCATGCCGATGGTGTAGTCCGACGTGATGATGGCCGGCAGGCCATGCAGCGGTGCGTAAGTCTGGCCGGGCTGCAAGCGGTATTGTCGGGTGAAGTAGACGTCACCCGACTCGAAGTGTTCGTCGCGGATGTCGGCGCCGAGTTTGCGCAACTGATTGGCCAGCCGTCCGGAGCGCCCGGACGCGTCGATGATCACGTCGCCCCTCAGTTCGGCCGTGTCGGCATGGTCGCGCCGCACGCGAACGCCGACCGCTTGCAGCGGCCTGGTCTCCGCCGCCAACAGCAGCGCCTCTGCTTCGCATCTCGAATGCACCCGCACGCCCGGGAGCGCGGCGACGTAACGGCGCATCACGATTTCGAGGGTGGAACGGCGGCTGACGAATGCGGTGAGCTGCGCGTCGCCCGGCCGCGCCCGATAGTTCGAGCGCGCGACCGGATGCAACGTGTCCTCGAACGGCAATTCCCACACGCCTGCTTCGAGCAGCGCGTCGACCAGTTTCGCATGATGCGCGTAGATCAGATTGCGCAAACCGCCCATCAGAAAGTGCGGATGCGGGACTTGCGGCGCACCGCGGCGACGCCACGCGGACACCGCCGTGGGATCGAACTGTTCCGGCGGCGCCGGGTCGCGTTCGAGCACGTCGACCTCGAAGCCTTTTGCCTGCATTGCGAGGGCGCTCGAAAGGCCCGCAATGCCGGCGCCTATGACGATGACCTTGGTCACTGGTCAGCGCCGCCCGCGGATCAGTCTGCCGGGACGCGCGCCGGTGTCCTGATCGTGCTCGCGCGTGACTTCGCCGTTCACCACGGTTGCGAGATAACCGGAACAGTTCTGCAGAAAACGCTGGCCGCCGGCCGGTAGATCGTTCGTCATGTATGGCTGGCCGAGGCTCAGGCGATCGAAGTCGATGACGTTCACGTCGGCGCGTTTGCCGAGTTGCAACGTGCCACGATCCGACAATCCGTACAGTGCCGCGTTGTCGCCGCACTGCTTCCTGATGGCCCGTTCCAGCGACAGCCTGTCGCCGCGCCGGTCGCGCACCCAGTGCGTCAGCATGTAGGTGGTGCTCGACGCATCGCAGATCAGGCTGCAATGCGCGCCGCCGTCGCCGAGGCCCACCACGGTATGCTCGCTGCTCAGCATGCCGAACAGCGCATCCTGATTGCGTCGCGCGAAATTCAGCGTCGGCAACAGCAGCATGGCGCGTCCGTCGTCCTGCAGCATCAGGTCGTAGATGCGCGCCTGTGGATCCACGCCGTCTCGGCGCGCCTGCACAGCAACGGCCGTATCGAGGGGCGGTTCGTAGTCGATCGGTGAGCCGAGCGGGAAGATGTCTTCGAGCGATTGCCCGATCACGAGGTGAATCGCGTCGTTGATCGAGGCCGAGAGCGGCGGCAGATCTTTCTCCGAGAGAATCGCGTTGCGGATTTCGGGCGTGCGCAGCGCGGCAACGCGTTGCGCGAGCGGGAGGTTCGCGATCTTCAGGTACGTAGGGCGGCGCTGGAACAGGTGATTCGATTGCAGGCCGAGCAACAAGCCACCGGGCCGCGCGGCCGTTTGCGGAAACAGGCGTGCGCCGTCGGCATTCGCCTTCGCAACGAACGCGAGCACGTGCTTCCACGCGTCGGGGTTCTCCTGAAACTCGACGATCAGAAACGTGATCGGCAATCGGGTCTTTTTCGACAGGCGCGCCATCCACTCCAACTCGTCGTCGAGCCGTGCTTCGTTCGCGCCGAGGCGCATGCCGCCCTGGCCCACCGACCCGCCCGGCACGAGTTCGAACACGGTGCCGGAAGCGGCCATCGCCTCACCGATCGCGAACACTTCGTCTTCCCCGGCGAACGTGCCCGGCACTGGCAATCCTCTAATGGATTGGTGGCCCAGGATGCGCGAGGTGGAGAATCCCAATGCGCCTGCCGCGATGGCGTCGCGCGTGATCGCGGCCATTTGAGCAATGTCTTCGGCGGTGGATGCCTCGTTCTGCACCCCGCGCTCGCCCATCACGTAAACGCGCACCGCACCGTGCGGTACGTGCGTTCCGACATCCATGGACCAACGCTTCTGTTCCAGAAGATCGAGGTACTGCGGGAAGGTTTCCCAGCTCCACTCGATGCCTTCGTAAAGCGCGATGCCCGGAATGTCTTCGACACCCTCCATCAACTCGACGAGTTCGGCTTGTCCGCCCGGCCGCACGGGTGCGAAGCCGACGCCGCAGTTGCCGGCGATGACGGTGGTGACGCCGTGGCTCGCCGACGGCTCGAGCCGGTCGTCCCAGGTCGCTTGTCCATCGTAGTGGGTGTGGATGTCGACGAAGCCCGGCGTGACGATGGCGCCGTTCGCGTCGATCACGCGTCGCGCGCGGTTCGAGAGATTGCGCTCGATGGCGATGATGCGTCCGCCGTCGATCGCGAGATCGGATTCGTACGCCGGCCGCCCGGTACCGTCGACGATCCTGCCGCTTTTGATCAGCAGATCGCGCATCGCTTCTCTCCCCGAATCGACCGCCGGATCATGCGGCGATTTTCCCC
>DATJGR010000011.1:0-6105 GCA_035494855.1 Pseudomonadales bacterium | reverse complement strand
GACGTTGTGTCGCCGTCCCGACAGTACGAACCAGGAAATGCTATGCCTGCCTCCGCCGAAGCGGAACTGCAGCGCGCTCTCGCACGCAGCGCATTGTTCGAGGATCTCGATGCCGCTGCATTGCGGGCGTTGGCCGCGCTGGCGCGCCGCCGCGAATACGCGGCGGGCGCACCGATCTGTATAGAGGGCGAGTCGGACGGATCGCTGTTCATCATCGCTACAGGACGGGTGCGGATCAGCGCGGGTTCCAGCGACGGTGACGAACGCCACCTGAACGAGCTCGGACCGGGCGATCTCATCGGCGAGATCGCGTTGCTGGATGGTGGAACGCGTTCGGCGTCGGCGATCGCCGTGGACGATTCCGAGGTCTACGGCATCGAGCGCAACGCATTCGTCGCGTTTCTGGACCGCACTCCCGAACTCGCGCGCAGCCTGATCAAGCTGCTGTGCAAGCGTGTGCGCTGGATGACCGGTCTGCTCGAGGCGTCTGCATTTCTCGGATTACCGGCGCGACTGGCGCGCTGGCTGATCATGCTCGCGGCGCAGCAGGGCGTTGCGCACCCGCGCGGCGTCGAGATCCGCGTGTCGCAGCAGGATCTCGCGCAGTTCCTCGGCGTCTCGCGACAGTCCGTGAACGAGGTGCTGCAGTCCTGGCGCGGCGACGGTCTCGTCGAGCTCGGGCGCGGTCGCATCGTCGTGCTCGACGATCTGCGTCTGCGCGGCGAAGCGGTGCGCTCACCAGCAGATAGCGACGCGTGACGGTGGCCCAAACCGCCTCCCGCTGGCTATAGTCACCGGTCCTGTGAGCCGCGACGTCGGCGCATTCCGATTCGATCTCATCTGACCTGGGGGACTACGCACGTGAATTTCGACATCCCGAAAGATCTGGCCGACTACCTGATCGAACTCGACGACTTCATCGAGAAGAAAATCAAACCGCTCGAGAACGCGGACGACAACATCCGTTTCTTCGATCATCGCCGCGAAGACGCGCGCACCGACTGGGACCGCGGCGGCCTGCCGTCCGAGGAGTGGGAGGCGCTGCTCGCGAAAGCGCGCAAACTCGCGGACGACGCGGGCCACTATCGCTATCCGTTCCCGAAGCAATACGGCGGGAAAGACGGCACCAACCTCGGCATGGCAGTGATCCGCGAGCACTTCGCCGCGAAGGGTCTCGGCCTGCACAACGATCTGCAGAACGAGCATTCGATCGTGGGCAACAACGTCGGCCTGATGCTGATGCTGCATCACGGCACCGACGAACAGAAGAAAGAGTGGATACCGGCGATGCTCGCGGGCCAGCGCGGATTCGCGTTCGGCATCACCGAGCCCGATCACGGGTCCGATGCCACGCACATGGAGACGGTGGCGCGGCGCGACGGTGACGACTGGGTGATCAACGGCGGCAAAACCTGGAACACCGGCATTCACAAGGCGAAATACGACCTGATCTTCGCGCGCACCAGTGGCAAAGCCGGCGACGGCGACGGCATCACCGCCTTCCTGACGCCGACGAACTCGAAAGGCTTCAAGGTCGAAGAGATGATGTGGACGTTCAACATGCCGACCGACCACGGCCGCATCTCGCTCACAGACGTGCGCGTGCCGAACGACGCGATCTTCGGCGGCGAAGGAAAAGGTCTGGGCGTGGTGCAGATGTTCTTCAACGAAAACCGCATCCGACAGGCCGCATCGAGCCTGGGTGCGGCGCAGTTCTGCATCAACGAATCGGTCGAATACGCGAAGGTGCGCAAACCGTTCGGCAAGCCGTTGTCGGTGAACCAGGCGATCCAGTTCCCGCTTGTCGAGCTGCAGACGCAATGCGAGATGCTGCGCGCGCTGATCCACAAGACGGCGTGGCAGATGGATACGTACGGCGCGTTCTCGGCGTCCGACAAAGTATCGATGTGCAATTACTGGGCGAACCGGTTGTGCTGCGAAGCGGCTGACCGCGCGATGCAGGTACACGGCGGCCTCGGTTATTCGCGACACAAGCCGTTCGAGCACATCTACCGGCATCACCGGCGCTATCGCATCACGGAAGGTTCGGAAGAAATCCAGATGCGCCGCGTCGCCGGTTACATGTTCGGCTTCATGAAGCAGCGGGCGCCCAAAGGCGTTCACGAGGAATAAGCCGCCGTGGCTTCCGAGTTCGAGGCTTCTGAGTTCAAGGCAAGGCTCGCGGCAGTGTTGCGTCGTCAGATCGCCGGGTTCGAGTCGCTCGTTTCTGCCGAGCGATTGTCCGGCGGCGCCAGCCAGGAGACCTATCGGCTGGTGATTCGCGATGCGGCCGGCGAGCGCCGCCTCGCGATGCGGCGTTCGCCCGGTGGTGTGGAGAGCGTTCGCACGCCGGGTCACCCCGGTCTGCCCACCGAGGCGGCGCTGATGCGTTTTGCGCGCGAAGCCGGCGTGCCGGAACCGGAGGTGTACGCGGTATTCACGGCGGCCGACGGACTCGGCGACGGATTCGTCATGCAATGGCTCGACGGCGAAGCGCTCGGCGCGCGCATCGTCCGCTCCGAAGCGCTGGCCGCGGTGCGGCCGAAGCTCGCATTCGAGTGCGGTCAGATTCTCGCGCGCATTCACGCGATCGATCTGAAAAAAACGGGTCTCGACCAGTTGCTCGACCCGATGGATCCGGCCGCGTTCGTCGAGCAGACGTGGGAGCGGTACAAACTGTTCCACACGCCGCAACCGATGATCGACTACGCCGGCCGCTGGCTGAAGGAACACCTGCCGCGCAATCCGAGCATGGCGCTGGTGCACAACGATTTCCGCAACGGCAACTTCATGGTCGGCCCCAACGGTGTCGTTGCGGTGCTCGACTGGGAAGTGGCACACATCGGCGACCCGATGCGCGATCTCGGCTGGATCTGCACCAACTCGTGGCGTTTCGGCCGCAGCGATCTGCCGGTGGGCGGCTTCGGCGAATACGCGGATCTGTTCCGCGGTTACGAGTCGGTATCCGGACAGAAGGTAGATCCCGCGCACGTGAAGTTCTGGGAAGTGTTCGGTTCGTTCTGGTGGGCGGTCGGTTGTCTAGGCATGGCCGAACACTTCCGCACCGGGCCCGACAAGACCGTGGAACGGCCCGGCATCGGCCGGCGCAGTTCGGAGTGCCAGGTCGACTGCGTCAACCTGCTGATCCCGGGGCCGGTCGATTTGGTGGAAGGCAGACCGCTGACCTCCACGCTCGACATGCCGCGAACGGACGAACTCGTCAGCAGCGTGCGCGACTACCTGCGTACCGACGTGATGGCAGCAACCGAAGGGCGATTGAATTTCCTGGCGCGCGTCGCGTCGAACTCACTCGACATCGTGCTGCGCGAGCTGAGCCTCGGCGAAGCGCAGCGCAAGCTGGAACTGGAACGGCTGCGGGCGCTGTTCCGTGCCAACGACGATCTCGAGGCCCTGCGCTGGCGCCTGGTCAACGAACTGCGCGACGGCACCATGCCGCTCGATCGCCCCGGTCTCGCCGAGCATCTGCGACAGACGGTGGTGAATCAGGTGGCGATCGACCAGCCGGGTTATTCGGGGTTGAAGACGGCGTTGGGTTGAGTCGATGTAGGTGGGATGGAGCTTCGAGCGCGGCGGAGGTGGGTATGTGTTGCGTCGGACGCGCTCGAGCCATCCCTGGTCGCTCCGCGCGCGCCATCCATGGCGCGCTAGGGTCCTCCGCAACACATACCCACCTCCGCCTCGGATCATGTCTCCATCGACAGTGATCGGAGAGTGAGAACGCGCGCTTTGCGCGCGTTCATCTCATCGAATAAGTCGACCTGGTGCCAGGCACTAAACGGAGTCGAGTCGGGTGCCGGCCATGAGCACGTGAGCGGTGGGTGATCGGTGTGGAGGGGCATCCGGGGCCAGGGATGGCCCCGGATAGAGCGACCAGGGAGGGCTCGAGCGTACCCGGAACACCGATCACCCATCGCTCACGTCTTCACAACCAGCACCACGCACACTCACGTCCATTCAATCGAAGTAGCACGGCAACCCGAGCTCCGCTCGATGCGCCGACAACAGCTCGATGTCGGCTGCCAACGTGCGGCCTACGGAGAGATCGGGTAGTGCGTCGAGCGGAAAGAAACCGGCGCCGGTCGTTTCGATGCTCGTTGCGGCGGAGCCTCCGTCGAGCGAGCAGAGGAACAGCAGTTTGTAGATGCGTTCGAGGCGCGGCGGCGTGTAGGGGTGCATCGAACGGTCTTTGACCGCGGCGAGTTTGATCGCCGTGGCGCGATAACCGGATTCCTCGAACACTTCGCGTTCGCACGCGCGCCTCGGCGAGTCGTGTTCGTCGGCCCAGCCGCCGGGCAATGCCCAACGACCGTCGCTGGCTTCCTGCACCAGCAGGACTCGGCCCGCGGCGTCGAATACGCCGGCGCGAACGTCCACTTTCGGAGTCGGGTAACCGCGTTCGGGCAGATAGATGCCAACGATCGTCTCAAGGGGCGCACCGGTGAGGTCCGCGAGCATCGCATTCGCGATCGCGGAGAGTTCCTCGAAACGTTCGCGATCGTAGTGATCGCGCGTATAGGTCAGGCCGATCTGCGCGAGCGCGCGCAGCCGTTGTGCATGCTCGAGCCACACGCGGGCGTCGGTCGGCATCAGATAGCGCTCACCCGTTCCTGCACTTGCGCGAGGCGTTCGATCGTTGCCAGCGCTTCGGGCTGATCGGCGCTGATGTTGCGGATGATGACGTCGGTGTAACCCATGGCGCCGAGCTCGGCCATCCGTTCGGCAACGCGCTCGACGTCGCCGATCAGCAACGCGTCTTCGGAGAAACCCCGATATCCGCTGCGTATGTAGCGCGCCATCGCGCGGCGCGCCTCCTCCGCCGTGGCGCCGACGTGCGTATCGCGACGGATCGCGATCGTGGCCGGCGTTCGGTTGTAGCGCGCGCAGGCTTCGCGATATTCGTCGATGCGGCGACGCGCCGTTTCGAAATCCATGCCGGGGTCGGCGAGCCACGCATCACCGAGGCGCGCCGCGCGATCGATCGCGACTTTCACCGAGGCGCCGATCCACACCTCGATCGGTTCAGGCGGCAACGGCGCGATGCGACTCTTGTGCAATCGCCAGCGCCCGTCCACCGTGACGCTCTCGCCGCGCCACAACGCGCGGATCGTCTCCAGCGATTCTTCGAACATCGACGGACGCAACCGGATGTCTACTCCCATCCCGCTGCTCTGGCGTTCGTCGCCACCAATGCCGCATTGCATGATGAAGCGGCCGCGGTTGATGCATGCGAGCGTCGCGGTCTGCTCGGCCACCAGCACCGGATTCCAGAGCGGCAACAGATACAGCGCGCCGGCGGGCCGGTCGCCCCACTCCGCAAGCAAACGGCCGAGAATCGGCGAGTTCTGATAGTACGGTCGCGGCGTCACGTGATGATCGCCGACGAACAGCGAATCGAGCTTTGCATCGCGCGCGGCGCGCGCCTGCTCGATCATGTAGCGCGCTCCGATACGCACGTCGGAAACGTCGAATGCACTGGTGACCGAAATCCCGATCCGCACGTCTGCACTCCGCGAAACGAGCCTTGTGAATAGCAGATCCGCCAGGCGAAGGGAACGGTCATCGACGGTAGGGCTGATTCGTCAGCCGAGTCAATTCCGCAACCGACGTCGCACGCAGGGAGTGCGCAACCAGTCGGTCGCCGTGCATCAGGAACTCGCCGGTTGTCGGTTCATCGTCGATCAGGTAACGCAGCCAGACCCGATCGTCTTCCCACATCGTTTCGTACGGAATGCGTTCGGTCGGGCACCAGAACGGGATCGCCTCAGCGGTGCTGCGCGGCGCCCCGATGCAGTCGAGCGCCTTGAACGCGAAACCGAGCATGCTGCTGCCGTCGGTATCCTGGAACCGCAACTCGATCAGCGGCGTCGCGTGCAACGCGCGCACGCCGACCTCTTCCTCGATCTCGCGCAGCACGCACTGCAACGGCGTCTCTCCGATCTCGACCATTCCGCCGGGACCGTTGATCTTGCCGGCGCCGTGGCCGCGCCGTTTGTGGATCAGCAGCACCTCTGCGCGCCGGACCACGAACAGCAGCGTCGCGACGCGATCCGGTTGCCAACGTTCGAAGTCGACGTCGTCCAGCGA
>DATJGR010000010.1:0-16481 GCA_035494855.1 Pseudomonadales bacterium | reverse complement strand
GACCGGTAGAGTCGATCGCCCCGAGGGAGGGACACAGTGGCCGAAATCACCGCGGATCCGATTCTCACCGACCCACCTGAGCCGGCGCGCGGTGCCCGCGCAGGTAAGTTCACGGTGCGCGACGTGTTTCGCGACCGCGCCACGCTCGGCAAGTTCACTGCGGTACTCGGCCTGCACATGGGACAGACGTTCCCGGCCGCTTTCTTCGGATTGATGTTGACCGCGATCTATCGCGAAAAAGGACTGCCGCTCGACATGTTCTGGATCTTCATGTTGCCGAGCATTCCTACGTGGCTGCGCCCGTTGTGGGCGCCGTTCGTCGACGGCGTGGGCTCGAGCCGCATCGGTCTGCGCAAGACCTGGTTCATCCCGTGCACGCTGTTCGGCGCCGCCGCGTATCTGTCGCTCGCGTTCTTCGAACCCGAGATCGCCACGCTGTGGATCATCATCGCCATCCTCATCGTGAAGACCACGTTCATGACGACGCAGGACATCGCGATCGACGGTTACATGGTGGAAAACCTGCGCGACGAAGAGCGCGGCGTGGGCGCGGCGGTGATGGACATCGGGCGCAACGTTGCACAGTTTTCGTCGTGGGCCGGCGTTGCGTGGGTATACGGCACGTACGGATGGCCCGCGGCGGTCATCACCGCGGCAAGCCTGCTGATCCTGTTTTCGTTGCCGGGCATCATCCGCCGCGAACCGCCGCCGCCCCCGCAGGCGCAACGTCGCCGCGATCGCGGCGAGCATCCAAGCCTCATCAAACTGTTCCGTCGGCCCGACACGCGCATCATCCTGCCGCTGGTGATGCTCGTATCGTTCGGCGGCGGTCTGATCTCCAGCCTGTACATCGCCTATCTCGTCGACGTCGGTTTCACGGTGAAGCAGATCGGCCCGCTGATACTCGCGCCCGCGACGCTGCTCGGCACGGTCGTCGGCGCCACGCTGACCGCATGGTTCCTGAACCGTTTCGGTTACAAGACGACGATCCTCGTCTCCGCGTTCCTGATGATTCCGACGGTGATACCGATCATCTGGATGGGCTCGATCGAAAAGCCGAGCCTGCTGACGGTGTTCCTCGTGACGCTGAACGCCATCATTCTGCCGTCGTTCCTGACAATCGCCATTGCGGCGTCGCGCTTGAAATGGTCGTCGAAAACGCAGGCGGCCACCGACTACACCTCGTTCGTCGTCGTGGCGACCGCCGCGGGCGCCGCCGCACTCGGCGTCGGCGGCGTGATCGCGCAATACGTCGGATGGCATATGTATTTCCTCGGTTCGGGCCTGTTCGTCACTGCGTGCTGTTTCGTTTTCTACATGCTCTTCGACCGCATCGAAGCCATCGTCGAGGCGCGCGACATCGCCGAACTCGCGCTCGAACCCCATTCATCAACTCGAACCACAGCAGGAGCCAGACATGGCATTGGTTGACTATGAAGTGAAAGGCCACGTGGCGATCGTCACGCTGAATCGTCCCGACGCGCGCAACGCGATCAACCCGGAAGTGGCGGTGCGGCTCGCCGATGCCTGGAGCGCCGCCAAGGAAGACGACAACGTCCGCGTCATCGTCATCACCGGCAAAGGCAGCGCGTTCTGCGCAGGCGCCGACCTCGGGCAGTTGATCCCGATGATCTCCGGCGCGCGCAAACCCGAGAACGAATTCGATCACCGCGTGATCAAGGAACCGAACATCACGTCGCGCGCACTGCTTCGCAACTACGACACGGAAAAACCAGTGATCGCCGCGATCAACGGCCACGCGATCGCCGGCGGCATGGAGATGGTGCAAGGCACCGACATCCGCGTGTCGTGCCCCGAAGCGAAGTTCGGCGTGCAGGAAGTGAAGTGGGCGATCTTTCCAGCCGGCGGCTCCACCGTGCGCCTGCCGGCGCAACTACCGTTCGCGAAAGCCATGGAGCTGTTGCTCACAGGCGATCTGATCAGCGCCGACGAAGCGAAGGACATCGGCTTCCTAAACTACGTCGTGCCCGCCGATCAGGTGATGGCAAAGGCGATGGAGATCGCCGAGAAGATCGCCGCCAACGGCCCGATCGCCGTCAAAGCGATCCGCAAGTCGGCGCGCGCATGTCTCGGCGTTCCGGAACGCGAAGCGTTGAAGATCGAGTCGGAGATCTCCGGCCCGGTGTTTCAGACCGAAGACGCGAAAGAGGGACCGGCGGCGTTCATGCAGAAGCGGAAGCCTGCGTACAAGGGGCGGTGAGCTTCGGTTCGGTGGAATGGGGCTTCGGGTTGTTGGCGGTGGAAGGGAGCTTCGAACGCGGCCGAGGTGGGTATGTGCTGCGTCGGACGCGCTCGAGCCATCCCTGGTCGCTCCGCGCGCGCCATCCATGGCGCGCTAGGGTCCTCCGCAACACATACCCACCTCCGCCTCGGATCATGTCTCCATCGGACAGTGATCGGAGAGTTTGAACGCGCGCTTTGCGCGCGTTCATCTCATCGAATAAGTCGACCTGGTGCCAGGCACTAAACGGAGTCGATTCGGGAGCCGGCCATAAGTACGTGAGCGGTGGGTGATCGGTGTGGAGGGGCATCCGGGGCCATGGGTGGCCCCGGATAGAGCGCCCAGGGAGGGCTCGAGCGTACCCGGAACACCGATCACCCACCGCTCACGTCACCGTGACCAGCACCATCCTACTCGACCGATTCAGCAGCTTCGTCCAACCACGCCAATGCCTCGGCGTTGCTCCTGAAAATCCGCATGCCGGTGAACATCGGCCATGCAAATCCCTGGAACATGCGGCCGACCCCGTATGACAGATCTTCGATCGCGACCACCGCGCAGCGGCCGAACGGCACGAGGTCCTGCATGTCTTCCATGAATGCCGCGATCTCGTTCAGCTGGTCCGCGGTCGGCAGTCGCGTCTGAAACGACACATCGAGCAACACGCAGCAGTTGGGTCGTAGTCGCGAGTCGCGTCCGAGCTGACGGAAGTGCTCGATCACCTCGGACTGCGTGACGGCGCCTTCGCACCGCGTCGTCAGGCGATTCGTGACTGCGTCGTAGCGGTACGTGACCGGCACCTCAGAGCCGCCAGTCCAGCGTGACGCCGACGCGCCGCGGTTCGCCCAACTGGGTGTATCCCGCGGCCGCATAATCGATGCGCGGATCGTTCCCGAAGAAGTAGCCCTTAACCGCGTACTCCTTGTCGAAGACGTTGTGCATCCAGGCGGTCACCCCCCAGTTGTTCCGTTTGAGACCGAAGCTCAGATGGGCGATTTCGTAAGGCTTCGACTGAAACGAATCGCTGTCCGAGAAATAGTACGCGTCTTTTCCTTCTGCGGCGGCATTCGCAAACCATCCGCCCGGCCAGTCGTACTGCGCGCTCACGAAGAACTGATACGACGGCGCCTGAGCCTGCTGGCGTCCGTCGAGTTCCTGACCGGCGCCGTTCACGAAGTCGCGATACTCCGACGACAGCAGGCCGAGGCTGCCGAACAGCTCGATGCGTTGCGTAGGCCGGAAACGCAGTTCCGCTTCCAGCCCGTAGTTGTCGCCTTTCGACGCGTTGCCGGTGTATTCGATGAACTCCGAGGAGCCGTCCGGCCGCACGCGGATCTGCGACGTGTCCACCTGCATGTCGTCGCGCCACATGTAGAACAGCGCGAGACGGCCGACCAGCGTGTCGTCGCGCCAATTGCCCTTCGCGCCGATTTCCGCGTTGTAGAGCGTCTCCGGATCGAACTGACGCAGGTCCGCGTCGAGCGTGCCGTCGGTGTTGAAGCCGCCTGACTTGTATCCGCGCGACATGCTCGCATACAGCATCGTGTTGGTGCGGACCAAGTGCGACAGCGCAACGCGTCCGCCCCACAGGTTGTCGTTCGGCTCGAATTTCGAGCCGTCCACGTCGTGGTAGTCGGAATCGTGGCGTTCGAGGCGCAACCCGACCGTGAGGTTCGTCGCGTCGGCCAGATGGGTTTCGGTCTGCCCGAAGACTGCGGCCCGCTGAATACGGAATGCACTGGTGAAATCCGGGGTGATGAACGTGTAGACACGATGCAGATGTTCGTCCTGCTTCAGCGTGTAGACGCCCGCCGCCCAGTCCGTGGTGTCGCCGAACAGACGCCCGTCTTCGTTCGAGATGAAGCGTAACTCGGCTGACGAGGTGGTCCAGTCGCGGCGATACAAGTCGGTCGAGCTGTAGCCGTTCGGATCGAAGCCGACGAACGTCCAGTCTTCGTCGTAGCCGTATTCGATATCGGACGCGGCGTGCGACACGATCGCCTCCACCAGGAACGCCTTCGGTTGCATGAACGACGCGATGACGCTGCCGAACTGCGATTTCTGCGTGTCTTTTCCCGGCTGGTCCGAAATCGTGTTGCGTGAGTTGTCCAGCGAAAATGTGTCGTAGCCGTTGTCGATGTCGATGTAGCCCGCGGCGAAGTCGAACGACGTTTGGTCGCCAGCCTGCCAGTGCAGCTTGCCGCGGATCGTCAACTCGTCGTAGTCGTTGGTATCGTCCTGATTGAGGAAGTGGTTACGGACGTAGCCGTTGCTGTTGTACTGCTGCACGGCCAGACGACCTTCGACCGAGTCGGTCAGCGGGCCGGACAGGTAGCCGCCGATCGTGCGCGTGCCGTAGTCGCCACCTTCGACGGTGACACCTGCCTCCGGCACCTTGGTCGGATCGTTGGTCGTCACGTTGACGAGCCCCGCCAGGGCGTTGGCGCCGTACAGCGTGCCCTGCGGACCGCGGAAAACCTCCACCTGCCGGACGTCGTACAGCGTGCTCACCGTCGCGATGCCGCTGAAATCGACGTGGTCGATGATGGTTCCAACCGACGGATTCAGCGGCGCGATGAACTGGCCGGTTTCCCCGATGCCACGAATCTGGAAGTAGCGGGCGCGCGACGCGCCGCTCGCGACGTTCACGTTCGGCATCAGTCCGAGCACCTGCTCCAGGTGCTGTGCTTCGAGACTCGCAATCTGTGCGGCCGTGGCCACCGAAACGCTGCTCGGCAGCGCGTCGAGCGGATCGGAGCGGAACTCGCCGGTGACCACGATCTCTTCGATCGAGTCGTCCGGCGCGGTCGCGCCGTGCGCGTCGATGAGCCCGCACAGCGCGTATAACGAAAGCGGAATCGCGAGAGATTTGCTGAAACGCATGAACGCTCCGATCGCTAGACGATCCGGAGACGACAACGCAGGAGGGTGAGAAGGAGAGCCTTGCACCTATCCCTACGCCGGCATTATCCGGATCAGGTTCACAGGGTCCACCGGATCGGTGTCTCAGGCCTTACGGCCACCCCTTAGGTAAGGCGCGATTGTCTGCCGCGCGCGCAGCCAATGCAACGGTGCCCGGCACCGGCGTTCACTTATTCGACGCTCAGCCCGCTTTGCCGCGCAGGTCCGGCAGTTCGTAGCCGCGCGAGTCGAGATGCGCGCGCACGGTCTTCTTGTCCATCTTGCCGGTGCTCGTCAGCGGAATCGTTTCGACGAACAACACATCGTCCGGCAACTGCCACTTCGCGAATTGTGTCGCGCAGTGCGCAATGACCGCGTTCGCCTCGACTTCGCAGCCGGGCTTCTTGACCACCAGTGCAATCGGTCGCTCGTCCCACTTCGGATGGGGACGGCCGACGACGCACGCCTGCGCGACGCCGGAAAGTCCGACGATGTGGTTCTCGAGATCGACCGACGAAATCCACTCACCGCCGCTCTTCACCAGATCCTTCGAGCGATCGCTGATGATCAGATATTCCTCAGGATCGATCTTGCCGACGTCGCCGGTAATCAACCAACCGTCGTGGAATTTGCCCGGCTGCGCATCCTTGTAGTACTCCGAGCAGATCCACGGTCCGCGGATCAGAATTTCGCCGACCGTTTCGCCGTCGTGCGGCAACCGCTTGAACTGTTCGTCGAAGATGTCGATCTCGAGACCCGGCATCAACTGCCCCGCTTTCGCCACGTTGGCGAATCGCTGGTCTTCCGTCAGCTTCAACTGCGAGCGTTTCATCACGCGCCGCGACAACGTCGCGAGCGGACTGGTCTCCGTCATGCCCCAGCCCTGAATCATCTCCACACCGAGCGTGTCCCAGTACCAACGGATCAACGAAGGGGGCGGAGACGAACCGCCACACGTCAAACGAGATAGTTTCGACAAATCGTATTTACCGGGATTCGCTTCGTATGCTGCTTTGATGCCCTGCCAGATGGTCGGGACGCCGGCCGATATCGTGACGCCCTCGGCCGCCATCAAGGCCGCGAGCCGCGCCGGATCCATGTAACGGCTCGGCATCACCTGCTTCATGCCGAGCATCGTCGCCGACCACGGCAGACCCCAGCCCTGCGCATGGAACATCGGCACGATGCCGCACAGCGTGTCGGTGGCGGAGAGACCCATCGAATCGGTCATGCACTGCGCCATCGTGTGCATGTATTGCGAGCGATGTTCGTACTCGACGCCTTTCGGATTACCGGTGGTGCCGCTCGTGTAGCAGAGGCCGAGCGGCGAGTTTTCGTCGATGTCCGGCCATTCGTATCGGGTCGGTTTGCCTTTGATGAACGCTTCGTAGTCGCCTGCCTTCGGAAACTGCGTATCCCACTTCTCGAAACCTTCCTCGGTCGCAACTACCACGCGCTCCACGCTCGGAATCCTGCCTTGCAGCTTCTCGAGCAGCGGCAGCACGTCGGAGTCGACGATGATCAGCCGTACCTTTGCGTGGTTGATGATGTAGTTGAGGTCGGTGTCGGAGAGCCGCACGTTCAGCGTGTGCAATACGGCGCCCATGCCGGCCGTCGCGTAGTACGCCTCGAGGTGGCGCGAGCCGTTCCACATGAACGTGCCGACACGGTCGCCAACCACGATGCCGGCGTCGCGCAGCGCGTGCGCGAGCTGATGCGAACGGTCGCGCAACTGCGCGTATGTCTGGCGGCGCGTCCCGTTCGCCGTAACTGTCACGATTTCTTCACCCGGCGCAACCCGCGCGCCGCGATCGAGCAGCCGGTGCATCAACAGCGGCGTTCTCTGCATTCCCATCGACCAACTCCCACCGAATGGACTGTAGAGCGGGAGTGTAGCCGCTACACTACGCGCATGTCAGACCTCGACGACCACCTCTCGCACGTCCCGCATGCCGCCGCCATCGGCATGACACTGGTCTCGCGCGGCAAGAACAGTTGCGTCGTGCGCGTGCCGTATGCCGAACACCTGGTCGGCGATCCCGACACCGGTGTCATCCACGGCGGAGTCATCACCGCGCTGCTCGACAACGCATCGGGCATGGCCGTGCGCAGCGAGCCGAACGAGGTCGACGAAGGCCGCTCGATGGCCACGCTCGATCTGCGCATCGACTACATGCGGCCGGCGCAACCGCGCCAGGACCTGCTCGCCGAAGCACAGTGCTATCGCATGACGAGCAACGTCGCGTTCGTCCGTGCGATCGCATACCACGACGATCGAAACGATCCGATCGCGAGCTCTGTTGCCACGTTCATGCTCGGCACACCGACCACGCCGCGCACATGAGAATTCTCGCCGAACTGCGCGAACAGGGTCGCGCGCAGGACATGCAGGCGCTGGTGGAACACCTGCCGTACGCGCGGTTCCTCGGCATCGGCGTGGACCGGAAAGGCAACGAAATCACGACGATTCTGCCGTTCAGCGATCACCTCGTCGGCAACACGCAACTGCGCGCGCTGCACGGCGGCGTCATCGGCGCGTTCCTCGAGATCACTTCGATCGTGCAGTTGCTGTTCGATACGTCGTGCGAGCGCCTCCCGAAGACGATCGACATTTCGATCGACTATCTGCGATCGGGGAGACCCGTCGAAACGTACGGTCGCGCGATCGTGACGCGGCACGGCCGCCGCGTGGCGAACGTGCGCACCGAAATCTGGCAGGAATCGCGTTCGGCCCCGGTGGCGGCTTCGCACGGCCACTATCTGCTGACGCCGGCCTGAGATCATCGATGGCACGGCTTCCGGAACGCCAGGCGAGCAAAGATCCTGACCGGATTGCACTGCTCGATTCCGACGGAGCGACCGGTTGGGCGAGTTCAACGACCGCGTGAACCGGCTGATCAAAGGGCTGCGCTCGCTCTGCCTCCCCGGCGATCTGGTTTCGATCTACGCGGGCAATTGCCGCGCGTACTACGAAATCATTGGCCGCGGCCGGACACGCCGGCACCCTCTTCGTGCCGGTCAACTGGCATTTCACGCCGAAGAACTCGCGTACGTCATCGACAATTCGGAACGCCGGCGCCGCCCGGTGTGTGGGCCAGATCCACGTCCGCAACCGTATGGGCACCGGCTTCGAATTTCACAAGGAGCCCAACAAGACCGCTCAGGCGCACCTCGAACCCGGTGTGTTCACGTTCGGAGACATCGGCTATCTGGACGAAGATGGTTATCTGTTCATGAGCGACCACAAAATACCGGCTGCTGCGCGACTGATACTGGGAAGGAACCGGGCGGAAGATCTGAACCCCGCGCTTTAGAACTTCGTTCCGATCAATGCCTGGATCATCACGTCGGATGTACTGTCGCCGGTGAGGTCTTCCACCATCGCGAAGTCGGACCACAGCCGCGCGTTCACCTGCCACGTCGCACCGATGGTGCCCTGTATTGCCTCGCCGCCGAGCTGCTCGATCGATACATCGATCAGCTGGCTGTGAAAGTCGAGCTGACCTTTGAGCGACCACGCCTCGGTCAGCGGGTAACTGAGCCCGAAATGGGCGTAGGCCGCCGTGCGGTTCTGGTCGTGCGGCAACAGGTCGCCATCGCCGAGTACCATGAACCCGACCGCGCCGGTGATAGAGACCCGATAACGCGCGAGCAACTCGCGATCGATGTAGTCGAGCCACGCCGCCACGTCGCCGCCGCCCGAGCCCGTCAGTTCGTCGGCGTCGCCTGTGGGCAGTTTCACCAGCGCTCGCGCTGCCAGCGCGCGTCCGGGTTCGAGCAGCAACTGGTAACCACCGCTTACACGCACGTCGCCCCAACCGCGCCGCTCGTTCTGGAAGTCGACGTAAACTTTGTTGCCGTCGGACACGAAGTAGTCGATCTGATTGTGTTTCGCGGCGTGACGGCCGTTGTCGTCGAAGCCGAACACGTCGTGAAAATCGTCGATCAGCGGATCGAGATAGCCGCCGCGCTGTATCACGTACGGCAGCTCGACGCCCCACTCCCATCGATCTGCAACGGCCTGGCGGAAGCCGTAGGTCAGATACGTCGTCTCGCCGTCGAAGAACGCGAGCGTGCCGTCGTTCGCATCGCTGGTGAAGTTGTTGGCGAGCGCCGTGTCGAACGTCAGCTCGTAGCGACTCGAGAGCACTTCGCCGCCGAGCGCCGCGGGTTCGCCGTAAATGCCCGACGCCGGCGCGAGGTTGCGGATCCGCAGCGGCGCATCGTCTGCAACGGCAACCGTTGCGAACGCCAAGACGGCTCCGAACGACATCGCTCGGTACTTCAATTGATTCCCCGCGTCGTGTCTGTCCAGAACGGTTTGCGCAGATCGGCCTTGAGGATCTTCCCTGCACCGCTCTTCGGCAGATCCTCGCCGCGCACTTCGCAGGTCTTCGGCGCTTTGTAATGCGCGATCTGCGCGCGACAGAACGCGATGATTTCGTCGGGAGACACCGTCATACCCGGCTTGGTGACCACGATCGCGTGCACGGCTTCGCCCCACGCGTCGCTCGGCACGCCAACGACCGCGCACTCGTGAACCGCAGGGTGCTGATAGATGGCGTTCTCGACCTCCGCCGAGTACACGTTTTCGCCGCCGGTGACGATCATGTCCTTGACGCGATCAACCAGGAACACGAAGCCGCGCTCGTCCATGTAGCCAGCGTCGCCGGTGTGCATCCAGCCGCCGCGCAACGCCTCTGCGGTCAATTCCGGCTGCCGCCAATACCCTTGCATCACCATCGGTCCGCGTACGCAGATTTCGCCGATGGCGCCCGTGGGCAGCGGTCGATCTTCGGAATCGACGATCGCAATGTCGGCGTTGTACACGGCCTGTCCGGCCGACCGGGTGAAACCGGCATCCGGCCCTTCGAACGTGTGGTATCGCGGCATCAGCATCGTTGCGACGGGCGATAGTTCGGTCATTCCGTACGATTGCAGGAACGCGATGCCGGGCAATCGTTCCATCGCCCGTTTCAGCAACGCCTCCGGCATCGGCGACGCGCCATAGGAAAGTAGTTGGAGGCTCGACAGATCGTAACTGCCGAGGTTCGGATGGTCGACGAGGCGGTTCAACACGGTTGGTACTACCACCGTTACGGTTACTCGGAAGCGCTCGATCGCATGGAGGAACGCTTCGGGATCGAATGCTTCCAGCACCGCGTGCGTCGCGCCGGCCGCCGTCACGCTGAACAGCCTTGCACCGCCCGCCACATGGAACATCGGCGACACGTGCAGATGCACCGCGGCTTCGTGCAAACCGAGGTTGGGGATGTGCATCATCGAGTTCGCCATGAGGTTGTCATGGCTCAACATCACGCCTTTCGCGCGTCCGGTAGTGCCTCCGGTGTAGAAGAGACACGCGAGATCGCTGCCATTGCGTCGCGCGTCGGCAACCGCTTCGTTGCCGCGGATCAGGCTCTCCCAATCCTCTACGTCCGAGCCCTTCGGCGTGTCGGCCAGCAACAGTTCGCGGACGCTGCGGCAACGCTGCGACAGTTCTCGCGCCAGCGCGAAGTGGGGTGCATCGCAGAGCAGCAGCGCGGGCTCGCAGTCATCGATGCAGGCGGCCATTTCGTTGGCGGACCAGCGCGTGTTGATCGGCACCAGCACGCCGCCGGCCCACAGTGACGCGAAGTAGAACTCGACGTAGCGATCGCTGTTGTTGCCGAGCATCGCGATTCGATCACCTGGCGCCACGCCGCGTGCCCGAAACGCACCGGCCAGACGCGCGACACGATCCGCGAACTCCGCCCACGCCAGCGAACGATCACTGCAAACGAGTGCGAGCTTGTCCGGATGCAGCTGCACAGCTCGATGAATGCCCTGAGTCAGTTGCATCTGTGGACCGGTGCCCGCAAAAGGCCGGCATTCTATGAGGAGACCCCCGCTACCGCCACGTGAAGGTGCGGCCCGCGCCCTCGGAAGCGGGCTCAGTGCGGGGAGTGCGGCAGCAGCGCGTCGATTTCGGTGGCGGCGAAGCCGGCTTCTTCGAGGATCTCGCGACTCTGTTCGCCGAGCAGCGGCGCCGGACGCCGCATTCGCGCCGGAGTGGCGCTGAACCGCGCGGCCGGACGCGGTTGTCGGATACGGCCGCCCACGACGTGATCGTGCTCTTCGATCGTCGCGTTCACGCGAATCTGCTCGTGTTCGATTACTTCCTCGCGCGACAGCACCGGCGCGCACGGCACGGCTTCGCGATCGAGTCTCTCGAGCCATTCGGCGCTGCTGCGCAACCTCAACACTTCGCTCGTCATCGCGAGCCGCTCCTGCGCGTAGATTACGCGTCCGGCCGCGGTCTTGAAGCGTTCGTCGTCGAGCCAGTCGAGCCGTTCGAGTGCGGTGCACATGCCGAGCCATTCGGCATCCGATACGGCGCCTGCAGTGATGAAGCCATCGGTGGTCTGGAAGATCAGATCCTGTGCGATCTGCGCGCGCGAGGCCTGCACTTCGCGGCCGACGAACGTCAGGCTCGTCATTCCCTCGGGCCACAGGTACGCAACCATCGCATCGAGCATTGCGATCTTCACGTGTTGTCCGCGGCCGGTGCGCTCGCGCGCGAACAGCGCCGCGGTGATCGCCTGTGCCGCCGTGAGCGCCGTGGTCTTGTCGGGGATGATCGTGCGCACCATGCGCGGCCGTCCGGTGTCGCGGTCGGCCTGGATTGCAGCCAGCCCCGACAGCGCCTGAATCACCGGGTCGTAAACGCGCTTGTGCGCGTAAGGGCCGGTTTCCCCGAAACCGCTGATCGACACGTATACGACGTCGTCGCGCAAGCCGCGCACCACGCTCTCGCCCAGCCCCATCCGTTCGATGGCGCCGGGACGGAAGTTCTGCACGAACACGTCGGCGGTCGGGATCAGACGCTTCAAAGCGGACATTCCCTCGGCCGACTTCAGATCGAGAACGAGCGAACGCTTGCTGCGATTCGACGATACGAAGCTGGCTGTGAGCCCACCGCGGTTCGGCCCGAGGTTGCGTACCAGATCACCGCCGGGGGGTTCCACCTTGATGACGTCGGCGCCCTGGTCGCCGAGCATCATCGTCGCGACCGGGCCCGAGATCATGCTCGTGAGGTCGAGGACGCGAACGCCCTCGAGCGGGCCGGCGGGCTCCGTGGTCATGCGCTCTTGAGCTGCTCGAGCGCCGTTGCCTTGGCCCACTTGTAGTCGGCCTTCCCGTTCGGCGCACGGCGCACCTGCTCGACCAGGATGACGTGGCGCGGCGACTTATAGCTCGCCAGGTGCTCGCGCGTGTATTCCATCAAGGCCGCCGGATCGGTGTCGGCACCTTCGCGCAGCGAAGCGACAGCGACCACGCGCTCGCCGAAACGATCGTCGGGCACGCCGACCACGAGGCAGTCGTAAATCGCCACGTGGCGCTTGACCACTTCTTCGACCTCTTCCGGATACACCTTCTCGCCGGCGCTGTTGATGCACATGCTGCCGCGCCCGAGCAGCGTGATGGCACCGTCGGCTTCGACCCGGGCGAAGTCGCCGGGAAAGCTGTACCGAACGCCGTCGATTTCGCGAAAGGTCTCGGCGGACTTCTTCGGATCCTTGTAGTAACCAAGCGGGACTGATCCGCTGAGCCCGATCTTGCCGACTTCTCCGGACCCCGGTGCAACGACACGGCCGTCGTCGGTGAATACCTTCACGCCTTCGCTCAGCTGGAACTTCGCGGTTTCCGCGGCGCTGGCGCGCGTCGACACGTTGCTTGCCATGCCGCCTTCGGTGGAACCCATCGTGTCCATCAACATCATGTCGTGATGCCTGAGCAGCCCCTGCTTCGTCTCCGAACTCCACATCACGCCGCTCGAGATGATGCGTTTCAGCGAACTCAGGTTGTACGGCTGCCCGCTCGCCTGCGCCGCGTCGAGCGCACCGAGCATCGGCTTCGCGAACGCGTCGCCGACGATCGCGATGTCGGTGACGCGGTGCGCCTCGACGTGTGCGAACAACGCGTCGGGATCGAGGCCGAGCTTCGAAATCGTCACGACCGCGCCCCCGCACAGCATCGGCAGCAGCGTGCCGAGCCACAGTCCGGTGCCGTGCATCTGCGGACACGCTGCCAGGCTGACCGGGAGTGCACCCATCTGCTTGATCTGGCGCACGAGGTTCGGCAGGCCTTCGGGTGTTTCCGGCGCGGCGAGCCCGTGCAGTGCGAGGCCGCCGGTGGCGAGACCTTTGCAGAACGAACCGTTGGGGTACATCACGCCTTTCGGCATGCCGGTGGTGCCGCCGGTGTACAGCATGTACACGTCGTCGGCCGGACGGTCGATGCGGGGCGCCGGCGTCGCGCCGCGGATCGCGCGCTCGAAGTCGATCGCGCCGTGCAGCAGCGATTCAGTGCCGTCGTCGACCTGAATCCACAATTTCACTTTCGGCAGCTTCTCGCGGATCTCCCAGATCCGCATCGCGTACGTCGACTGGAACACCACTGCTTCGGCGTCGGCATTATCGAGCAGATACACCAGCTCGTCGGACTTGTAGCGGTAGTTCACGTTGATGGGGCAACCGCGGATCTTGAAGATGCCGTGGTGCACCTCGGAATACTCGTTGGAGTTGTGCAGGTAGATGCCGACTTTCGAGTCGACGCCGAGTCCGTGCCCATTGAGCACGCCGGCGATTCGCGCGGCGCGGTTGTCGAACTCGCTCCAGGTGCGCGTGGCGTCGCCACAAATCAGCGCCGGATCGTCCGGCAGCGCGTCGGCGATCAACTCGAATGCGGTCGCAAAATGAAAATCCATCCGTCCCCCTTTCCACCGTCTGTGCGGCTCGTTTCTGAGTGCGTAGCGCGTCTTCGCGCCGGACGACCCTTCTAACGCGCCGCGCCGCCGCGCGCAAGAAACCGCAACAGTCAATGAACGGTGCCAGCACCGTTTGGTGCACTTCTTCCCCTGCTGCAGGTGCAAAGCCGCGTCCACAACACTTGGCGAAATTCGCCATATGTGGCGGTGAACGTCAGTGGGCTGCTGCCGGTCGACTACGTTTATGGCATCTAAAACAGCACGTTAGATTCGGAACGCGCTGTTGGCACAAGTTATGAATGGCGCAACGCAAGGAGAGACTCCGATGCAACCGGACCAGGGAACCAAGATGAACACCGCACTTCAGCTACCGCGTATCCGCACGCGTCGTCCGACGCCATGGCCGATCCGAATTTTCGTCGTCGCCGCCATCCTCTTCGGGGTTTGGGTCGACGTCAGCACGCCGGACTCGATCGCAGATCCACACCCGGCCGCCAATCCGAAACAGACACAACTGATCGGCCTGACCGACCAACACTCGTTCTTTGCAAACCTCGTCCGGACGCTGGCGTCCCGACGCTGATGATGAGGATGTCGCACATGCGCCACAGCAGTTCTCGTGGAATCCGACTCGAACTCGATCGCAGCAATGGTCTGATCGCCGGGTTGTGCGCTGGCATCGCGCGCTACTTCGACGTCGACGTCACCTGGGTGCGCATCGCATCGGTGGTCGGCGCGGTGGTGGTGACCAAGGTCGCGATCGCAGCTTACGTGATCGGCTGGTTGTTGCTCGACGACCGTAACGATCCGTAGGCCTTCTCTCCTTCCCGCGCCCTCCCCAGAGGCTCTCCCAGCCTCAAACCCTCGCCCGGCCAGACGCCGGGCGTTTTTTTGGAGTCAGCATCCGATCAGACATGCCGTTGCCGGCGCCACGCCGGGCGCGTCGGTAGACAACTCGTCCAGATCTTTGGCGACATTCAGCAGATTCTTCGACAGCGTGCGACGTTGTTCCGTCGTCAGCGATCCGAGCAGCGCCAGCGAGAGGTCGCGATACAGATCGCGATTCGACGCGAGCGCGGCCGCGTACGCTTCGCCGTACCAGCGTTCGCGGGCGAACGTCATCTCGCTGAATGCACGCGAAAACTCCAGGTACGACATGCGCTGCCGCACCAACGCGACCAGCGCGGCGCCATAGCGTTTGCGATAGTCGGCCCAGCTCTGGTCGTCCGGCACGAAGCGCCGGCTCTGAGCCTCGATCATCTGTTTCTGTTCGTTATTGAGGTTGCCGCTGAAAAACTCGAAGTAATCGCGGAACTCCCGGGCCCATTTCTCGCGCCGCTCCTCCGCGGTGAGTTTTTCATATGGCTTGACGTATTTCCGTATGTCTTTGGCGTACTGAACGCTGAATTGGTCGAGTTGTTCGTCCGTTGCGGAGTACATCAGCTGCGACGACATCGGCAGCGATGCCGTTAGGATCTGATCCCACCACCCCTCTACTTCCTGCCTGAACACGAACATCTCTTCTACCGTCGTGCCGTCCGCCAGCTCGCCGTCGAGTTCGCGGATTGCCCGTGCGTAGATCGGCAGCTGCGTGGTGCGGTGCCAGTACAACAACGACGCGAGCTCGGCCTTGAAGAAGGCATCCTGACTCGGATCGAGCTCCATGTAGTCGTCCATCGACCATTTGATCAAGCGGTCGAGGTTGTTGTACGCGAGTTTGACGCCGCACCCGGTCAGCGAGGCAGCGCAGACAATCAGCAGCGAAACGGACGCCAGCAATCTGACGAGGATGCGCGACCGGGTACGCCCGTTAGGCGAGTATGCGTCCGTCAAGGTGTCTCGCGCGGCCGATCCGCGACTTTGGAGGCGATGAAATTGATGATCCAGCGGCCCACCATCGATTGATGCACCGGCTTCGTCAGCGACTCGACGCCTTCGCTGTAACCCGGCTCGCCGAGCAACTCGCGCCGCAATTCGATCAACGCGCGCGAATAACCCTTCGAAAACTCCGGATGGCCCTGGAACGTCAGGATGTGGTCGCCGATCGTGAAGCCGCTGTTGGGACACACCGGCGTCGACGCGAACACCTCCGCGCGTTCCGGCAACCGCACCACCTGGTCTTTGTGGCTCGACAACAGCCCGAACCGCTCGCGATACGGCAGCATCCATTCGGCAGGCGACAGCACCTGCGTCTCCTGCACGCCGACCGCCCAGCCCGCGTCCGCCGCGCGCGTCTCGCCGCCGAGCACGTGCGCGATCAACTGATGCCCGAAGCAGATGCCGACCAGCGTGTGGCGTGCGTCGTCGAGCTGCTGCACGAACGCCGCCAGGCGGTGGATCCACGGCTGATCGTCGTAGACGCTCTCGCGACTGCCGGTGATCAGGTATGCATCGCACTCGTCGATCGTCGCGGGGTACTCGCCATGCTGCACGTCGTAGTCGCGAAACTCGATCGGCGTATCGTCGGCGCTCGACATCAGCATCGCGCGAAACATGGCCGGATAGTCGCCGAAGTCGCTTTGAAACTCCTCGCGCACCGAATCGGTTTTCAGAATGCCTATTCGCATAGGGGGTTCATCGTAGAGCAAT
>DATJGR010000009.1:0-13476 GCA_035494855.1 Pseudomonadales bacterium | reverse complement strand
CTGCAGGATGACCGGTTGATCGCTTCCGAGCATCGCGCCGGACGCGATGCGGAACATCAGCGCATACCCGATCTGTCCGGCGGCGCCGGTGACGGTGACCCGAACGGGCTGTTTCATGAGAGAGCTTCCTCGTACTGAATGCGTTTCAAACGGCGTCGGATTGTAGCAGCGTCATCGCAGGCCCAATACGTTCGAGGCGACGTTTTGCACGAGCGCGGCGGCAATCCATGCAAACGGCGGAATCACCACGTAGAACAACAGGCGTGAGGCGGCGCCCGCCGATGCCGGCCACTCCGACGTATCGGCAACCTGCCTGCGATACAACGACAGCAACATATACCGGTCGCTACCGTGCTCCGACGCTTTCGCGAGTTCGGCCAGGCGCTCGAGTTCGATCCGCTTCGCCGCGATCACCGCGCTGCGAACGCCCCACATCGGAAGTAATAGAACCATTAGCGCGACCGGTACCGTGACGACCAGCGCTGGCACGAAATCGACCGTGGCGATCTGGCCGGTGAGTATCGCCTGCATCGGAATCACCGACAGTCCGACGATGATGACGAGCAGATGTCGGATGCCGATGTCGGCAAACGCACCAAGCAAGCGTGGGTCGCCGAGATCGATCCGGACCCGGCCGCCGAGCCGCCGGACGAACAGCGACATCCGAATCAATCGCCACAGTGCCGGCAGAATCGTCGCCCACAACAGCGGGACCACGACGGGCACCCACACGTACGCCAGAAATCCGGGGCGTCGCTCGAACGCGTCGATGCCCGCCTGCGCGCTGAGGATCATTCCGCAAACGACACCGATGACACGCGCCACCCAGACGCCACGGTTCGACCACGCCTCGCTCAACTCGGTCCGCGCAAGTGATCGGTCTGCCGGTTCCAGGGCCGGCGTCAGGTGCTCGACGTCGGCGGCGAGCATCGGGAACAACGGCCAGCCGACGATGTAGCCGACCACCACCGCGTTGACCCAGAGCCCGACGAACGACCGGTAGAGCGAATGCACTTCGTAGCCGCCGAAATAGGCAACGAGCAACGGCAACGAACCGGCGGCACCGATCCCGAGTGTGATCGCAAGTCCGAGACGCCAGCCGCGCAGCATCGACTACGAGTCTAGCTTCGGAATTCCAGGAACCATTGTCCGCTCGCCGCGAGTTCGAGTGCCGCGCGCAGATACGGAACGGTGTTGGCCGGCAGCGCATCGGCACTCCAGAAGCCGATCGCGTCGGCCAGATGCGGTTCGGCGAGCGTCGGCTCGCCGGCGAAATCGTCGCACACCATGATGAAGTCGATCCCCTGATGCTCGCCTGACCGGTACGGCATCACCGCCGCGGCGCGCAGTTGCGACGCGGCGACGACGATGCCCGTCTCTTCGCGTACTTCCCGCACCGCGCACTCGACGATACCTTCGCCGCGCTGCAGATGTCCCCCCGGCAAAGCGTACCAACCGTCGAGGTAACCGGTTCCGGCGCGTCGCAACAGCAACACCGCACGGCGTCGCCACATCAGAGTGTGGACGACGACCGGAAATACGTCGTGCATGAATCCTCCAGTCAGCGGCATCTTATCGCGCTCCCGCTCCTCCGCCGCTAGCATCGCGCGATGATCGATCTAACGCTGTGTCGCCGCGTAGAGGAAGCATCGCTGAATGCATGGCCCGCATTGCAGCAGTCACTGATCGACGGCTGGGTGCTGCGATTCAGCCGCGGTTTCACCAAGCGCGCCAACTCGATCGTGCCGCTGTATCCGTCACAGCAGGCCGCGATCGAGAAAATCCGCTACTGCGAGAACCTCTACTCGAGGGAGCGACTCAAGACCATCTTCCGTCTGACGACCGTGATGGAGGCAGAGTCGCTCGATGCACTCCTCGAGCAGCGCGGATACCAGCACGTCGACCCCACCCGCGTGCTCGTTTGCGACCTGCAGGGAACCTCGTTCAGCGTCGGTCCCTCTTTTCACGAAGTACCGCGCGACGAATGGCTCGATGCCTATGCCGGCGCGGCGGACGTGCCGCCCGCCGGCCAGCAGTTGCACGCGATGCTGCTGGCGGGCATCCGCTCCGAACACGTCTTCGGGTTCATCTCGCTGGACCGTGCGCCGGTAGCCTGCGGCGTCGCCGTGCTCGAACGCGAACTGGTCGGCTTGTTCGATGTCGTCACGTTGCCGTCCGCGCGGCGCCAGGGACACGGCAACACGCTGGTCGAATCGCTGCTCGCGTGGGGTCGGAACAACGGTGCTCGCCACGCGTATCTGCAGGTCATGGAGGCGAACCATCCCGCCCGCGCGCTGTATCGACGCCTGGGCTTCGCCGACCTGTATCGGTATTGGTATCGCGTCTCACCGTGAGTGGTGCCGGGAAGTTGTCGCGCTGCAGCATCGGCTTGATTCGCCAGAATGATTTTGAGATGGTGGATCGCCCCGCGTGGGAGCACTCCAGGGCTTACCGGAAGCCCTCCACAACGACAAAGAATCAGCGCACCTGCGGTTTGACGCGAATCGACGGCTGAACGCGGTCGATCGATGCCGCGTCGGTTGACATTGGAGGGACGAGTGATACATTCGCCGGTCGCTTTGGCGGCGCGCCGCAGCAATCATGTTGGGGATTCTGGTTTCCGTCCGAGGACGGGGACGGGGGTCTTCTTGACTGTCCCGATCGGGCTTTACGGAGAAGCGCAATGACCAGTCGCAGACCGAGCGCACTGCACGAGGAACTGACCCTCGGGATGCCCGGTGCACGCGGCCTATACGATCCGCGATTCGAGCACGACAGCTGCGGCGTCGGGTTCGTCTGCGACATCAAAGGCGTGGCGCGCAACCAGATCGTGCGTGCGGCCGAGCACATCAACTGCTGCATGGTTCACCGCGGCGGCGTCGGTTACGAAAAGAACACGGGGGACGGCGCGGGCATCCTCACTGCACTGCCGCACAAGCTGTTCGCGAAGTTCTCGCACCGCGCGCTCAAGACCAAGCTGCCGCAACCCGGCCGTTACGGCGCCGGCAATGTCTTCCTGCCGCGCGCGATCAAGGAGCGGCAGCACTGCAAGAACATCATCGAAGAGCGCATCAAGGCCGAAGGTCAGGTGCTGCTCGGCTGGCGCAAAGTACCGGTCGACCCGGACGGCGCCGGTCTCGGCAAAGCAGCCCGCCGTGCCATGCCGACCATCGAGCAGCTGTTCATCGGCGCGTCGCCGGACATCGATCCGGACGCGTTCGAGCGCAAGCTGTATCTGATCCGCAAGAACGCCACGCATCTGCTCCGCGGCAACATGTCGCTGGTCGAGCGGAAGCTCTTTTTCGTCTGCAGCCTGTCGAGCAAGGTCATCGTCTACAAAGGGATGCTGACGCCGCACCAGGTGTTCCCGTTCTATCGCGACCTCGACGACCTCGACTACGAGTCGCACCTCGCGATGCTGCACTCGCGCTTCTCGACGAACACCTTCCCCTCGTGGGACCGCGCGCAGCCGAACCGATTCATGAGCCACAACGGCGAGATCAATACCGTTCTCGGCAACGTGAACTGGATGAACGCGCGCGAAGGCGTCGCAAAATCCGACCTCTTCGGCGACGATCTGAAGAAGCTGTTCCCGATCGTCGAAGCGGATACCTCCGACTCCGGGAAGTTCGACAACGTGCTGGAGTTCCTGCTGATGTCGGGCCGCTCGCTTCAGGAAGCGGTGCTGATGATGATTCCGGAAGCGTGGCAGCAGCATCCGACTATGTCGGAGGAGAAGCGCGCGCTGTACGAATACCACTCCTGCATGATGGAACCGTGGGACGGTCCGGCGTCGATCGTGTTCACCGACGGCAATTACATCGGCGCAGTGCTCGACCGCAACGGCCTGCGCCCCAGCCGTTACTACATCACCGACGACAACATGTGCATCATGGCGTCGGAGGTCGGCGTGCTGCCGGTAGATCCGGAACACGTGATCGCGAAGGGCCGCCTCCAACCAGGCAGGATGTTCCTGATCGACTTCGAACAGGGGCGCATGATCCCCGACGAGGAGATCAAAGGGGATTGGGCGCGCGCGCATCCCTATCGCAAGTGGCTCGATGAAGAGCGCGTCGAACTCAGCGAGCTCTCGGCAAACGGCGAATCGCACGGCTTCCATCCGGAAAACCTGACGCAGCGGATGCAGGCGTTCGGCTACACGCAGGAAACGATGCAGTTCATGCTGCTGCCGATGATCCGCGAAGGCCGCGATCCGCTCGGCTCGATGGGCAACGACGCGGCGCTGGCGGTGATGTCCGAAAAGCCGCGCATGTTGTACGACTACTTCAAGCAGCTGTTCGCACAAGTGACGAATCCGCCGATCGATTCGATCCGCGAAGAAGTCATCATGGCGCTGGAGTGCTACATCGGGCCCGAGGCGAACATGCTCGAGGTGTCGCAGGCGAATGCACACCGGTTGCGCATTCCGCATCCGATTCTGACGAACGAAGAAGTCGCGGCGCTGAAGCGCATCGACTACCGCGGCTGGAAGTCGCGCACGATCGACATCACGTTCCCGCGGGGTTCCGGCAAAGCGGGGCTGCTCGAATCTCTCGATCGCGTCTGCAACGAAGCTAGCCAGGCGATCGCCGACGGCATGAGTCTGGTGGTGTTGACCGACCGGGCGATTTGCGCCGACCGTGTGCCGATCAGCGCGCTGATCGCGACGGGCGCGGTGCACCACCACCTGGTGCGCACGCACGCGCGCACGCGCATCGGCATCATCATCGAAACCGGCGAAGCACGCGAAGTTCACCACCATTCGCTGTTGATCGGTTACGGCGCCGATGCGATCAATCCTTACCTCGCGTTCGAATCGATCTGGCAGGCGCGCGCCGACGGCACGCTGGAAGCGCCACACGTGAAGAGCGACGACGACGTCGTTTATTCCTATCGCAAAGCCACCGCCAAAGGGATCTTGAAGATCATGGCGAAGATGGGCATCTCGACGCTGCAGTCGTACAAAGGCGCGCAGATCTTCGAAGCAATCGGCCTGGCCGACGACGTGATCAACCGCTGCTTCGCCGGTACGGCGAGCCGCGTACAAGGCGTTGGCTTCGACATCCTCGTCGAAGAACTGCAACGGCGGCACGCGCTCGGCTTTCCCGGTCGCGACGTGGTCGCGTTGCCGGTGCTGCCCAACCCGGGTGATTTCCACTGGCGTAAGGGCGGCGACCGCCACATGTGGGACCCGACTGCGATCGCTGAACTGCAGGTCGCGGCGCGCACCAACAGCGAAGACGCCTATTGGCGTTTCTCGAAGCACACGAACCAGGAAGCGACCCGCAACTCGATGTTGCGCGGCCTGATCGCGTTCAACACCGCCGTGAACGACGGCCCGGTGCCGATCGAGGAAGTCGAAGCGGAGAAAGACATCGTCCGCCGCTTCGTCACCGGCGCAATGAGCTTCGGTTCGATCTCTAAGGAAGCGCACGAAACGCTCGCCATCGCGATGAACCGCATCGGCGGCAAATCGAACACTGGCGAAGGCGGCGAAGATCCGATCCGGTTCATTCCGCTCGAGAACGGCGACTCGAAGCGTTCGGCGATCAAGCAGGTGGCGAGCGGCCGGTTCGGCGTAACGATCAACTATCTGACGAACGCCGACGAACTGCAGATCAAGATCGTGCAGGGAGCGAAGCCCGGCGAAGGCGGCGAATTGCCCGGCCGTAAAGTCGACGAATACATCGCCGGCATCCGCCATTCGACACCGGGCGTGGGTCTGATCAGCCCGCCGCCGCACCACGACATCTATTCGATCGAAGACATCGCACAGCTGATTCACGACCTGAAGAACGCAAATCCGAACGCGCGGATCAGCGTGAAGCTGGGCGCCGAAATCGGCGTCGGCACGGTCGCCACCGGCGTTACGAAGGCGCGCGCGGATCACCTGGTCATCGCGGGCGATACCGGCGGCACCGGTGCATCGCCGCTGACGTCGATCAAGCATGCCGGCGTGCCGTGGGAACTCGGCATCGCCGAAACCCACCAGACGCTCGTGATGAACAACCTGCGCTCGCGCGTGGTGCTGCAGACCGATGGTCAACTGAAGACCGGGCGCGACGTCGCCATCGCGGCATTCCTCGGCGCCGAGGAGTTCGGCTTCGCCACCGCACCGCTGGTTACGCTCGGCTGCATCATGATGCGCAAGTGTCACCTCAACACCTGCCCCGTCGGCGTTGCGACGCAAGACCCGGAGCTGCGCAAGAAGTTCAACGGCAAGCCGGAATACGTCGTGAACTTCATGTTCATGGTCGCGAAAGAGCTGCGCATGATCATGGCGGAGCTCGGTTTCCGGACGGTCAACGAAATGGTCGGCCGCGTCGACGCGCTGAAAGTCGACGCGGCGGTGAATCACTGGAAAGCGAAAGGTCTCGATCTGTCGCAGATTCTCGCGCCGGCCGAAAAGCCCGAAGACTTCCTCGGCTCGTTCGCGCAGCACACGCAGGACCACGAGCTCGACATGGCGCTCGACAACGAGCTGATTCGTCTCGCCGAACCCGCACTCGCGACCGGCGAGAAAGTGCAGCACAGCCTGCCGATCGTAAACACGAACCGCGTCGTTGGCGGCATGCTGTCGAACGCGATCATCAAGCGCGTCGGACCCTCGATGCTGCCCGACGGCACGATCCACTTCCGTTTCTACGGCAGTGCCGGGCAGAGCTTCGGCGCCTGGCTCGCGAAAGGCGTGACGCTCGAAGTCGAAGGCGACGCGAACGACTACGTGGGCAAAGGACTTTCGGGCGGCCGGATCATCATCTACCCGCCGACGACGAGTTCGTTCGCCGCCGAACGCAACATTCTGATCGGCAACGTGGTGCTCTACGGTGCGACCAGCGGTGAAGCCTATTTCCGCGGCATCGCCGCGGAGCGCTTCGCGGTGCGCAACAGCGGCGCGACCGCAGTGATTGAAGGCGTTGGCGACCATGGCTGCGAATACATGACCGGCGGCCGGGTCGTCGTGTTGGGAGAAACCGGACGCAACTTCGCTGCCGGCATGAGCGGTGGCATCGCCTACGTATGGGACCCGAACGGCGTATTCAAGCAGCGCTGCAACACCGAAATGGTGCAACTGGAAGCGCTCGCCGAAGACGAGGACATCATCGAATTGAAGAAGGCGATCGAGAATCACCTCGAGTTCACCGGCTCGACCGTTGCCAAGTCGATCCTGCACGACTGGGCCCGGTCGTTGGCGCGGTTCGTCAAAGTCATGCCGACCGATTACAAGCGCGTTCTCCAGGCACGCAAAGCCGGCGCACCGCTGCCGTTCGCTGCCGAAGCATAAGCAGACAGCAGAATGGGTAAACCGACGGGGTTCAAAGAGTTTCCTCGCAAGACCGAGGCGTACCGCGATGCCACGAAGCGGTTGCTCGACTTCGAAGAAATCTATACCGGGCACGACGCAAAGCACCTGGCGGTGCAAGGCTCGCGTTGCATGGATTGCGGCGTACCGTTCTGCCAATCCACCGACGGGTGTCCGATCCACAACCTGATTCCGGAGTGGAACGATCTCGTCTACCGCGGCCACTGGCGCGAGGCACTCGACCGGCTGCACCAGACGAACAACTTCCCCGAGTTCACCGGACGCGTGTGCCCGGCGCCGTGCGAAGGCGCGTGCGTGCTCGGCATCACCGATCCCGCGGTTACCATCAAGAACATCGAGATGGCGATCATCGACAAGGGCTTCGAGGAAGGGTGGGTCGTGGCGCGCCCTCCGGCGAAGCGCACCGGTAAGCGCGTTGCGATCATCGGATCCGGTCCCGCGGGGCTATCCGCCGCCGCGCAACTGAACCAGGCGGGGCATCTGGTGACGGTGTACGAGCGAGCAGACCGCATCGGTGGGCTGCTCATGTACGGCATTCCGAACATGAAGCTCGACAAGCGTGTCGTCGACCGCCGCATCGACCTGCTGCGCGCCGAAGGCGTCAAGTTCCAGGTCTCCACACCGGTCGGCGACGGCAGCAACGGTTCGCTCGACGCGACGACCCTGCTCGCCGACAACGACGCCGTGTTGTTCGCGACGGGCGCCACCGTCGCGCGCGATCTGCCGATTCCGGGGCGCGAACTCTCGGGTATCCACTTCGCAATGGACTTCCTGCGGGCCAACACGAAGAGCCTGCTCGACTCGCAGCACGCGGACGGCAACTACATTTCAGCGAAAGACAAAGACGTCATCGTGATCGGCGGCGGCGACACCGGCACCGACTGCATCGGCACATCGCTGCGCCACGGCTGCCGCTCGCTCGTCAACTTCGAGATCCTGCCGCAACCGCCCGCCGACCGCGCATCGGACAACCCGTGGCCGACGTGGCCAAAAATCTTTCGCGTGGACTACGGTCACGAAGAAGCCGCAAAACGCTTCGGCGCCGATCCGCGCGTCTACAGCATTTCCGGCAAGTCGTTCGACGGCAAAGACGGACGACTGACCGGCATGCGGACCACCGAAGTGAAGTTCGTCGGCAACCAGCTTCAGGAAATTCCGAATACTGAAAAAGTGTGGAAAGCCGATCTGATTCTGATCGCGATGGGATTTCTCGGTCCGGAACATCACGCTTCGGACGCGCTCGGCGTCGCATACGACCCGCGCAGCAATCTGCGCGCGGACTACGGCAGGTACGCGACCAGCGTGCCGAAGGTATTCGCGGCCGGGGATTGCCGCCGCGGACAGTCGCTCGTCGTGCGGGCGATCAACGAAGGTCGGGAAGCCGCGCGAGAGATCGACCGCACCCTGATGGGTGAAACGCTGCTGCCCTGACGTTCCTAACGGCGGCGTCAGTCGAGCGTTGCCTGCACCGACGCAAACGTTCTGACCCACGGTTCCACCCGGCCAACGCTCGCTGGCAGCGAAGCGGCGGCCGACCTGGCCTCGGCTTGCGTGGCGTAACTGCCGTACGCGACCGCGAACCACGGCACGCCGTCGCGCTTCGTCTCGAACGTTGCGAACTGCTCCTTGTGGTCCTGCTGACGCAGGAACTGATCGCGCTTGTCACGGCTGGTGGTCGCGAACAACTGCAGCGTGAAGTACTTGCCGGGCTGATCTCTGATCCATTGCGCCGATCGCGGCTTGCCAACGGCCGGACTCGGGGGCGAGCTTCGTGGCTTTGAGCCGGCAACCTGCTGCACCGCATCGGGTACTCTCTTGGGCTGAGGCTCTGCAACCTTCGGGGGGGGCTCTTTCGGCGGGGCCTCTAATGCGAGCTTCTGCGGCATCGCCGGTGCGGGATCGATACGCTTCTGCTCGGGCACCGCCGGCGCGGCTGCCGCAACTGCGGCCTCGGCTGCCGGTTCCATCGGCGGCGGCGCTTCCGGCAGGGTTCGCGTGACGGGCGGCGCGACGGATTCGGCAGCGATCTGCGGCGTCGGAATTGCCAGAGACGCGGTACCGCTGACCGGTGGCGGACCCGGTTCCACCCGCGCGTCGGTCGGCTGTTCGCGCGGTTCTGCGGCTGGTTTCGGATATCCGTTGAAGATCAGCCATCCGAGACCCGCTCCGATCAACACCAGTACGACCAGCGCACGATGGGTGCGCGGCAACCAATTGCGATCCTCGCTGATCGTGAGATCGCCGGTGAGGATCGCGCTCGCCAGTTCGTCGATGCGCCCGGGCATGCCGCTCGATCCGCCGACGATCACCGACAGTTCGTTCTGCGTGAACGCCGAGCGATCGTGCAGCCCCGCTTGTGCGAGCCGGAGCGCGACGTAGCGTCGCGACTCGTCGTTGGTGAACGGCGTCAAACGGATCTCGTGCCAGTTCTGTGTCTGATCGGTGCGCTTCGATGCCGTGTCCAGCGATTGCACGAAGTACGCTTCGGCGAAGAAAACCATGCGAAGGCCCTCTTCCGCGCCCGCATCGACGAGCTTCAGCAATTGCTCGAGCGCCCGCAGTTCGAGCAGATGCGCGTCGTCGATCAGTACCAGGCAGTAGCGATGCGCGTCGCCCTGCTCCTGGACGTGTAACGCGATCAGGTCGATCAGCAGACGCGGATCGGCATTGGCCGGCGCCGCCATTCCAAATCCCTGAATGATGCCGGCCAGCACCTCGCGCGTGTCACTCGTGAGGTTGGCGTTGATGCGCGCGGCTTTCACGCCCGGATCCAGGCTGTTGGACAGCGCTCGATACAGTGTCGACTTGCCGACACCGCGCTCGCCGGTAACTACCAGGAGGCGCCGGGACCAACGCGCCGGGTGGCGCAGTTCTTCGAGGCGCCGACCCCGATCGCCTTCGCTGAAGAAATCGTCTGTTGCTTCGCGAAACGGGTTCTTCGACAGTCCCAACGCTTCCAGTGAGGGGCGTGCGCTATTCTTCACATAAGCCGCCGTGGGCCGAGAGGGTATCCCTGAAGGCACCCGGATCGAACCTCTCCGTAACGAGCGCATCGCCGATGGCGCGCGCCAGCACGAGACGCAATCGGCCGTCGATCGCCTTCTTGTCCATGCCCATGGCCGATCGCATTGCATCGGGTGTGATGTTGCCGGGCGGCACCACCGGCAGACCAAATGCTGCGACGAGCGACTTGATGCGTTTTCCGGCGGCGCGATCGAGCATGCCAGCTCGCATCGAGAGATCGGTCGCCATCACCATCCCGATCGCGACCGCTTCGCCGTGCAGGTACTCGTAGCGTGTGAGCGTCTCGATCGCATGGCCGAAAGTGTGTCCGTAGTTCAGGATCGCGCGCACGCCGTCCTCGCGTTCGTCCACCGCCACCACCGCGGCCTTCACCGCACACGACGTGCGCACCGCATGCTTCAACGCGGAGGCGTCACGCCGCAACAGATCGTCGACGTGCGCTTCGAGCCAATCGAAGAAGCTCGCGTCGCGGATGATCCCGTACTTGACGACCTCCGCGATGCCGGCGAGATACTCGCGCGCCGGCAGAGAGTCGAGCGTGCGCAGATCCGCCAGCACGAGTCGCGGCTGATAGAACGCGCCGATCATGTTCTTGCCCTGCGGGTGGTTCACCGCGGTCTTTCCGCCCACCGACGAGTCTACGCACGCGAGCAGCGTCGTCGGCACCTGAATGAACGCAACGCCGCGCTGATAGGTCGCAGCGGCGAATCCCGCGACGTCCCCGACCACGCCACCGCCCAGGGCAACAAGCGTGGTAGAACGGTTGTGGCGATGCACCATCAGATGGTCGAGGACGTTCGCGTAGGTCTGCAGCGTCTTGTGCTCTTCGCCGTCCGGCAGAACACACGCGTCCACCTGATATCCGATCAACGTCGATTCGAGTGCTTTCAGATAAAGCGGCGCAATCGTCTCGTTGGTGACGATGCATACCTGTCGACCCGCGATGTAGGGAGCAAACTGCGCAGGATCGTTCAACAGACCGGTGCCGATACGGATCGGATAGCTGCGATCGCCGAGTTCTACCGACAGCGTTTCAGTCACACGAAGCACCCGTCGTGGCGCAGATGATCGGCGATCTCCTTCGCCAACGCTTTTGCTGAGTGTCGGTCCGCGCAGAAGCGATAGTCCGCAATACTGGTGTACAGCGGCGCGCGCTCCTGCGAGAGACGTTCGAGCGTGGCGCGGGCGTCGCCTTGCTGAAGCAACGGCCGTCGCTTGTCGCGACGCGTGCGTTCCACCAGCCTTTCTATTGGCGAGTCGAGGAACACGACGATTCCACGCGCGGCCAGGTTGCGTCGATTTTCATCGCGCAGAACCACTCCGCCGCCGGTTGCCAGAACCACCCCGTCGCGCTGGGTAAGCTCATCGACCGCATGACATTCGCGATCGCGGAAGCCGGCTTCGCCCTCTTTGTCGAAAATCCACGCGATGTCGGCGCCCGCCTTCTCCTCTACGACACGATCGGTATCGAAGAACGGAAGACCCAGTTCATCGGACAGCAGGCGCCCGACGGTCGTCTTACCGACCGCCATGAGACCGATCAAAAACACATTGTGATTCTTGTTGACCATCACGACGAACGGCGCCATTAGGGCGCCGTTCAGTCTAATACGGGGACAGGCGCAAGTCTGTCCCTCGAGTCGCGATCACCGCGTCGTAAGCGAATCCTGAATGATCCGCGGCGTGATGAAGATCAGCAGTTCCTGCTTGTCGGTCTTGTCGAGTGTCTTGCGGAACAACCGACCGACGTACGGAAGATCGCCCAGGAACGGGGTCTTTTCGGTAGCCTCGGTTACGGAGTCTTTGAAGATACCACCCAGTACGACCGTCTGAGCGTTGTCGACCAGCACCTGCGTCTTGACCTGGTTGGTGTCGATACTGGGAACACCGTTGAACACCTGACCGACGGAGTCCTGGTTCACCTTCAGCGTCATGATGATCCGATCGTCAGGCGTGATCTGCGGCGTGACTTCCAGCGACAACACGGCTTCCTTGAAGGACACCGAGGTTGCACCACTGCTCGACGCTTCCTGATACGGAATTTCGGTACCAGACCGGATCTCCGCCATCTGCTTGTCCGCAGTGATGACCTTCGGCCGTGCGACGACCTGCGCGCGCCCATCGACTTCGAGCGCGGTCAGTTCCAGGTCGACCAGATAGTCGGAACCGGTGAAGCCGATACCGAAGCTCGAACTCGCAGCAGCAACGCCGAGGTCGACGACGAGGTCGTCCGGAGACGTCACCTGACCGGCACCGGACACCGCGATGTTCTGCAGTTCGTTCAGCGTGTTCAGGCTGCCGCCCGTCTTGACGGTCGTGCCATTGACGTTCGTCAGGCTCGCGCCACCCCAACGTATGCCGAGCTCCTGGTCGAAGTTCGTGCTGGCCGTGACGATTCGCGATTCGATCAACACCTGACGAACGGGTATGTCGAGGCGCGCAATCACCTTGCGGAATTCTTCCAGCCGATCCGCGGTGTCGGTGAGGATGATCGAGTTGGTGCGCTCGTCGACGATCACGCTACCGCGCGCCGACACGATCGAATTGCGACCGCCGCCCGAACCACCGGCCGGTTGCGCAGCGGCAGCCGCCGGACCCGAACCGCCTTTACCACCGCCCCCGCTGGAACTGAACAGCTTGTAGAGCTCGGTCGCGTTCGCGTAACGCACCTGGATGAACTCGGTGCGCAGCGGCGCGAGTTCCGCGATCTGTCGTTGGTTCTCGAGTTCGAGTTTTTCGCGCGCGGCGATTTCCGCTGCCGGTGCGACCAGCAGAACGTTTCCAACCTGGCGCTTGTCGAGACCCTTCGTCTTCAGAATCAGCTCCAGCGCCTGGTCCCACGGTACGTTCTTCAGACGCAACGTGATGCGGCCCGAAACGGTGTCGCTCGCGACGAGGTTGAGGTCGGTGAAGTCGGCGATCAGCTGCAGCACCGAGCGGACTTCGATGTCCTGGAAGTTCAGCGACAGCTTTTCACCTTTGTACCGGAAGACGTCGTCGCGCTGCGCGAGTTCCTTGTCGCTGACCGGATTCACGTTGACCGTCAGAGTCTGGTCGGCCTGATAGGCGAGATAGTCGTAGTTGCCTTTCGCGGCGATCGTGATCGCGATGTTCGGACCGACCTGAAC
>DATJGR010000008.1:0-10432 GCA_035494855.1 Pseudomonadales bacterium | reverse complement strand
AATGGTGGAAGCGGGCGCGGCGTTGATCGATGTCGGCGGGGAGTCGACCCGCCCGGGCGCACTGCCGGTGGAGGAGGCCCAGGAACTGCGGCGTGTGATCCCGATCGTGGAGCGTCTTGTAGCGATCGGTACTATCGTTTCGGTGGATACGAGCAAACCGGGGGTGGCCCGCGCCGCGATCGAGGCAGGGGCGCACCTGATCAACGATGTGCGCGCGCTGACCGACCCCGGTGTACTGCGAGCAGTGGCGGCGTCGGACGTCGCAGTGTGCCTGATGCACATGCAAGGTGAGCCGCCGACGATGCAGAAAGCTCCCCATTATGAAAATGTTGTACTGGAAGTGAGGGCTTACCTTGGCGAACGCGCCGCGCGGTGTCGCGATGCCGGAATCGACCGCGAGCGGATCGTAATCGACCCGGGTTTCGGGTTCGGCAAAACGCTGGATCACAACCTCGCGCTGTTGCGCGGACTGAGCGAACTCACCGATCTCGGCTATCCGGTGCTGGTCGGTCTGTCGAGGAAAGGAATGATTGGTACGATCACCGGCCGCGCAGCGGATGCCCGCGTGGCGGGCGGTCTCGCGGCGGCGGTCGTCGCGGTGCAGAACGGTGCGAAGATCGTCCGCACGCATGACGTTGCGGCAACCGTGGACGCCCTGAAAATGGTGTCCCGGATCATGGAGGTCTGACATGGCAAGGAAGTACTTCGGTACCGATGGCATCCGCGGCCGGGTCGGCGAAGCGCCGATCACACCGGATTTCTGCCTTCGCCTCGGATGGGCGGCCGGTCGGGTCTTCGCGCGGAACGGTCGGCGGCTGATCCTGATCGGAAAGGACACGCGGGTTTCCAACTACATGTTCGAGTCGGTCCTCGAGGCCGGGCTTTCGTCCGCTGGTGTCGACGTGAGGCTTCTCGGACCGATGCCGACGCCCGCGGTTGCGTATCTCACGCGAACGCTGCGCGCCGACGCCGGCATCGTGATCAGCGCCTCGCACAATCCGTTCTATGACAACGGCATCAAATTCTTCGATTGGGACGGCAACAAGTTGCCGGATGCAAAAGAACTCGAAATCGAGGCCGAACTCGATTCGCCATTGACCTGCGTGACCTCCGAAGCTATCGGAAAAGTGAAGCGCGTCGATGACGCGCGCGGTCGCTACATCGAATTCTGCAAGGCGACGGTCGATCGCGGAATGCGGCTCAGCGGCTTCAAGATTGTTCTCGACTGTGCCAACGGAGCGACCTACGACGTGGCGCCTGGCGTCTTCGCGGAGTTGGGTGCAGACATCACGGTGATCGGCGCCGAGCCCGATGGACTCAACATCAATGCCGACTGCGGTTCGACCCATCCGGAGCGACTACAGCGGGAAGTGTTGGCCCGTGGCGCCGATCTCGGCATCGCCTTCGACGGAGACGGCGATCGCGTGCTGATGGTCGACCAGAACGGGGCAGTGCTCGACGGCGACGAACTGCTGTTCATCATCGCGCGGCATCGCGTGGAGGCTGGACGGCTGCCCGGCGGTGTCGTGGGCACGCTGATGAGCAACTTCGGAATGGAACAGGCGCTGACTCAGCTTTCGATTCCGTTCGCGAGATCGAAAGTCGGCGACCGCTACATCCTGGAAGAACTGAGGAAACGCAATTGGGAGCTCGGCGGCGAAGGGTCCGGGCACATTCTGTGCCTCGATCTCAACACCACCGGCGACGGCATCGTCTCGGCGTTGCAGGTGCTCGCGGCGATGATGATTGCCGACAAGTCACTGGCCGAATTGCGCACTGGAATGGAGAAGTACCCGCAGACGCTCGTGAACGTCCGCGCGAAGGAACCAGGTCGCGTCGTGGGGCTGGAGAACGTGAAGCGCGCCGTCGGTGAAGCCGAAAACGCGTTGGCAGGCACCGGACGGGTCTTGTTGCGACCATCCGGAACCGAGCCATTGGTCCGAGTGATGGTCGAGGGACAGGACGCATCGCAAGTGACCCGTCTGGCGGACGAGCTGGCGGCCGTGGTTCGCGCAGAGGCGAACGGCGCCTGATCCGACGCCGGCGTTGTGCCGGCCGACCTCGTTGTTTACCATTGCCGGCCATTTTTGACCCGCCGAGTCGCGAGGTCCCATCGAAGTGCGCCGTCGTGTGGTTGCGGGCAATTGGAAGATGCACGGCTCGACGGCGACGATCGAACAGTTGCTCGATGCGCTGGTTCGGCTGAACGTCCCGCGAGTCGACGTGCTGCTGTTTCCGCCGATCGCGTATCTGTCGGCCGTGATCGAGCGCACGAAGGGTAGTGCGTTGAAGGTGGGCGCGCAGAACATCCACGCCGAGCCGTCCGGTGCGTTCACCGGTGAGGTTGCGGCTGAGATGGTGAAGGACCTCGGTGCCACGCACGTACTGGTCGGCCACTCGGAGCGGCGTCGCTGGTTCAACGAGACCGATGCGATCGTCGCGCAGAAGTTCGCGGCGGCGTTGCGTGCGGGACTGGTGCCGGTGCTGTGTGTCGGCGAAACGTCCGCCGAGCGCGACGACGGTCGGGCCGAGCAGGTCGTGATGAAGCAACTCGACGCGATCATCGCGTCGGCGGGCGTCGCCTCGTTGCAGCGGGCGATGCTCGCGTACGAACCGGTGTGGGCGATCGGCACGGGTCGCAGCGCGACGCCGGCCGACGCGCAGACGATGCACCGCGCGATCCGGGCGCGGATTCGAACGTTCGATGGATCGGTGGCCGATGGATTGCGGATTCTGTACGGCGGCAGCATCACAGACGGTAATGCAGGAGCGTTGTTTGCCGGTGCGGACGTGGATGGTGGTCTGGTGGGTGGCGCCTCGCTGAATGCGGGGCAATTCGAGAACATTTGCAGGGCGGCATAGCGCAATGAGCACGCTGGAAACGATTCTTCTGATTCTGCTGGTGCTGAATGCCATCGCGCTGTGTGCGCTGGTGTTGTTGCAGCAGGGTAAAGGTGCAGATATCGGCGCGGCTTTCGGCAGCGGCGCGGCGAGTGCGGTCTTCGGCGGCGCGGGGTCGGCGTCGTTCCTCGCGAAACTCACGGCCTGGCTTGCGATCGGGTTCTTTCTACTGTCGCTCGGGCTCGCGTTCACCGCGAAGGAGCGCGCGGCATCGCTGAAAGATCTCGGCATTCCGATCGTCACCGAACCCGCCGTTCCGGCGCAGCCGACCGCGCCGCAACCGCAGTCGCAACCCGATCCGACGCAACAGAACGCAGCGCCGGAAACGAAGTTGACTGCACCCGGCAAACCTGTAGATTCCGACGTTCCCGACGCCTGACCGGGTTCCGTTTTTTCCCAGCCGAAGTGGTGAAATTGGTATACACGCAACCTTGAGGTGGTTGTGAGCGAAAGCTCGTGGAGGTTCGAGTCCTCTCTTCGGCACCAATATCGACACGGGTCAGCAAACGCGTTGACCCGAAATACCCACCTCCCTATAATCCGCACCCTCCTGATGCGGGGTGGAGCAGTCTGGTAGCTCGTCGGGCTCATAACCCGAAGGTCGTGGGTTCAAATCCTGCCCCCGCTACCAATGAGTCGGGAGCCCCTTTTTAGGGGCTTTTTTGCAGGTCTGGAAGGCTCGGTCCTTCCCCTTCAAATGGGCGTCAGCCCATTTTTTATTTGTGGAGTCGCACGGAAGCGACGCCGGAATCGGATACAGATGATTGGTGGATGACCAAGAAGGAACGAGAACTCGAAACGCTGTTATCGCCCACTGTGGCGGCGTTGGGTCTGCGCGTGTGGGGGATCGAGTATCTCGGGCAAGGCAAGCACTCGGTGCTGCGGATCTACATCGATCGCGACGAGGGTGTGACGATCGAGGATTGCGAAGCGGTCTCGAAACAGGTGAGCGAAGTGCTCGACGTGGAAGGGACGCTGACCTCCAGCTACACGCTGGAAGTGTCGTCGCCGGGCATGGATCGTCTGCTGTTCAAGCCGGAACAGTACGCCGAGAGCATCGGCGAGACGGTCGATGTGCGGCTGAACTATCCGTTCGAGGGGCGTCGGCGAGTGGTCGGTGCGCTGACGGGACTCGAGAACGACGAAGTGGTCGTACAGGCCGAAGATTCGGAATATCAGATTCCGCTGAGCAACGTTCAGCGTGCGCGGATCGTGCCGCGATTTGAATAGGTCGAGATCATGAGCAAAGAGATATTGATGGTGGTGGAGTCCGTCTCGCTGGAGAAGGGCGTCCCGAAAGAAGTCATCATCGACGCGCTCGAACATGCGTTGGCGATGGCGACGAAGAAGCGCTACCAGGAAAACGCCGAATTCCGTGTCTCGATCAATCGCGACACCGGCGAGTATTCGACGTTCCGCACCTGGCAGGTCGTGAACCCGGACGAGTTGCCTGAGGAAGAGGAACCGAATCCGGCCGCGCAATTGACGCTCGAAGAAGCGCAAGCGAAGGATCCGAATCTGAATCTCGGCGATCGGTACGAGATCCCGGTCGAGTCGGTCGAGTTCGGGCGCATTGCCGCGCAGACCGCCAAGCAGGTGATCGTTCAGAAGGTACGCGAAGCAGAGCGCGCGCAGGTGGTGCAGGCGTATCTGCCGCGCGTTGGCCAACTGGTCAGCGGAACGGTGAAGAAGGTCACGCGCGAGTCGGTGATAGTCGATCTCGGTAACAACGCCGAAGCGCTGCTGGGCCGTGAGAATCTCATTCCGCGCGAGACGTTCCGTGTCAGCGATCGTTTGCGCGCGTTGCTCGTCGAAGTGCGTCCCGACGCACGCGGTCCGCAGCTCATTCTGACCCGCACCTCACCGAAGATGTTGGTGGAGTTGTTCAAGATCGAAGTGCCCGAGATCGCCGAGTACATCATCGAGATCCGCGGCGCCGCACGCGATCCAGGCTCGCGCGCGAAGATCGCGGTGAAGACGAACGACGGCCGCATCGACCCGGTCGGCGCATGCGTAGGCATGCGCGGATCGCGCGTTCAGGCGGTGTCGGGAGAATTGGCGGGCGAACGCATAGACATCGTGTTGTGGGATGACAACCCGGCTCAACTCGCGATCAATGCGATGGCCCCGGCGGAAGTGGCGTCGATCGTCGTCGATGAAGATGCGCACGCGATGGACATCGCGGTGGCCGCCGACAATCTCGCGCAGGCGATCGGGCGGGGCGGCCAGAACGTGCGGCTCGCCAGCGAGCTGACCGGCTGGACGCTGAACATCATGACGGTCGAAGACGCGGCCTCGAAGCAGCAGCAGGAATCGTCGAAGTTCATGTCCGAGTTCATGGACGCGTTGCAGATCGACGAGGATGTCGCTGCGGTGCTGGTGGAAGAAGGCTTCACCACGCTAGAGGAAATCGCGTACGTGCCGATGGACGAGATGCTCGCGATCGAAGGTTTCGACGAAGAGATCGCGCAGGAGTTACGCAATCGCGCCAAAGACGCGCTGTTGACCAAAGCGATCGCGGCGGAAGAGAAACTCGGCGACGTCGAACCCGCGGAGGATCTGTTGGGTCTCGAAGGAATGGATCGCCGCCTTGCGTATCTGTTGGCGAGTCACAACATCATCACCCGCGAAGACCTCGCCGAGCAGTCGGTGGACGACTTGATCGACATCGAAGACATCGGACAGGAGCGCGCGGCTGCGCTGATCATGACGGCGCGCGCACCGTGGTTCGAGTCGGCCGAAGCGAACCTGGGGTAGGCGCGAAAGAAGCATCGGAGGGACGGCATGGCGGATGTCACGGTTAGAGAGCTTGCGGAGACGGTTGGCGCCCCCGTCGACCGTCTGCTCAAGCAGATGCAGGACGCGGGTCTGCCCCATAAGGCGGACAAGGACGCCGTGTCCGACGAAGAAAGGCAGGAGTTGCTCGCTTATCTGAAGCGCAGCCACGGCGAGGCCGAAGGTGCGCCGCGCAAGATCACGCTGACGCGCAAGTCGGTCAGCACGTTGAAAGCTGGTCAGGGCAAAGGCCGCACCGTTGCGGTCGAAGTTCGCAAGAGCCGTACGTACGTGAAGCGGGCCGACGCGCCTGCCGATCACGCTAAGGGGCCGGTTGCGGAAGCTCCGCAGCAGGCTAGGCCCGTCCGATCCCAGTCGGAAGTAGAAGCTGAGCGGATCCGACGTGAAGACACGGCGCGCAAAGCGGCGGAAGAAGAGACGCGACGGCTCGAAGCCGAGAAGAAAGCGGAAGACGAGCGTCGACGCGCGGAGATCGAGCGCAAGAAGGAAGAAGCACAGGCCGCGAAGGCAGCGCCGAAGGTCGAAGAGACCGACAAAGCGCGCCTCGAACGCGAGGCGGCGGAGGCTGTTGCGCAGGCACAAGCCACCGAACAGAAAGCCGGTTCGCCAAAGCGCGCTGCCAAAGATCGCGGCCGAGACAAGAACAGTCGCGGCACCGTAACGGCGGTAGACGACGAATTCGGCGACGGCAAACAGCGTCGCCGCCGCGAGATCACGCTGAAGCCCGATCTGCGTCGTCCGAAACGAAAGGTCGACAAACAGGGCGGCGAATTCGAGCGTCCGACCGAGTTCGTCAAGCGCGAAGTGCAGGTGCCCGAAGCGATCACTGTCGGCGACCTGGCGCAGCGTATGTCGGTGAAGGCCGGTGAAGTCATCAAGACGCTGATGGGCATGGGCGTTATGGCGACGATCAACCACGTGCTCGATCAGGACAGTGCGATTCTGGTGATCGAAGAGATGGGACACGTCGCGAAGACCGTCGCGTCCGATGCGATCGAACACGCGCACGAACAATCGCTGAACATCGAAGGCGATGCACAAACGCGCCCGCCGGTCGTGACGATCATGGGTCACGTCGACCACGGCAAGACGTCGCTGCTCGACTACATTCGCAAGACGCGCGTCGCGAGCGGTGAGGCTGGCGGAATCACGCAGCACATCGGCGCGTATCACGTAGAGATTCCGCAAGGGCAGATTACGTTCCTCGATACGCCTGGTCACGCCGCGTTCACGGCGATGCGGGCGCGCGGCGCACAGGCGACCGACATCGTGGTACTCGTAGTGGCCGCTGACGATGGCGTGATGCCGCAAACGGAAGAAGCGATACAGCACGCGCGAGCAGCCGAAACGCCGATCATCGTCGCCGTAAACAAGATGGACAAGGAAGGCGCAGACCCCGAGCGCGTAAAGAACGAGCTCGCGTCGAAGGGAGTGACTCCGGACGATTGGGGCGGCGATACGCAGTTCGTCTACGTTTCGGCATTGACCGGGCAAGGCATCGAAGACCTGTTGAGCGCGATCATTCTGCAGGCCGAAGTGATGGAGTTGACGGCGGTGCCGGACGGTCCGGGACGCGGCGTCGTCATCGAGTCGCGACTCGATCGCGGGCGCGGTCCGGTTGCGACTGTGCTGGTTCAGAACGGCACGCTGCGGCAGGGCGCGGTGCTGATCGCGGGTGAATACATCGGCCGCGTTCGCGCGATGGTGAACGATCGCGGCGAACAGGTGAAGGAAGCGGGTCCGTCGACGCCGGTGGAAGTGCTGGGCCTCGCCGGCACGCCCGATGCTGGCGATCCGTTCTCCGTCGCGCCGGACGAACGCAAGGCGCGTGAACTGGCTGACTTCCGCCAGAACAAGAGCACGGAGCAACGGCAGGCAGCGCATCAGGCGACAAAAATCGAGAACATGTTCGCGTCGATGCAGGAAGGCGAGAAGTCGGTGCTGCGTCTCGTCCTGAAGACCGACGTGCGCGGTTCGCTCGAAGCGATTACGCATGCGATCAACGACATCAGCACGAGCGAAGTCAAAGCGCTGATCATCGGCTCCGGCGTGGGCGGCATCAGCGAGTCGGATGCGATGCTCGCACTGACATCGCGCGCGACGATTTTTGGATTCAACGTCCGGCCGGATCCGGCGGCGAAGAAGATCATCGAGCGCGAGAACGTCGACGTGCGCTACTACAGCGTCATCTACGAATTGCTCGACGACATCAAGCAGGTACTGTCGGGCATGCTGGCGCCGGAAATCCGCGAGGAAATACTCGGCCTCGCCGAGGTACGGGACGTGTTCCGTTCCCCGCGCTACGGACAAGTCGCGGGCTGCATGGTCGTCGACGGCACGATCTTCAGGAACAAGAAGGTCCGCGTGCTGCGCGACAACGTCGTGATTCACGAGGGCGAACTCGACTCATTGCGCCGCTTCAAGGACGACGTCAACGAAGTTCGCGCCGGTCTCGAATGCGGCATCGGCGTGCGCAACTACGACGTCAAAGTCGGCGACAAGATCGAAGTGTTCGATACGAAGGAAATCGCGCGGGCGCTCTGACGCTCCGATAGACGTCGATGAAGGAACAAGGCCGTGGCCCCCGAGTTGCCGACCATCTGCGAGAGCGGCTGGCGGACATCATCCGCGCGGAGATGCGCGATCCGCGGGTCGGCATGGTCAGCGTGAACGACGTGCGGGTCACGCGCGATCTCGCCTACGCTGACATCTTCGTATCGTCGCTCGGCGTCGACGACGAGAAGGCAAAGAAGGAACTCGTCACCGTGCTCGAACACGCGGCCGGGTTTCTGCGGTCGGCGGTGGCGCGCGACAACACGATGCGTACGACCCCGAAGCTGCGCTTTCACTACGATGACCTGATCGTGGAAGGCGCGCGTATCGAAACGTTGATTCGTCGAGCGGTGGCCGCAGACGAAGACTCGCAAAGGCGGCGCGGGGATGGTGACTGATGGTGCGCCGACAGCGCGGTCGCGACGTGAGCGGCATGATCGTCGTCGATAAGCCGGGCGGAGCGAGTTCGAACGACGCGGTGCAGCGGGCGAAACAGTTGTACCGGGCTCAGAAAGTCGGACACACGGGCAGTCTGGACCCACTCGCCACCGGCGTGTTGCCGTTGTGCTTCGGCGAGGCGACGAAGTTCTCGCAGTTTCTGCTCGATTCGGACAAGAAGTACTGGGCCCGGATCAAGCTCGGCGTACGCACGGACAGTGGCGATGCGGATGGTCAGGTGCTGGAGACGTGTCCGGTCGTCGGAATCGACGAGGCGGCGGTGCGGAAAGTGCTCGAGCGTTTCCGCGGCGAGGTCGAACAGATCCCGTCGATGTTCTCGGCGATCAAGCACCAGGGGCAGCCGCTGTACAAGCTGGCGCGCCGCGGCATCGAAGTGGAGCGCAAGTCGCGCCGGGTGACGATCTACAGCAACGAACTGGTGGCGTTCGACGGCGACCAGTTCGAACTGGAGATCCACTGCAGTAAAGGGACCTATGTGCGCACGATCGCAGAGGAGATCGGCGACGCGCTCGGGTGCGGAGCACATGTCTGTGCCTTGCGCCGCCGCAAGGCCGGTCCCTATGATGAGTCCGAGATGTTGAGTTTCGCGGAACTGGAACGGGTTCGCGACGAAGGTGGATTCGAGGCGTTGGATGCGCTGCTGCTCCCCGTCGAGAGCGCGGTGCGAGACTGGCCCGTGGTGTCGCTCAACGACGCAACGGCGTTCTACATCCGTCAGGGTCAGCCGGTGATCGTGCCGCACGCGCCTACTTCGGGTCGCGTGCAGCTCGTGGAGCAGTCGACAGACAGCTCGAAGCAGATGTTCATTGGGGTGGGCGAGATACTGGACGACGGGCGCGTGGCGCCGCGGCGGCTGGTGGTCGCCCACTGAGTTTGACCGGAGCGACTGCAGATATGCGTGGTTGCTACCCGGACAGGTTGCGGAGAGAACTCCGCGTTCATTCACAAGGCATATTCGGAGAACGTTGGAAATGGCACTGAGTGCGCAAGTAAAAGCGAAAGTGGTAGAAGAGTATCAATTGTCAGCAAACGACACCGGGTCCCCCGAGGTCCAGGTTGCGCTCCTCACAGCGAACATCAACTCGCTGCAGGAGCATTTCCGTTCCAATCAGAAGGATCACCATTCGCGACGCGGTTTGATCCGCATGGTGAATCAGCGGCGCAAGTTGTTGGACTACCTTCGGGAGAAGGATTCCGCCCGCTATGCAAGCCTGATCGAACGGCTGGGTCTGCGACGATAACCCGGTGCAATAGGAGGATATCAATTTGAGTCGTGTAACAAAGGAATTCCAGTACGGCGATCACCGCGTGATCCTGGAAACCGGGCGTCTCGCCCGTCAGGCCACCGGCGCTGTACTCGTCACGATGGGTGAAACCGTCGTGCTCTGCACGGTCGTCGGTTTGAAGTCGATTCGCCCGGGCATCGACTTCTTTCCGTTGACCGTGAATTACCAGGAAAAAACCTATGCCGCGGGCAAGATCCCCGGTGGTTTCTTCCGGCGTGAAGGTCGGCCGTCCGAGAAAGAGACGCTGACGAGCCGCTTGATCGATCGTCCGATACGCCCGCTGTTCCCGAAAGGGTTCAGGAACGAAATCGAGATCATCTGCACGGTCATGTCGGCGGACAAGGACATGGATCCGGACATCCCGTCGCTGATCGGTTCGTCCGCGGCGCTCGCCGTATCGGGTCTGCCGTTCAACGGTCCGATCGCCGCTGCGCGCG
>DATJGR010000007.1:0-11387 GCA_035494855.1 Pseudomonadales bacterium | reverse complement strand
CGCGCAAAGCGCGCGTTCACTCATTTCAAAACCATCTGGCGATGAGGACGCAATGACTAGGCGGAGGTGGGTATGTGTTGCGGAGGACCCTAGCGCGCCATGGATGGCGCGCGCGGAGCGACCAGGGATGGCTCGAGCGCGTCCGACGCGGCACATACCCACCTCCGCCGCGCTCGTAGCTCCGTTCCACCGACACCGAACCTACGACACCCCAGGTAACTCGAGAATCACGCGCGCCCCGCCGAGTGGCGACTCGTCGATGGTGAGCCCGCCGCGATAGCTGGATGCGAGTTCCGCGACGACAGCCAAACCAATGCCGTGGCCCGCCTCCATCGTGTCGCCGCGCGCACCGCGCGCGAGGACCTGTACCCGTTGGTGAGGTGGTACGCCGGGGCCGTCGTCGTCGATGATCAAACGTGCGATCGCGCCGCCCTCTACGCCGATCACCACCTTCGCTCTGCAGTATTTGAACGCGTTCTCGATCAGGTTCCCCAACATTTCCATCAGGTCGCGTTCGTCGCAGCGCAAGATCAGTTCGGGCGGAATGTGCTGCTCGGCGGTGACGTTCTTCGCCACGTAGGCGGTCCGCAGTGCTTTGATCAGTCGCTCCGCTACGGGCGCCGGCGCGGTCCACCCGGCCAGCACGACCGGGCGCGCCGCCATGGCGCGGGACAACTGGTGGGCAACGGTCGTTTCCATCCGGTCGAGCTGGTCGCGCAGCAGCTTTTGATCGTCGGCGTGACCGGACGACAACGCGTTGCGGAACACCGCGAGCGGCGTCTTGAGGCTGTGTGCGAGGTCGTCCATCGCGGTGCGATAGCGGTCGCGGCTGCTGATCTCATGGTCGATGAAGCGATCGATGTTGCGCGCGAGACCGGAGAGTTCCGGCGGATAGTCCTCACCCATGCGCTCGCGTTTCCCGGCTTCGATCGCCTCGATCCGCGACGCCATCGTGGCCACCGGTCGCAACCCCCACGCGATCGCGAGAACCTGCGCGCCCATCAGCGCGATCACCACCGCCGCGAGGCCGAACATCAACGTTCTGCGGAAGCTGGCGATCGCGAGGCGGAACGGCGCCTGGTCGGCGATTACGCGGAACGTGAAGATCTGATCGCCTTCGGTTTCCCAGATGACGCGATAGAACATCTCGAAACGGCCGTCTGTTTCGCGAAACAGAAAGCTGCCGGGCACCAGTTTGCGATCGGTGGGCGGCGGCGCGAGACGCAACCACGCGAGGTTGCCGTATTGCAGCGACGGCGATCGCCAGATCACTTTGCCCTTCACCTCGCTAACGGTTGCGTAAAGGCCCGATTCGGGCTGCTCCAGGCGCGGTTCCAGCGGAGACGACGGGAAGCGGAGTGTGGTGCCTTCTTCCTCCGCGGCGCCGAGCAGCGAATAGATCAGCAGCTTCAGCTGTTCCTGGGCGCCAGCGACCACGCTTGCGGTGAACGATCGATCGAGCACCCAACCGGTGAGGCCGAGCCCGAGGCCCAGCACCAGCGTGCTCGTCAGAAGCAGCCGCGCGCGCAGACCGATTCGGGACGTCTGCGCCAACGCTAACTCGATTCCTCGGGGGAGAACCGGTAACCCTGCCCGCGCACCGTGCGGATCGGATTCAATTTGCCTTCGGGGTCGAGTTTGCGGCGCAGGCGGCCGATGAACACTTCGATGACGTTACTGTCGCGGTCGAAATCCTGTTCGTACAGATGGTCGGTGAGCTCCGTCTTCGACACCACGCGCGCCGCGTTCAGCACCAGATATTCAAGCACGCGATACTCGAACGCGGTCAACTCGATGGCGTCGTCGCCCACGCGCAGCTCTTTGCGCGCGGTATCCAGTGCGAACGCGCCCACCCTAATCACCGGTGACGCGTGCCCGGCGGCTCGGCGCATCAGCGCGTTCAGCCGGGCGCGCAGTTCTTCCATGTGGAACGGCTTCGTCAGGTAGTCGTCGGCCCCGGCTTCGAGACCGACCACCTTGTCCTGCCAGTGTGCGCGCGCGGTGAGAATCAGAATCGGCAACCGGCGGCCGAGTCCGCGCAGCGCTTTGATCACCGCGATGCCGTCGCGCTTCGGCAGACCGAGGTCGACGACGGCAGCGTCGTATTCGAACTCGCGGCCGAAGTAGACGCCTTCCTCGCCGTCCGCGGCAGCGTCGACGACGTTGCCGGCTTCCTTCAGATTCTCGACGAGCTGGGCACGCAGCCCGGCATCGTCTTCGATCACCAACACGCGCATCGGGGTTCCTTCGGGATCAGTTTTACTCTCTCACGTTCCCGCGCGAATCGACCGAAACGGTCTTCACGCGGCCGCCGTCGAGCAGCACTCTGACCTTGTAGCCGTTGCCTTCCTGTTTCACCGACACCACGCGCCCGTCGTAAGCGCGCTTCACGATCGACGCGGCCTGATCGGCGGAGATGCCGTTGTTTTCGGAACCACGATCGTGGCCACTGCGATCTGTGCCTCCGCGATCGGCGCCGGCCGGCGAGCACGTCAGCGACAGCGCGGAAACCAGCACCGCGACAAGCAATGATCGTGAGCGAATGTTCATTCGGGTCATTGTACGCTGAGCGTTCAGGTCATCCACACTGTGCGGTCGTTAGAATGCCGGCGTGACGTCCACGCGTACTCGCACGGTGTCTCCCGGCGGATTCCGGGTGAAGGTCGAATAGGTCTGGCCCATGTACGTGTAGCGCACGTTGTAGCCGCTGATGCGTTCTTCCTCGTGCACGTCCTGCACTTCGGAACACACCTCCTGGATTCCGTAAGTGGCGTACCGGGGAGTCGCGTTGCGACGCGCTACGTCGTAACCGACGGCGCCCCCGAATACGGCGCCGATCAGCGCGCCCGCCTGCTTGTTGTCGTGACCGTGCGCCACGGCCGAACCGAGTGCACCGCCGGCAATCGCGCCGAGCAACGGAATCGCCGTCGACGTGCCACCGCCGCTTCCGGTCTGCACGCGTTGCTCGCTGCACTGCTCGCGCGGCACCGTGTAGCTCACGGTTTCGTACACGGGCTGAACGCCGGTGACCCGGGCCTGCTCATAGCTGCCGGCGAACGCCATCGACGGAATCAACAGACCGGCGGCGAGCGTGCGGACGTTCTTCATGACGTTTCTCCTGTGTTGTGTCTTACACGCGACCCTCCGTCACGATACGGTCGCCGCGCTGAACCGAAGATGAACGAACGAGCCGGGATCAAGGCCTTGATTTCGTAACGGAAGTCGCGATCGCATGATCGTCGTCGAGCACCACGGTCAGGTCGGCCCGGCCCGGCAGATCCTGCAGCATCCAGTACGTCAGCCGTTCGTAGTGCGCCGTGAATCGCCGCAATTGCGCCGCGGTCATCCGGCGTCTCTTCGGCAGCTGCGTCTCCTGCTCGGCACGCCAACGCCGCACCGCATGGAAGTCCGGAACGCGCAGGAAAACGAGCCGGTCGAAGCGCCCGAACAGCGGCTGATACCGCCCCAGCGCGTCGTTGACGTAACGGCGCCAACGGCCGTCGGCGTCTTCGTTGCTCTCGAGTTCGTTGACCGGCGCGACGAGATCGTCAGCCGCTTGCGGCCGCGCCCCGAGACACCACCCTTCGATGACCACCACGTCGGAGACGCTGACCGTGGGCCATGCACTGCGGTCGACGCGGTCGTCGAGGCCTTTGTCGAACTTCGGCATCGGCGTCGGCGCACGCACCACGCTGTCGATCGTTCGCGCACACAGTTCGATGTCGTGGGTCCCCGGCACACCACGCGTGATCAGCAATGGATGCACGGTTCGCGACAGTTCGATACGTCGAGCACGCTCCAGATAGAAATCGTCCAACGAGCACGCTACGGCGCTCACGCCCGACAGTATCAGCTGTTCCGTCAGGATCTCGGCCAGCGTGGTCTTGCCGCTGCCTTGCGCACCGGCGATCGCGATGCACATCGGCCGAACGGCGCTTGCCGCAACGTCGGCCGCGAGCGAGCGCGCCAGCGGCATCCAGGTGTTTCTAGCAGACAGTGACATCGGCTAAGGTTAGAGGAAATCAAGGAGTCACCACCATGTCCGCGCGCACGCTTCAGATCACCGCCCCGCTGTACGAGTACCTGATGCAAGTGGGTGTGCGCGAATCGGCCACCGCCGCAGCACTGCGAGTGGAAACGGCGAAGCTGCCGATGGCGATGATGCAGATCTCGCCGGAGCAGGCGGGGTTCATGCAGATGCTCGTCAGATTGTTGGGCGTGAAGCGCGCGCTGGAGGTCGGTACGTTCACCGGCTACTCCGCGCTTGCGGTCGCAGAAGCGATGCCGAGCGACGGCAAGTTGATCGCCTGCGACGTGTCGGAAGAATGGACGTCGATCGGCAAGCGCCACTGGGCAATGGCAGGCGTCGCCGGAAGGATCGACCTGAAGCTCGGCCCTGCAGTGGCAACGCTCGACCAGTTGATCGCCGCAGGCCAGAGCAACACGTTCGACTTCGCGTTCATCGATGCCGACAAGAGCAACTACGACAACTACTACGAGCGCGCGCTGAAGCTGGTACGCGTCGGCGGACTGATCGGCATCGACAACACACTGTGGAATGGCGCGGTGGTCGACGCATCGCGACAGGATGCCGACACCAAGGCGATTCGCGCGCTCAACACCAAAGTGCACGGCGATACGCGCGTGGATGTCGTGCTGCTACCCATCGGCGACGGACTGACGCTCGCGCGACGCCGCTAACGAGGCCTTTTCTTGTAGGACCGATCGCGATTTCCCGCGCTCGGCGCGCGAGGTGTTGCTTTACAATCGGCCCGGCCCGCCGACTCAACCCGGAGATTTAAGTTGAATCGAATTCTTCCGCAGCGCGCGTCGCTGCAGGCATTGCTGCGTCGAATGCAGGCGATCGTGGTGCTCGTGCTGCTGGCGGCATGCGTCTCGACGCTGCCGGGCAGTTCGACGACGATCGTCAAGAGCCCGAACGATCACCGCGACTATCGTGCGATCACGCTCCCGAACGGTCTCATCACGGTGCTGGTTTCCGATCCGACGACGGACAAGTCCGCCGCGGCATTGGCCGTCTATCGCGGCAGCTACGACGACCCCGAAGGCCGGGCCGGGCTCGCGCATTTCCTCGAACACATGTTGTTCCTCGGCACCACCAAGTACCCCGACGTCGACGACTATCAGAACTACATCACCACGCACGGCGGAACGTTCAATGCCTACACGGCGTCGGATCACACGAACTTTTTCTTCGACATTCAGAACCCCTTCCTCGAAGGCGGTCTCGATCGCTTCGCTCAGTTCTTCATCGGACCGACGTTCGACGCCGCGTACGTGGAGCGTGAAAAGAATGCCGTCAACTCCGAGTATCAGCTGTACCTGAAGGACGACGACTGGCGCGCCATCGCAGTTGAGAAACAGGTGATGAGCCAGGCGCATCCCGGCGCCCGATTCTCGGTGGGCAGCCTCGACACGCTGAGCGGCGACGTGCGCACCGACCTGGTCGAGTTCTATCGCACTCACTATTCGGCCGATCAGATGGCGCTCGTGGTGCTGGGCGACCAGCCGCTCGACCAGCTCGCTTCGTGGGTTACCGAGAAGTTCTCTGCGATTCCGCGCCGGCCGATCGCGAAACCCGCGTTGATCGGCCCGATGTTCACGCCGGGCACGCTACCGCGAAAAGTGACGTACCAGACGGTGAAAGACACGCGGCAGCTGACCTACAACTTTCCGGTGCCGAATCTCGACCCGTATTTCCGCGAGAAGCCGGGCGCGTACGTCGCCAACCTGCTCGGCCACGAAGGCGTCGGGAGCCTGCACGCGCAACTGAAAGCTCGCGGCTGGATCGAATCGTTGGGCGCCAGCGCGGCGCGTTTCGACGCCGACAACGCACTCGTGGTGGTGTCCATCGAGCTCACGGAAGACGGCTCGTCGCACGTGGACGACATCACCCGCGCCCTCTTCGACTACGTCGCGCTGATCCGCACACAAGGCGTCGCGAAGTGGCGCTACGACGAGCAGGCAAAAGTCGCCGGTCTCGCGTTCCGCTTCCAGGAGAGCACGTCGCCGATGAGCTTCGTCTACAACACCGCGCCGAACCTGCGGCTGTATCCGGTGAAAGACGTGCTCGAAGGTCCGTACCTGATGGAGCGCTACGACGAAACGCTGATTCGTCGCTACATCGATGCGCTGCGTCCCGACAATCTGCTGCTCGAAGTCAGTGGCCAGACGGTCGATGCGGACAAGATCGAGCCGTGGTTCCAGGTGCCTTACAGCGACCAGAAGCTGACCACCAACCTCGGCGCCAGCGCGCCTGAGGAGTTCGCCCTTGCGCTACCGCCTCCGAACGAATTTCTGCCGACCAACCTGGCGCTCGAGACGCAGCCTGAAACGCTGCCGAAACGCGTCGACTCGACGCCCGGACTCGCAATGTGGTGGGCACCCGACACCAGCTTCGGTACACCGCGCGCCACGACTTACCTCAGGCTCGACGTGCCGGACGGATTCCGCACACCGGCCGACGCCGCTTACGCGAACCTGTACGCACGCCTGGTGCTCGACGCGCTGAACACGTTCGCATATCCAGCTGAAGTGGCCGGCCTCAACTACGACATCGACGTTCAGTCGAGCGGCTTCCTGGTCACAGTGTCGGGCTACGACGACAAACAGCCGCTGCTGCTGAACCGGATTCTCGACGTATTCGCGAACGTCGCGCCCTCGCAGCAGAAGGTGGCGGACTATCGCGAAGAGTTGCGTCGTTCGTGGCAGAACTTCGTGGCGGGTCGCCCGTATGAGCAGGCGATGGCGAGCCTCTCGCACGTGATGATCGCGGGCGGGTGGCCGCCCGCGCAGCTGGCAGACGCGCTTGCAGATGTAACGCCTGAGCGTCTCACCGCGTGGCGGCACGAGCACCTGAATCAGTATGGCGCGCTGCTGCTGATGCACGGCAACGTCAGTTCCGAAGAAGCCGCGCACGTGGCGAAGATCGTCAAGTCGGCATTGCATCTCGATGCGGTGGATTCGCAGTCGAGCACCGTCGCGAAGTTGCCCGCCGGCGACTTCACCTATCCGCTGACCATCGACAACGCCGACTCGGCGATGGTGATGTATCTGCAGGGCGCCAACGAGTCGTTCGCGGAACGCGCGCTGTTCGGCCTGACGAGCCAGGTGTTGCGCAGCCCGTACTACAACGAACTGCGAACCGAGCAACAGCTCGGCTATGTCGTGCTCGTTACGCCGTCGGTGCTGCGACGCGTGCCCGGCATCGCATTCGTGGTACAGAGCCCGGTGGCCGGACCGAACAAGGTGCTCGACGTCTCGCGTTCGTTCCTGACCCACTACCGCGGCGCGCTCGCGTCGATGTCGGCCGAAGAATTCGCCGCGTATAAACAGGGTCTCATCGGTCGCCTGCGCGAACGCGACAAGAATCTCGCCGATCGCAGCCAGCGCTACTGGTCCGACCTCGACGTCGGCTTCACCTCGTTCGACTCGCGCGAACAGATCGCGCAACAGATCGAGCTGATCGACGCGCCGCAGCTTCTCGCGTTCTACGATCACCTGCTCGAGCTGGTACAGAAGCAACGGCTCGTCATTTACAGCCGCGGCAAGTTCGACGACCTGCCTCCCGGAACGGCGATCACCGATGTGGGTGCGTTCCGGCAGTCAGCAGGATTCGTTCCAGCGACCAACGGATCGCCGGCGGCGCTCGCAAAATAGACCGGAGCGCTCTGCCTCGGCGTGGCTGGCCGACATCCTGGGCAACGTCAGGCAACGCGAATCGGCATCGCCTGGCGCGATATCTCGTGCGCGTGACCCCAGACGTCGAGAAGGCGGCGACGCTGATCAGTTCGGATTGCCGGAACTGATCACGGTGAGTTTCGATCCGGAGTTCTCCTCGAGAACCGGCGCGTCAGTTATGAGAAGAGTCGTGCCGGGAACCAGCAGCGGGTACAACGACTGCGCGAAGTCGCGCGGCAGTTGCAACCGCCCTCCCGCGACACGCGACAGATCGCCGCCCGCCGCATCGCGGTAGCCTGGCATCGGAACGGCCATCCAGTTGCGCGCCGCCGCACCGGCAACCAGCACGCTGGCCCCTGGCCCTTCGCCTGCCTTCACGATGAATGCGTGTGTACCCAGCGGCCTTTGCGGATCGGTTACCGCGACCTGCGCACGGCCTATTTCGATACCGTTGCGTAGCACGATCACTCGCCGATCCGCCGCGCTGATCAGGATCGAAACCGGTCCCTCCGGCGACGTTTCGGGCTGCCACCGAGATAGTTCACCCGCCTGCAGGCGCGCATCGATGTCGTCAGTGCCTTTGGCCGGATCGACAGGTGCCAGCGCAGACGGGTGCGCCACGTCTGCCGGCGCGGTCTTCGTGTTCACGATGACCACCGTCATACCCAGGTGCGACGCACCGAACAGGTCCTCGGCAAATTTCGACGGGAGATGGACACATCCATGCGACGACGGATAACCGGGCAGCCCGCCTGCATGCAGCGCAACACCGTCCCATGTGAGTCGCTCCTGGTCAGGCATCGCAGCATCGTTGTACAGCGACGAGTGATGGTCCGCATCCTTCTGCAGGATCGTGAAGATGCCCGTCGGCGTCTCGTGCCCCGGTTTGCCAGTGCTGACCGTGGTGAACCCGATTTCGACCCCATTGCGGTACACGTAGGCACGCTGTTCGGTGAGGCTGACCACGACGACCATCGGACCATCCGGAGCCACGCTCGGGTCCCAAACGAACTGTCCGGGCTTCAGCGCGGCGGGCGCTGTGTCGGCAGGACTCGACTCCTTCCCACCCCAGAACGGAACCGCCACGGCCGGGATCGAAAGTAGCGACGACACGAGGAACAGCAGCAACGAACACATCGAAGAGGCTGCTGCCGCGCCGACGTCGCCACGCTCGCCGTTGTTGTCGTTTTGTCCGTGCGTGTTGTGGCTCATCGTTGCATCTCCGTCGTTCCGTTCGTGCCTGATCGCTGGAGAAGACAGCATAAACTGCTTGCGGTCCGGCGCGCCGACCACGCGACGAAGGCTCGGTCAGATGTCCGAAGCTGTACCGCCCAGCACGCGGCGAAACGGCGGTAACGCATCGAGCAGACGCGCGCCGTAGCGCTGCGTGACGATGCGTCGGTCGAGCAGCGTGACGCGGCCGTGATCACCTTCGTGGCGGATCAGGCGGCCGCACGCCTGTACGAGACGCATCGCCGCATCGGGCAACGAGATTTCGAAGAATGGATTGCGGCCCTGTGCTTCGAGCCATTCTGCCATCGCTTCGTCGAGCGGATCGTCGGGCACCGCAAACGGGAGCTTCACCACGATGACGTGGCGGCAGTAGTCGTCCGGGAGATCCACGCCTTCGGAGAAGCTCGCCACGCCAACGACATAACTCGACCGCCCCGCGTCGATCGCCTCGCGATGCGCGTTGAGCAGCGCCTGCTTGCTGCCACTACCCTGTACCTTCAGCTGATCGACGAGGGCCTGCGGCAATCGCCGCACCACTTCGTTCAATTGACGCCATGATGCAAACAGCACCAGCGCGCTGCGTTCGAGTGCGAGCAAGCCCGGCAAGAGTTCCGTGACTTCGTCGGTGTGCGCGGCGGCGTCGCGCGGATCGGCGCTCATCGCCGGCACGTTGAACGTGGCGATGTTCGGATAGTCGAATGGGCTCGGTATGCGCTGCACCACGACGTCCTCGCCGAGCCCGGCGCGTTCGAGAAACCGGTCGAAACGTCCGAGCGCGGTCAGCGTCGCGGACGTGCAGATCACCGCGTACGCCTGCGACCACAACGCGCCTTCCAGCAGCGAGCCCGGCTGCATCGGCGCCGAGACGAAGTCGAAGTCGTCCCCGTTGTCGAACAACAGACGCGTGGCCCAGCGGGCGCGCGGCTCTGCTTCGTCGTTGGCGCCGTCGCGATAGTCGAGCAGCAACGCGGCGGAGCCCCCGGCGCGGTTGACGTGCTGGCCGATGATGCCGAGCCAGTCTTCGGCTTCGTGGCCGTGCTCCCAGCTGCGTTGCCCATCCACCACTTCCTGCAACAGTCCGTGCACGGCGTCGACCTGCATCGCCAGACCTTGCATGTCCTTCGCCGCGCCGGCAGCGAGTTCGCCGACGGCGCCTGGAATGCGGCCCAGCGGAAAACGGAACAGGTGTCGCTCGTCATCGCGCGACACGTATTCGAACGCAGCAGCGCGCTCGATCAGTTCGCCGATCGGTGTCGCAAGCGCGGTGGTCGACGCCGTAATGCCGCGCACCAGCGACATCAGTTCCGGCGGTCGCCCGACGCGTTGCGCCAGTGTGCTCACGCTCGAGTTGACCTGATCGAGCCATTGAAGAGCGCCGCGCAACCGCAGTCGGTATGTGAAGTGCTGTTGGGTTTTGTCTGGCAGGTGATGCGCTTCGTCGAGGATGTAGATCGTGTCGGCCGGATCGGACAGCACAGCGCCGCCGCCGAGTGCGAGGTCGGCCAGCACGAGATCGAGGTTCGCGACGACCACGTCGGCCTTCTCGAGACCGCCGCGCGCCTTGAAGAACGGACACTGACGGAAAAACCCGCAGCGGCTGCTCGAACACCCGCGGTGATCGGTGGTGACGCTGCGCCAGTGCGCCTCATCGACGCCGTCAGCCCAACTGTCGACGTCGCCGTCCCAGGTGCCGCGCGCGAACGCGCCGAGCAGCGTCTGATACAACACGCGCGCGTCTCCGGACACCGGCTCGAACATTGCGAGCGTATCCTGCGTGTCGCTGCGCAGCCGATCGTCGAGACGCTTGAGGCACACGTAGCGCTGGCGCCCCTTTGCGAGCGCGAAGCCGAATTCGAGACCGGTGCGCTGCGCGAGATCGGGCAGATCGCGCAGCACGATCTGCTCCTGCAGCGCGACGGTTGCCGTTGCGATGACGAGCCGCTTGCCGAGCGTCTTCGCGATCGGTATCGCGGCGATACAGTACGCAGCTGTCTTGCCGGTGCCGGTGCCGGCTTCGATCGCCGCGATGCGCCGCTCGCCCTCCGGCCGCGTCAGCACGCGCGCGATCGTCGCGATCATTTCGCGCTGCCCGCGCCGCGCCCGGAACTCGCGCGCGCCGAGCCAGGTGCGATACGCATCCTGGATGCGCGCCTTCAGCGCATCGTCGAGTTTCGTTGCGGTCATCCGAAATCGCGCACGTACATGGAGGCGGATCGATTCACGCGGCACAAAGAGCGCGTGAGCCTACGCCGTATGACGAGGGTGTGACCAGTGGCGAATGGCTGACGGAGCTTCGGGTTGGTGGCGGGCACGCTCGAGCCGTCCTTGGGCGCTCTGGCCGCGGCCATCCCTGGCCGCGGATGGCCCTCCGCAACACACACGCACCTCCGCCTCGGGTCATGTCTCCATCGACAGTCATCTGGCGAAAGTGAACGCGCGCTTTGCGCGCGTTC
>DATJGR010000006.1:0-2304 GCA_035494855.1 Pseudomonadales bacterium | reverse complement strand
TAATAGCGTTTCACGTCCTCCGGATAAGCGCGCGAGCTGCCTTCGGCTTGCGCCTGGACGCGGAAAGTGCGGCCATACAAGTTGAAGTCGTTTACGTAATAGCCGCCCAGGAAAGTCTGCAGAGTGAAAAACACGTCCGACAGTGCAATGCCGAAGCTCTTAACCTTGTCGCGGTCGACTTCGTACTCGATCTGCGGCACGCGGTCATCGAAATTGGCAAACACGAAGCCCAGTTCAGGCCGCTTGCGCGCCTCCGCCAGAAAATTCTGCAGTGTTTTGGAAAACTCGACGACGTCCGCGGCGCCGCGGCTTTGCAGGATGAATTCGAAGCCGCCGGTGGTGCCGAGACCGCGGATCGGCGGCGGATTCAGTACCAGGATATTCGCATCTTTGATCTCGCTGTTCAGGCGTCCCGTCAACGCGCGCAGCATCGCCGGGCCCGACTGGGCAGGGTCGTGCCTCTCCTCCCACGGCTTAAACCGGATAAACGCCGTGGCGTTATATGAGGTCGACAAACCGGTCAACAGATTGAAGCCCGAAATCGAGGCGACGCCGTCGATGCCGGGCTGCTCGTTGACGATTTTCGTGAGCTTGTCGACCGCCGCGTTGGTGCGTTCGAGCGATGCGCCTGCCGGCAGCTGCACGACGGCGAACATATATCCCTGATCTTCGTCCGGCACGAGGCCGGTCGGGCGCGTGCTGAGCATGAAGTAGAGCACGCCGAGCATTGCCGCGAAGGTCAGCATCACGAGCACCGCGCGCCGGATCAGTGTCGCGACCGAAGCCGTGTAGCGGCGGGTGAACGCCGCGAACATGCGATTAAACCAGTCGAAGAAACGCGCGAGCACGCCGTGGTGCTGCGATTCCGCTGCCGGATGCAGCAGCAGCGCGCACAGCGCCGGGGTCAGCGTCAATGCGACGACTGCCGACAGCAGTACCGAGGTCGCAAGCGTCAGCGCGAATTGCTTGTACAACTGCCCGGTGAGACCGCCCAGAAAGGCGACAGGAATGAACACCGCCGAGAGTACGATCGCGATCGCCACGACCGGACCGCCGACTTCGGCGAGCGCCGCCTTGGTCGCATCCGACGCCGACAGGTTCTCGGTGTCAAGCTTGTGCTGCACTGCTTCGACCACCACGATCGCGTCGTCGACGACGATGCCGATCGCCAGCACGAGGCCGAACAGCGTCAGCGTGTTGATGGTGAATCCGAGCGCGGTGAACACCGCGAACGTGCCGAGCAGCGATACCGGCACCGCCAACATCGGGATCAGCGTCGCGCGCCAGCTCTGCAGGAACAGGAACACGACGATCAGCACGAGCACAATCGCCGCGAACAGCGTTTTCATCACTTCCTTCATCGATTCCGTCACGAACGGGGTCGTCGTGTACGGGACCGAATAGACCAGGCCGGGCGGGAACGATTGCGCGAGCGTGTCCATCGTTTTGGTCACGCCCTTGGCGACGTCGAGCGCGTTGGCGTCGGGCTGGAGGAAAATACCGATGAAGACACCGGGCAAACCGCGTTCCTGCACGTTGATCGTATAGTCGGCGCCGCCCAGCTCGATGCGCGCCACGTCTTTCAGGCGCACGATCTGCCCATTGGGCGCGCCGCTGATGACGATGTTCTCATACTGCGTCACGTCGACCAGCCGGCCCTGCACCGTCACCGAGTACTGCATTTGTATCCCCGCGGGCACGGGCGGCACGCCGACGCGTCCGGAGGGCGCGACGACGTTCTGCTCCTGCACGATGCGCGCGACGTCGCCCGCCGTCACGCCCAGGCGCGCCATCTTGTCGGGATCGAGCCAGATGCGCATGCTGTAATCGCGCGCGCCGAAAAGCCGCACGAACCCGACGCCGGGAATACGCGCAATCGCGTCCTGGATATTCAGCAGCGCGTAATTGCTGAGGAAGATCGAGTCATAGCGGCGGTCGGGCGAGGTCAACGCGATCACGCTCAGAAAATCCGTCGACTGCTTGCGAATCTGGATACCGTTGCGGATGACGTCCGCGGGCAGGCCGCTTTGCGCAACCGCAACGCGGTTCTGCACGTCCACCGCGGCGAGGTCCTGGTTCGTGCCGACGTCGAAGGTAACGGTCAGCGTGTACGTGCCGTCGTTCGCGCTCTTCGAATCCATGTAAATCATGTTTTTCGAGCCATTGACCTGCTGCTCGATCGGCGCTGCGATCGATTGCGCGACGACCGTCGCATTGGCGCCCGGAAAGGCGGTCGAGACCAGCACCTGCGGCGGCACGATCTGCGGGTACTGCGTGATCGGCAGCCCGATCACGGCCACGCCG
>DATJGR010000005.1:0-3484 GCA_035494855.1 Pseudomonadales bacterium | reverse complement strand
CCGCGCCGATGAAAACGAGCGAGGAAGCCGTGATCATCGGCCCGCCGACCCCCGGCATGCCGTAATTGCGCTTGAGGAAAGGCACCCGGCCCTCGGTGGTTCCGAGCGGAACCTCCCAGACGATTTCGCCACGCTTCATGTCCACCGCGGCGATCGCACCCCACGGCGGCGGATTGCACGGCACGCCGAGCGGCGACAGCAGCAGTTCGCGCTTCATCCCGAACGGCGTGCCGGTCTGGGGAGCAATTTCTTCGCCCGGTTCTGCGCGCTGCGCCTTTTCCACCTGCTCCGCCGGAATCAGCGTGACGACGTGCATCACCCGGTTGGTGTTCACCACCAGCCACTGGCGTTGCGGATCCCACGCCGCCCCACCCCAGTTCACTCCGCCGCCGGTAAACGGGTACAGAATGGTGCCCTCGGTGCTGGGCGGTGTGAACAATCCGTCAGAGCGATGCGACGCGATCGCTTTCCGGCATGCATCGCGATCGAGGAACGTGAAGCCCCACGCTTCGTCCGGCGTGATGCGCTGCGGCACCAGCGGCGGTGGTTTCTGCGGGAACGGCTGCGTAGGCGACAACCACTCCCCGGCCGCAGCATCGGTCGGCACCGGGCGTTCGTCGACGGGGTACAGCGGTTTGCCGGTGTCGCGATCGAGCGTGAAGACGAGCCCGGTCTTGGTCGGTTGCAGCACCGCCGCAACCGGTGCGCCCTCGCCGTCCGGCTGCATCTCCACCAGATTCGGTTGTGCCGCGAGGTCGTAGTCCCAGACGTCGTGATGCACGGTCTGAAAGTGCCAGACGACTTCGCCAGTGGAACCGCGCAGCGCGACCACCGAGTTCGCGTAACGGTTGTCGCCCGGGCGTTCGCCGCCGAAGAAATCCGGGCTCGCACTGGTGGTCGGCAGGAACACCAGATCGCGCGCCTCGTCGACCGACATCGTGCTCCATACGTTCGCCTGCCCGGTTCTGGCGGCGGAACCGTTCTGCCACGACTCAGGGCGGTCGTTGGGGATCGGGTCGAATGTCCAGCGCGGCGCGCCGGTGCGGGCGTCGAACGCGCGAACCGTGCCGCGCGGCGCATCGGCGCGCGCATTGTCGCTGATCGCCGAACCGACGATGACGATGTCGCCGATCACCGCCGGCGACGACGTGATCTGAAACTCACCGGGCCACAGCAACGGCATGCCGATGTCGATGTGTACCTCGCCCGCCGTACCGAAGTCGTTGCAAGCGCGTCCGCTGTCGGCGTCGACCGCGATCAACCGCGCGTCGTTCGTGCCCATGAAGATGCGCGCGCTGCACTCGCCGTTTCGTGTCGCGTCTTCCCAATACGACACTCCGCGACAGATGAACTGATTCGCGGGTTGCTGATCGAGCGAAATCTTCGCGTCGTACTCCCACAGTTTCGTACCGCTGCCAGGATCGAGCGCGATCACGCGGTTGAACGGCGTGCAGTAGATCAGCTTGTCGCGCACGAGAATCGGCGTCGCTTCGTGCGCGCTGTGGTGCAGCGCCTGTGGTTTGATCGAAAGGTCGCCCGAATGAAACTCCCATGCCATCTCGAGCGACGCGACATTGCTCCGATCGATCTGATCGAGCTGCGCGTAGCGGGTTCCTCCGGCGTCACCGCCGTAGTGAGTCCAGCCGGCAGCGGCGACGAGCAGCAGGAGTTCAATCATCGAATGCGAGATCCGCTACAAAGGGATTGCACTTGCGCTCCCAACCGAACGTGGACGTCGGCCCGTGGCCCGGCAGGAACGTCACCGTCTCGCCGAGCGGCCAGAGTTTGTAGCGGATCGAATTCACCAGCGCAGGATAGCTGCCACGCGGCAGATCCGTGCGACCCACGCTGCCGTTGAACAACACGTCGCCGACCAGTGCGTAATCGCTGTTCCGTTCGTAGAACACGACGTGCCCCGGCGTGTGTCCCGGACAGTGGATGACGTCCAGTTCCAGCTCACCCACATGCACGGTATCGCCGTCGTCGAGCCAACGAGCCGGCTCGAACGCGGCGGCATCGGGCAAACCATAACGCCCGCCCTGTTCGCCGAGTCGTTCGATCAGAAACGCGTCGTCGCGATGCGGCCCTACGATCGGCACCTCCAGTCGCCGCGACAACTCCGCGGCGGCGCCGGCGTGATCGAGATGGCCGTGCGTCAGCAACACGTGTGTGACGTCGACGCGCCGCGACGCAATCTCCGCTTCGATCCGTACGATGTCGCCTCCGGGGTCGACCACCGCGGCGGCGCGCGACGCCTCGCACCAGATCAGCGAGCAGTTCTGGCGAAACGGTGTGACCGGAATGACCGAGATGCGCATCGACGCAACGTCGCAGAATCGCAGCACCCGCGCAAGCGGCCACCGGTTGGCGTCAACTCTCTATGCCACGTTCTGAGCGACGTGCAGCGTGTGTCCCTGATCGTCTTCCAGGACGAACTGCCGCGCGCCCCACTCGGTGGCGTGCACGTCGCGCACCAGACGCACCCCTTTCTTTCGCAGTCTGTTCGCCTCGGCTTCGACGTCGTCGGTTTCGAAGTAGAGATGGAAGTGTTCGCCTTTTCGTACGAACTCGATCGACGGATCCGGGTCGTCGACGAGCTTCAAATGGAACACTTCGAGGCCCGCGCGAATGCCGGCGTAGAAATCCTGAAATCGAAACTCGAGTGCGAATCCCATCGTATCGGTGTAGAAGCGGATCGACTGTTCGAGGTTCGTCGTGCGCAGCTGCGTAATCACGTTGGTAATCATCGTTCATCCTCAAGCGGTGGCCGTTTCGGTTTCTTTCCCCACTGCCCTGCCCATTCATACAACGGCTGCATTGCCTCGGCGAGTTCGACCCCGGCCCGGGTCAATCGATAGCCGCCGTCATCGTGCTCGATCCATCCGATCTCGCGCAATTCGCGCAGCCGCGTATTGAGCAGGCTCGGATTCGTCTGTACCGCATCCTGCAGCGCGCGAAACGTCAGCGGCGCATTGCGCAGTTCCCAGAAGATGCGCAGCGTGGCGCGCCGGCCGAGCATATCGAGCACGACCATGATCGGCCGGCCGGTGCTCGATCCGCGAGCTCTCTTTCCAACTCTGGGGGCGGGCATGCGCAGCGCCTTGCTTTACTTTTAATAGCATCCGGCTAGAATGCTATGCAAATGGTAGCATCATGGGATCGGACTGACATCATGAGTGCACGCATCGCGCCGGCGGCTCCGCCATTTCCGGACGACATCGCGCAAGCCCTCGAACGCATCATGCCTGCCGGCATGGAGCCGTTGGTGCTGTTCACCACGCTCGCACGCGATCCACGGCTTTTCGGCAAGTTCTTCGGCGCGGGTCTGCTCGATCGCGGCCACCTGACGCTGCGTCAACGCGAGATCGTGATCGATCGCACGACCGCGCTGTGCCGATCCGAATACGAATGGGGCGTGCACGTCGCGCTGTTCGCGCAGCGCGTCGGGTTGAGCGAGGCGCAGACCGCGTCACTGGCGAACGGC
>DATJGR010000004.1:0-4995 GCA_035494855.1 Pseudomonadales bacterium | reverse complement strand
GTCGCGAAGCCTTCGTATCCGCGTTCGACGAGCGCCTGCAGCAACGGATTGCCGGGATTGAACGTTTGAATCCACACCTCGCCGGGACGTTCGGCGCGCCCGGCGCGTCCCGCCACCTGAACGATCAACTGCGCCGTGTGTTCGGGTGCGCGGAAGTCCGGACTGGTGAATCCGGCATCGGCGTTCAACACGCCGACGAGCGTTACACGCGGGAAATGGTGTCCTTTCGCGAGCATCTGCGTGCCGACCAGTACCGCCGGTTCGCCCCGTCCGATCATTTCGAGGTGCGATGCCATGGTGCGTGCACTGCGCGTGGTATCGCGATCGATGCGCAGCACCGGAACGTTCGGGAAGGCGCGTGCCACACCTTGCTCGCTGCGTTGCGTGCCGACGCCGATGCCGCGCAGCGCCGGCTGGCCGCAGTCTGGACAGCGCGGCAGCAGTGACGACGCGAAACCGCAATGGTGGCAGCGCAATCCCGCTGGCGACTGGTGCAGCGTCAGTCGACTCTCGCAGCGTGGGCACCCGGCGCACCATCCGCAGCGTGTGCACAGATACGATGGCGAATAGCCGCGGCGATTGATGAACAACAGTGCCTGGTTGCCCTGTGCCAGATGCGCGGCGATCGCGTCGCGCAACGGATGGCTCAAGCCGTCGTCGAGTTTGAGGCCGCGGATGTCGACGAGTTTGATGACCGTCGGTCGCGCGGCGCCGGGTCGTGCCGTCAGTCGCACGTGTCGGAAGCGGCCGCGTTGTGCATTGTGCAGTGTTTCGAGCGCGGGCGTGGCGGTGCCCATGATCAACGGAATGCCGCGCAGTTGCGCGCGTTTGGTCGCGAGGTCACGCGCCGAATACCGGAAACCGTCCTGTTGCTTGAACGAGCCGTCGTGTTCTTCGTCCACCACGATCAGGCCGAGCGCCGCGAACGGTACGAAGATCGCGCTGCGGGTACCGATCAGAACGCGCGCTTGCCCGTCGCGACATTGCATCCACGTTTGCGCGCGCTCGCGTTCGGTGAGCCCGGAGTGATACACCGCGGCCCGGCCGAACCGGTGAGCGAAGCGTTCGAGCGTTTGAGGTGTGAGCGCGATCTCCGGGATGAGCACCAGCGCCTGCTCGCCTTTCGCCAGAACCGATTCGATCACCCGCAGGTAGATTTCGGTCTTGCCGCTGCCGGTTATGCCGTCGAGCAACATGCATTCGAAGCGCCCCAGCATCGCGCGCGCGAGATCGATGGCTGCGTGCTGTTCTTCCGTCAACTCGAAGGCGAGTCTCGTGATCTCGACCATGTGGGCGATGGGCGCGGAAGCCGGGGAGAGAATGCCTTTCTTGACGAGTCCCGACAGAACACGCGCGTCGATGCCGGCAGCGACCAGCTCGTCGTGGCTGGCGCGTCCTCCGGCGCGGCGCAGCCGTTCTATCGCAGCCAGTTGCCGGGGCGCCCGCTTCAAAGAGTCAGCCGCCGCGTCGTCGATCTCGCCGAGCTGCCAGAACCGTTCGCGTAATGGCTGCAGCGCGCGCCCGTCGCGCAACGCCACCGGTACTGCCGAGAACAACGCATCGCCGAGAGGATGGCGGTAATACGCGGCGGCCCACCGGATCAGCTCGAAGATGTCGGCCTGCAGTACGGGCTGCCGATCGATGACGTCGAGCACCGACTTGAGTTCGGTGTCGACGGCATCTACACAGGCCGTTTCCACCGCGAGCCCAACGAGTTCTGTGGCGCCGAACGGCACGCGCACGCGCGCGCCGGGCTGCGGTGGCGGCACATCCGGCGGCAGAAGGTAGTCGAAGGACGTCCAGAGCGGCCTCGGGACTGCGACGCGGACGATCACACTCATCGCAGCGATGGTACAGGCCCGTTGCGTGCAGCCGAAGCAGAGATGGCTCGGCGACGGCGCTCGAGTGGGACACGGACGGCGGACTTGCCACTGAGACGCGCTCTGGTACACTGCGCGCCCTTCGAATTCCGGGCCTGAGCATCATGAAGCCAGACATTCATCCCGCGTACACAGCGATGAAGGCCACCTGCAGCTGCGGCAACGTCATCGAGACCCGCTCGACCCTTGGCGCCGACATGCACCTGGACGTGTGTTTGAAGTGCCATCCGTTCTATACCGGTCGTCAGAAGATCGTCGATGCCGGCGGTCGCGTCGAACGGTTCCGCAAGCGTTTCGGGCAACGCGGCGTCAGCTGACCGTCGCCCGCCGCGTCGCTGCCTTCCGAGGCGCCGCAACTCTCGATCGTCGAGACACTCTAAGGGGTTGCAACGACACCGCGTGTGCGGTGTCGTAGTGCTTCCGAGTGCGTCCGAGGCGTTTCGTGCGAACCGACATTGCAAAGCTCGTCGTCGCCGCTCTGCTGATACTGTGGCAGACGTTCGCGCACGCAGAGTCCGGCAAGAAAACCCTCGAGGAGTTCGCGAAGCAGGGTCAGGTCTACGACGATCCGCGCTGGCAGGAGTACGTCCAGAAAGTCGGGCAGCGTCTGGTTGCATATAGCTCCGAGCCGAATCGCGAATTTCACTTCACGGTTCTCAATCTCTCCGACGTGAATGCGTTCGCGATGCCCGATGGCTACATCTTCGTGTATCGCGGTCTGCTGGCGTATCTGGAGAGCGAAGACCAACTGGCAGCGGTGATCGGGCACGAGATCGGTCACGTCGTCGCACACCATTCCGCGAAGAAGAATGCGCTGGGTGCCGTCGGCAATGTCGCGGGTTTCGTCGCAGCGGTAATCACCGGCGTGGGTCAGGTGAGAGACGTCACGAGTCAGGCCACCGACACCGTCGTTTCCGGCTACGGACGCGACATGGAACTGCAAGCCGACCAGATCGGCGGCGAGATCATCGCGAAGGCCGGTTACAACCCGTTCGCGATGATCGAAGTGATCCAGGTTCTGAAAGACCAGGAGCTGTTTGCGACTCAGGTCGGGGGCGAACAGAAGAGTTATCACGGCGTGTTCGCATCGCACCCGCAGAACGACAAGCGGCTGCACGATGCCGTGGAGGGGAACGCGCAGTACCTTCCGGCCGAAGTCGTCGAGCCGGTGGGCGATTTCTGGCAGACGATCGACGGTCTCGTGTACGGCAACCTCGCAGGCGCCGGCGCCGTGAAAGACGAGACCTTCTATCACGAAGGGTTGCGCGTGGTGGTCACGTTTCCGAAGGGTTGGGACGTAACGAGTTCGTCGTCGAAGGTCACCGGCATTTCGCCGTCGGGAACCATGGCGGGGAACATCACGTTCCAGCGCCAGGAAGCGCCGAAAGCGAAGCAGACCCCGAAGGACTACGTGCTCGACACGCTCAAACGCGACGACATCGTTTCGGGCGAAGACGTGAAGGTTGGCGACTACGCCGGGTACATCGGCAAGGTTGACCTGTCGAAAGGCAAGCTGAAGGCGAACATGATCGCGGTCATCTTCAAGGATGGCGGGGTTTATCTGTTCAAGGGCGAGGCCGGTGAGGGTGGCGACGCCGCGCAGTTCGAGGCGGATTTTCGCGCCACTGTACAGTCGTTCAGGCCGATGCAACCTTCGGACCTGAAGGTTGCGAACAATCAGCGCGTCAAAGTGATCGAAGCGAAGCCGGGCGACACGTATGCGTCGCTGGCGGCCAAGTCTTCGATCAAGAGCCATCCGGAGGAGACACTGCGGTTGCTGAACGGCGATCATCCGCTCGGCGAACCGCGCGCTGGCAATCCGATCAAGATCGTTCAGTAGCGGAGGCCGCTGCCCGCGTTCAGAAAAGATCGATCGGCCGCACCGGCTGCTTCGAATCGATGTCGGTCGTCGTCTGGCTCGAAGCGCGTGTCGTCGGCGCGTGATCGGCCAGGAAATACTCGAACAGCGCGTTCTGCTGATCCGGCGACGCAGGCTCCCCGGTTCTCGGATCGATCTTGAGCGTCACGACGTCGGATGGCTGCTGGCGCGTTTCTTCCGGCACGCCGTCGAGGGCGACCTTCATGAAGTCCATCCAGATCGGCAGCGGCGAGTTCGAGCCGTATTCGTTGTCGCCGACCGGCCGGTGGTCGCTGAATCCGACCCACACTGAAGCCACGAGGTTCTTCTGGTAGCCGTTGAACCAGGTATCGGCTTCGTTCGTCGTGCCCGTTTTGCCGGCCAGGTCGTTGCGGTTGAGGCTCTTCGCCCGGATCGCGGTGCCGCGGCGGATCACGTCCTGCAGCATCGAATTCATGATGAAGGCGTTGCCTTCGTCGAGTACGCGAGGGGCTGGAATCGGGCCGCTCGTATCGGTCGCAACATCCGGCGGCGGCTGATCCGCCCCGGGCGTCGCCACCGGCTGCGGACACTCGGCGCAGACCTCGGGGTAACGCGCTTTGTAGATCGTATCGCCGGTGAGGTTGCGCACCTCCTTCAGGATGTTGGGCTCGACCAGATAGCCACCGTTTGCGAACGTCGCGTAGGCGCGAACCATTTGAATCGGGGTGACCCCCATCGTTCCGCCACCGATTGCCAGCTGCGTGTTGCGTGGAAAGTCGGTGGTGTCGAAGCCGAATCGTTTGACATAGTCGACAACCGGTCCGGCCCCGACGGCCATCAGCACCCGAATGGATACCAGGTTGATCGAACGATACAACGCTTCGCGCAGGCGCGTAGGGCCGTTGAAGCGTGAACCGTCGTTCTTCGGCCGATACGTCGTTTCCAGGTTCTCGTCCTCGAAAACGAGCGGCGCGTCCATGAAGATCGTCGCCGGCGTAACGCCGCGGTCGAGCGCCGCGGAATATACGAACGGTTTGAATCCGGATCCGGGCTGGCGCGACGCCTGCAGCGCGTGGTTGAACTGATTTGCGGAAAAGTCGAACCCACCGACTATCGCCTTGACCGCGCCGTTGGCGGGATTCATCGCGATCAGCGTGGCCTGGATATCGGGCATCTGCGAAAGCGTCCAGCCCTCCTTGAACTGCTTGAGCCAGACGACGTCGCCCGTCGCGACGACGTCGGCCGCCTTGGTCGGCGGCGCGGCGCGACTGTTGG
>DATJGR010000003.1:0-6846 GCA_035494855.1 Pseudomonadales bacterium | reverse complement strand
TCGCCGGCGCGGCGCGGTTCGCTCGGTGCGTGCCACGCGCTCGAACTGCCGTTCATGTTCGGCACGCTCGATGCGCCGACGCAGGACAAGTTCGCCGGCACCGGTCCGGTGGTCGAGCGGCTGTCGCACGACATGATGGATGCGTGGCTCGCGTTCACCCAACGCGGCAATCCGAGCCACTCCGGCATCGGTCCCTGGACTGCATACGATGCAAAGGACCGCGCCACGATGATATTCGGTCGCACGAGTGCGCTGGAACGCGCACCGTTCGAAGCGGAACGCGCCGCCTGGGACGGAGTGCTGTGATGTACGACTTGAACGGCAAGGTTGCGATCATCACCGGCGGCGCCAGTGGCATGGGCCGCGCCGCGTCCATCCTGTTCGCCCAACACGGTGCGAACGTCGTGCTCGCCGACTTGAACGCTGCGGCCGGCGAAGAAGTGGCCAAGCTCGCGTCGGAGAGCGGCAACGTGGCGCTGTTTCAGCGCACCGACGTTTCGGTGGAGGCCGACGTTGCAGCGCTGGTCGCGCGCGCGACGAAAGCCTTCGGCAGGCTCGACATCATGTTCAACAACGCGGGGATCGGCGGCGCAGTGGGGCCGTTGGAAGGTATCTCGGTCGAAGACTGGGACCGCACGCAGGCTGTGTGTCTGCGCGGCGTGTTCCTCGGCATGAAGTACGCGGTGGCGCCGATGCGCGCCGCGGGCGGCGGTTCGATCATTTCCACCGCGTCGATCGCCGGCATCGACGGCTATCCGAACCTGCACGCGTACAGTGCAGCGAAGGCCGGCGTCGTGAACCTGACCCGTTCCGCCGCGCTCGAGTTCGCGTGCGATCGCATCCGCGTGAACTGCATCGCACCGGGTGGCATCTCCACGCCGATCCTTTACGGATTCGCTGGCGGCAACAAAGCGGCGGTGGATGCGATGCTCGCGCAGGGCCAACCGTACCCGCGCGCGGGCCAACCCGAAGACATCGCGAACGCCGCACTGTTCCTCGCGAGCGACGCGTCGCAGTTCATCACCGGGCACACGCTCGTGGTAGACGGCGGCGCCACCGCCGGCCCGACCGCGCTCGCACCCAAGCCGGGACAGAACCGTGCGCCGCCGGAGCGGACGTTCGCCGGGCCGTCGTTCGAGCAGAAGTGAGCTGAATCAGCCTCGCAGCAGATCGATGTTGCCGCCGCCGGCCATCGTGTTCACCGAAAGCGCGCGTTCGGTGGCGAAGCGCAACAGATAGTGCGGACCACCGGCTTTCGGGCCGGTGCCGGAGAGCCCCTCTCCCCCGAACGGCTGCGCGCCCACCACCGCGCCGATGATGCTGCGATTGACGTAAGTGTTGCCGACGGCCGAGCGTTCGAAAATGTGCTGCCAGCGCGAGTCGATGCGGCTGTGGATGCCCATCGTCAGGCCGAAACCGAGGCCGCGTACCTTTTCGATCGTCGCATCGAGTTCCTCCGCCTCGAATCGCGCCACGTGCAGCACCGGGCCGAAGTGCTCTTCGGTGAGGCCAGTGAAGTCGTCGAGCTCGATCAGGTGCGGCGCCATGAAAGAACCGTCAGCGCATGCCGCCGGCAGATCAACTGAATCGACCGGATGTCCGGCCTCGCGCTGCGCGGCCACATACTCCCTGAGCTTCGTGACCGCCTCCGCCTCGATCAAGGGACCGACGTCGGTTGCGAGTTCCATCGGGTCGCCGATGCGCAGTTCTCGCATCGCGCCGCGGATCATCTCGACGGCGCGGTCCGCCACGTCGTTCTGCAGCAGCAGCAGCCGCAGCGCGGAACAGCGCTGGCCTGCGCTGCCGAACGCAGAACGCATCACGTCGTCCGTGAGCTGTTCGAGCAACGCGGTGGAATCGACGAACATCGCGTTTTGTCCGCCGGTCTCCGCGATCAACGGCAAGATGGCACCGTCGCGTGCAGCCAGCGCTCGGTTGATGGACCGCGCGGTATCGGTGCCGCCGGTGAACGCGACGCCTGCGATCCCTGGATGACTGACGAGCCGCGCACCCACTGCGCCGTCGCCCGGCAACAACTGCACCACGCCCGCCGGTAAACCCGACTCCACCGCGAGTTCGACCGCGCGCGCACCGATGAGCGGCGTCTGTTCCGCGGGCTTTGCCACCACCGTATTGCCGGCTGCGAGCGCGGCGGTGATCTGACCGAGGAAGATCGCAAGCGGGAAATTCCACGGACTGATGCATGCGAAAACGCCGCGCCCGTGCAGGCTGAGCTGGTTCGCCTCACCGGTCGGTCCCGGCAATCGCATCGGCTCTGCGAACTGCTCGATCGCGAGTCCGGCGTAATAGCGACAGTAGTCGATCGCTTCGCGCACCTCAGCGATGGCGTCGGGGAGAGTCTTGCCGCCCTCCCGAACCAGCAGCGCGATCAGTAGATCGCGGTCTGCATCGAGCCGATCGGAAAACGTGACGAGACATCGCGCGCGCTCCGCGCCGCCGAGGCGATCCCACTCGGGCTGAGCCGCCGCCGCGATGCGGACCGCGGCATCGACGTCGGCGGGCGTCGCGTACCACACTTCGCCGACGACGTCGTGACGCTTCGCGGGATTGCGAACCGGCAACTGCGGCGCCGTGCTGCTGCTACCGAACGCCGCGAAGAAATGCCCTCGCGCACTCAGCGCGATCGAGTCGGCCAGCGCGTCGACGCGCTCTGCATCGGCCAGGTCGAGTCCCGGCGAGTTGCGGCGACCCGTGCCATACAGTGCGTCCGGCAAGCGAATTCTTGGATGCCGGTGCGGGCCGCGCGCGACCAGCGTTACCGGGTCGTGCACGATCTCGCGCGGCGGTGTGGCAGCGTCGAGAAACCGGTTCACGAAACTCGAGTTGGCGCCGTTCTCGAGCAACCTGCGTACGAGATACGCGAGCAGGTCGCGATGGCCGCCGACCGGCGCGTATACCCGCACGCGAGGAAACGCTCGAAACTGCTGCGCCGCGACGCGATACAGCAGTTCACCCATCCCATGCAGACGTTGGAACTCGAAACCGTTCGTTTTGCCTGCGCCGCGCGCGATCGCGAGCACCGCCGCAACGGTGTGCGCGTTGTGGGTTGCGAATTGCGGATACAGCTCAGGCCCCGCTGCGAGCAATCGCTCGGCACATGCGAGGTACGCTACGTCGGTGTTGGCCTTCTGCGTGAATACCGGGAAATCCGGCATGCCGGTTTCCTGTGCGCGCTTGATTTCGGCGTCCCAATACGCGCCCTTCACCAGGCGCACCTGGAAACTGCGGCCGTTATCGCGCGCCAGCTCGATCAACCAGTCGAGCACCGGCAACGCGCGCTTTCCGTACGCCTGCACGACCAGTCCCAACCCGTCCCAACGGGCCAGCTCGGGCGCACGCGCAAGGCGCCCGTAGAGATCGAGCGACAGCTCCAGGCGATCTGCTTCCTCCGCGTCGATCGACAGTCCTACGTTCCACTGCGCGGCACGTCGTGCGAGCTCCAGCAAGCGTGGATACAGTTCCTCGAACACCCGCCCGCGCTGCGCGAACTCGTAGCGCGGATGCAGCGCCGAAAGTTTCACCGACACGCCGGAGCCCGCGCGTGTGCCGAGCCCCTTGGCCAAGCCGCCCACGCGTTCTAGCGCGGCGGCGTACGCCGCGAAATAGCGCTTCGCGTCGTCCTCCGTGCGCGCGCCCTCGCCGAGCATGTCGAAGGAGAACACACCGTCGGCGCCGTGCTCGGATGCGCCGCGTCGCAACGCTTCGTCGATGTCTCGCCCCAGTACGAACTCGCCGCCGAGTATGCGCATCGCGCGGCGCATGGCGTTGCGTATAACCGGTTCCCCGGCGCGGTTGATCAACCGGCCGAGCACGTCCGCGGGCGAACGCGACGCGTTGTCGAACGCGATGACGCGACCGGTGAGCATCAGTGCCCACGTCGACGCATTGACGAACGTCGATTCCGAATTGCCGATGTGATCGCCCCAACGGCCCGGCAGAATCTTGTCGGCGATCAGTGCATCGACTGTGGCAGCGTCGGGAATCCGCAACAGCGCTTCCGCGAGGCACATCAACGCCACACCCTCTTCGTTAGCGAGCCCGAACTCTTTGAGAAATACGTCGAGCACGCTGTGCTCGCCGCGCCGTGCCCGCACCTGTTCGACCAACCGCGCGGCGTCGCTTTCGATCGCCGCTCGCGCTGCCGCAGAAAGACGCAATCCGGCCGCCAGCGCGACCACGCGCGCATCCTCGGCCGCGAACTTTGCCTCGCGAATGGTCTGCCTGAGTGCGACGAGCTGCGCGCTCATCCGATGCCCAACCTCCTGCTGCTTCGGAAGTTGCAGTTCAGATTTCGACGATGACGGCCGTCAGGTGCCAGTAGAACGTCCACACCACGAATGCGATCGCGGCGAACGTGACCAGCGTGTAGTGAATCCTGCGCGATGCCCACCACAAACGTCCGACCCACGCACCATAGGCGTAAACCAGCTGCAGCAACAGCAACGGAATCAGCGCGATCGGAACCCACAACGCCTGCTTGAACGTTTCCGGCAAGCCGAACATGAGGTCGCGCGGACCCGCCACGGCTCTCGAGATCACCACGCAGAATCCGATGATCAGCGCGGATGTCAGCGCGGCAAGGAGCGTCGCTCGCGCTTCGCCGGTTACCGCAATGCGACCACGATGGCGGAGCCACGAGATCGGCCACAAGATCCAGACCGCGACGCACAGGGCGAGCACCGCGAGGACGAAACCGCCCTGCACACGCGGCGATAGCCGCGCGCCGACGCGCGCCATGTCGATGGGCGGCACGGAGTCGACGAACAGCGACGTGGCCACCGGCCCTTCGCCTGCGAACGCGATGCGTTCGCGGCCGTCTTCCTGCTCGAACAGATCGTCGTCGATCTTCACGAACCGACGGACGCCTTCTTCGGTATGCACCAGTAGCGTGCCGTCGCCGGCCACACTCACTTCGAACGTCTGCAGCAACGACTGCAGTTTGTCGTGACCGCTGACGGGTGCGCGCAGGCTCGTGTACCAGCCGCGATAGCGCTCTGGATTCATCGCCTGATCGGACTTCGGATGCACTTGCGGCACGCCGAACGCGCGATCGAGGATCGCCTGCACCAGTTCGTCGCGCGCTTTCTCGCCGCGCTCGTTGTTGTACGACGCGAAGATGCCGAGGTTGAGGTCGGGACACAGCAGCAGAATCGAGTGAAACGCCAGCGTATCGCCGTTGTGACCCATCAACGTCTGTCCGTGGCTGTTCTGTTCGTACACGCCGTAGCGCGTCTGATTCAGGCGCGAATCGTGTTTGTAGCCGGGGGCGAACAATAACGCGCGCGTCGTGGCGGCCATCGCAGGCGTATCGCCGTGCGCCAGCAGTTCGAGCATGAAACGTCCCATGTCGGCGCCGGAGCTGCTGACGGATCCGGCGGGGGGAATGGTCACGAACTCGAACGGCGCCGCGACGTACCGGCCTTCTTCCAACCAGTACCCGTTGGATACATGGTCTTCGAGCACCTTCGGCACCGGTTGACGGGTGGTCGTATCGATCATCAGCAGCGGCTTGAGAATGTGGCTGTCGACGTAATCGTCCCAGCTCTGCCCCGACGCCACTTCCACCAGGTGCGCGGCCAACGCCGCGCCGTAGTTCGAATACGCAGCGTGCCGCCCCGGCATCCAAATGCGGCGCGGCATCATCGTCTGCAGGTTCGTGTGGAAATCGCCGACGGTCTGCGGGCCGCGCGCGAACAGCCCGATGATCGGCTTGTCTTCGAAACCGGCGGTGTGCGTCATCAGGTGCGTCAGCGTGATCGGCTCCGGAAACGTCTCCGGAATCTGCAGATCCTTCAGATAGGTATTGATGTCGGTGTTGAGATCGAGCCGCCCCGCGGCCACCTGCTGCATCACGGCGACCCAGACGAAAACTTTCGACACCGAGCCGACCCGGAACAGCGTGTCCGGTGCGACCATCCTGTGCGTCGTCCGGTCTGCTTCGCCGTAGCCTTGCGACAGCACCACGCCGCCGTCGCGCACGATCGTGACGGTTGCGCCGACGACCCGACCGGCCGCGATCTGCGACGCCATTACACCGTCGACGAACTCGTGCACGGCCGTCGAATCGTCGAGCCACACGGTATCGGGCGCCGCGTCGGCGTGCGTAGTCACCGCGAACCAAATCACTACGGCAACGCATCGAAGCAACCGGTGCGGCTCGGCTGCAACGTTCATTGAAGGGCCCCCTTTGCCGTCAGCTGCGCAACGCGCTCCGCCGAGTAGCCGAGGATATCGCCGAGCACGAGCTGATTGTGCGAGCCATAGCTCACTGCCAGCGTCGGCTGTACCGCCTCTGAACGCGACATCACCACTCTGCTGCCTTCGATGGCCGTCATACCGAATTGCGGATGCGCGATGCGGCGGATGAAGCCGCGCGACGCGAGCTGCGCGTCGCCCGCCAGTTCGTGCGTATCGAGCAGCGCGTGTGCCGCGACGCCGGCGCTTTGCAACTCTGCTTCGATCTGGTGCGCGGCGCGCTTGCGTGTCCACTCCGCCAACGCGGCATCGACGCGGTCCTCTGCGTGCTTGCGGCCGGCCACAGTCGTCAGCGTCGCATCCTCAGCCAGTTCATCGAGCCGCGCCACGCGACACAGGCGTTTCCATTCATCATCGTCGCGTACCGCGATAGCCACCCATCGGTCGGTGCCTTGCGTCGGATACACACCGTGCGGCGCCATCGACGGGTCGCGATTGCCGTGCGCTTCCGGCGCGCGTTTCGCTTCGAGATAGGCCAGCGCAGCCGGCGCCAGGAAGTGCAGCGCCGCCTCGGCCTGGGCCATGTCGATGAATTGACCTTCGCCGGTCCGGTCGCGGTGCGCGAGCGCG
>DATJGR010000002.1:0-15670 GCA_035494855.1 Pseudomonadales bacterium | reverse complement strand
CACCGATCGACATCCGTCCCGGCGTGCGCGCGAACAACCCGTTGGAGAAATTGATGCGGTCTGCGCGGCCGGCCGGATTCGCGATGCGCACGAGAAAGAGGCGCCAGCCTTGCTCGATGAGCATCGGCTCCGCGCCGCCTGGAAGTACGCGACCGACACCGGTGGCATCGACCTCGAGGCGCGCGAGTGTGTACTTGTCGAGAATAGTTTCCGCTTCGGCCACTGCGGCGGCGTCGTTGGTCTGGGCCAGCGCCGCGATGCGTTGCGCGTCTGTGGACAGCAGCGGCGCGCCGAGCTTCGACATCGAATCGACCGCGCGATTGACGGCTGCAAAGTATGGCTGTGGTGCAATCGCGGCTGAGTCCGCGGCAAAGGCGCGTGGCACGAAACTACCGGCAGCGGCTGCGCCCATGCTCAATACAAAGCCACGCCGCGAAAACCCCCAGCGAATACCGTCCCCACTCATCGGCCCCTCCCCAAGTTCCCCCCACCGACAAGGTGGATAAGGTAAATGAAAGGGAAGCGAACGTCCGCTGGTCGGTTGAATGAGCGCGTTTGTTGAAAGGACCGTAGTCGATCGCGTGTGCGATTCGGCTCAGCAACTCCAACGTCGGCGTGAACACCGCTGACCCCGATCACGGTGCACGCGTCCACGGAAGCGTGTGGTTGGAACACGCCGGCATAGGACCGAGGTCCTATTTCGCATCGTTCCAAGTTGAGTCCCTCGCCTCATGCGGCGCGATTCACCGCTGCAAACAATGCGCGTGCGTTCTTCCTACCAACAATCCAGAGGTAAATCATGAACACACGTTTCTTTCTTGCGGCGCTGGCGCTCGGTGCGGTGCTCGTCAACGCACCCGCCTTCGGCCACGGCGGTTCCCAAAGCGATTCGCCGCCGTCGTCACTGCCGCCGTCGACCTTCGCCAATCTCCCCGCGCAGACGATCCTGCAACTCGCCGATGTCGTCACGGCGACCGCACGGTTCCAGGACGTATCGCAGGCGATCGCGGAGCAGTACGTCGACATCGGCGTATTCCTTCCGCACATGGGTCACCACTACATGAGGCAAGACCTCGTCGACGCGCGTTTCGACCTCGAACATCCGGAGTTGCTCGTCTACACGGACGATCCGTGCGGCGGTGCGCTTCAGCTCGTCGCGGTCGAGTACGCGATTCCGCTCGATCAGTCGAACAACATGCCGGGCGGCTTCGTCGGAAAATTCGACGAGTGGGATCCGAACGATGACTTCGGTCTTTGGACGCTGCACGCCTGGGTGTGGAAGTACAACCCGGACGGCGTGTTCGCACCGTTCAACCCGCAGGTACCGTAGCAGTGGCCATGTCGAAGTACGTCATCGAACGCGACATTCCGAACGCGGGCAGGCTGTCCGACGCGGAACTGCAGGCGATCTCCGCGAAGTCGTGCAGCGTGCTGCGCGTGATGAGTCCGAAGATCCAGTGGATCGAGAGTTACGTCACCGGCGACAGGATCTATTGCATCTATCGCGCCGACGACGAGGCCTCGATCCGCGAGCACGCCGCCGCGGGCGGCTTTCCGGCCAATCGCATCTCGAGGGTTCGATGTACCATCGATCCCGGCACGGCGGACTGAGCGGCGCAGATCGTCTGCCGTATCTTCGATCGACAGTCGACGAGCCGCCGATGGATCAGACGATCCGCTTCACGAAGAGCCCCGACGGCGTGCGCATCGCGTACGCCGAATCGGGTGCTGGCGATCCGGTGGTGAAGGCGCCGAACTGGTTGTCGCATCTCGAGTTCGACTGGCAGAGTCCGGTCTGGCGACATTGGTTCGAATTCTTCTCGACCGGTCGCCGCCTGCTGCGGCTCGATGCGCGCGGTTGCGGGTTGTCGGACTGGACCGTTCCCGAATTCACGCTCGACGCGCACGTGGCCGATCTCGAGACGGTGGTCGATGCGGCCGGCGTCGAGCGGTTTGCGCTGCTCGGCATTTCGATGGGCGGACCGATCGCGATCGAATACGCGCGGCGCCACCCCAGGCGCGTCTCGCATCTCATTCTGTACGGCACGTCGGCGCTCGGTGCGCTGCGCGATGCGGAGACGGCCGCGCGAGCGCGCGCGCTGTTCGATCTGATTCCGAGCGGCTGGTCGTGGGAAAACGCGGCGTTTCGCGACGTCTTCGCGTCGATCTACCTTCCGCAAGGCACCGACGAGCAGCGGGCGTGGTTTTCCGACCTGCTGCGCATCACCAGCAAGCCCGAGATTGCCAAGCGGCTGCTCGATGCCGGCGGCGAAGTCGACGTCCGCGCGCGGCTCACGGAAATCGCCGTTCCGACGCTGGTCGTGCACGCGCGCAAGGATGCGGCGATCCGCTTCGGTCAAGGCCGCGAGATCGCGGCGGCCATTCCCGGCGCGCGCTTCGTCGAGCTCGACAGCCCGAATCATCTTTTGCTCGCCAACGAGCCGGCTTGGGCGCGTTTCTGCGAAATCGTCGACGAGTTTCTCGGGCCTAAGCAGGCGGCCGCCGCAACGTCGGCTTGCAACGTGGCGCTCGCCTCACTGACCGCGCGCGAACGGACGGTGCTCGAACACATCGCGCGCGGATTGAGCAATGACGAGATCGCCGCCGCGCTGAACATCAGCGGGCGGACCGTGCGCAATCACATCACGAACATCTTCGACAAGCTCGGCGTCGACACGCGGGCGAGGGCGATCGTGATCGCGCGCGACGCAGGCTGGGCGATGGGCTGACAGGCGACTGCGACCCCGATCGTGTGCCGCGTGTTTCTGTCACCTGCGTGGTGGCGATGCTGATCATCCAGCGTCGCGAATGAGTACGACGGCACGGCGCCGATCAGACCTTCACCACCGAAGTGCCCGCCGCGAGATCGTGCACACACCGCCGATTCTTCCTGAACACGAACCCCTGATCGACGATCGGCAACAACATCAGCACCGGGCTGATCACCACAAACAACAACGGGAAAAACAGCGCCCGAATACAGACAAGCTTCCAGAACGCTGCCCGCTCACCCGACGGTGACGCCACGATCGCAACCCCCATCAGCCGCTTCCCGACCGTCTGCCCGCGCGTGAACAACCAATACCCGTTGAGAATCAGATAACTCAGCACGGCCAGCAGAAACACGTTCAGCATCCACATCGAGTCGCGATAGTCCTCCGCGTCCTCCATCACGCCTGTGATCATGACCAGCAGCACCGTCAGCGCCGGCACCAGCACCATGTCGATCAGCGTTGCAACGAGGCGTCGGCCGCGGCCGGCGAGTCGATCTTCCAACGGCCGTGTCATGGCGCGGTCTCCCCTTCGAGCTGATATACCAGCAAGACGTTGCCTTCCTTCTGACCGAAGCTGCCGTAGCCGGACGAGACGATCACCTGATCGCCCGCCACCATCGGTCCGTGCGCGTCGTACGCGCCGCCTGATGCCTTCATTCCGTTGGCCGTCTCGAACGGCTTCCAGCTGTCGTTGCTCCACAGCGTGGCGCCGGTATCCGCATCGTAGATTTCGAGGAAGCCGTCAAGACTGCCCGCAACGACCAGCTCCGGCGTCGCGACGATCGCAGAAGACAACCCGCCGAAGCAGTTGCGGTCCGGGCAGCGGTTGACGCGCGGGTGTTCCCAACGGGTGGCCCCTGTCGCAGTATCGATCGCGTGCAGGCCGGTTGCGGGAGGAATCGATTCGTCGCTCCACGTCTCGATGTCGCTGATCGGTACGAACAGCAGCCCCTTCTGTTCGTTCGCGGCCAACCCCCAATGCGCGCCGCCCAGCGCACCGCCGCGGCCGATGCGCCGCTGCCACACGATGGCCCCGTCGCCGGGGTTCAGCGCGTAGATGTCACCGGACTTCTGTCCCACGATCAGCAGCGCGCGCCCGTTAGCGTCGTTCAACAAAATAGGCGGTGCGCCGAAATCGAAGTCCGGTCCGCGCGGCTCTGGGCAATTGGGCAGGCCGCCGGGAATGTCGCAAGCGGTGTTGTACGCATCCCCTTCGGTGAACTGGTGAACCCAGCGTCTCGCGCCGGTTTTCGCGTCCACGGCGAAGATCGCATCGCTCGTGTCCGTGGTCGGTCGGCTGTAGTTCTCGCCGGTGCCGAAGAACACCAGGCCGCGCTCGGGGTCGAGCATCGGCGCGCCCCACACGGGTGCGCCGCTCGGTGCGTATTGCCCGACGAAGAACCAGCGGGTGCCGGTCTTCTGTGCCGGTTCCTCTATCGTGGGGCGATACCACAGTTCTTTTCCGGTCTGCACGTCGAACGCGGACATGCCGCCGCGCGTGGTGCAGCAGCCGTAGAACGGAATCATCGCAAGGCCCACTTCGATCGAAGACAGCGGGACGTACGCCACGCCGTCGTGGACCACCGGCGTGCCGGAATAGAACGGCGCCACGGCTTCGGCGGCGTGCGCGTGCCAGATCTCGGCGCCGGTCAGCGCGTCGATGGCGTAGAGACCCTCGGTGCGGTGCAGATACAGCAGCGCGTCGCGCTCGCCGATCTTCGCGTGCAGGATCGCGCTGCCGATCTCGCCGCCCTGTTTGTGAACCCAACGCGTGCACCCGGTCGCGCGGTCCAGCGCCACAACGCCGAGCCCGGAATCGCCGATGAAGATCGTGTCTTCGCTAACCAGCGGCCACGAGCGCGGCTTCATGTTGGAAAAGCCGTACGCCCACGCGAGCTTCAGTCGGCTCACGTTGGCGCGATTGATCGCCGTGTCGTGCTGCATGCGCTGGTTGTTCAGCTCGATGCCCCAGCCGTCTGAATAGAAGTGGGTGAGGCCGGGTTTGGGATCGCACTTCGCTGCGCTCGTGTGCGCCACGAGCGCAGCGACTGCGAACAGCATCGCCTGGGCGATTCGTTTACCTTCGACGTGATTCATGCTGAACGTGGTTGTGACGAGCCTGCCGCCCGGCCGGCGAATCATAGCCCCTCAGTTGGGGAGTTGCGGCCGCCGAATGAGAAACGTGAAACTCAATCCATGAGACCACCAAAGTGATGCAACAGATCGGATGAGCGCGCGAGTGGTGGTCGTTGGGGGAACCGGCAACTTCGGCGCGCGCATCTGCCGCCGGCTCGGCCACGAATCGGTGTGGCGAAGCCTGCGCTGTAAGGGGGTCTGAAATCGCCCCTCATGTGAGCCGTTGGCTACTGGAGCGAATCGCCGTTTGGCGGTACGCATGACGCGGCTGAGCGGTATCATCCCGGGGGCGGTATTGCGATCGACTCGATGAACTGCTCGGCAACGCTCTGCAACTTTTTGCGCATCGCGTCCCGAACGGTGCCCAGTACCTGCTCCTCAATGGTTGCGGTTCCACCCGCGTAGCGAAGCTTCGCTTTGCTCTTCTTCAGCTTGAAGAACAGCACTTGCGTAATCTTCTGGTCCGCCTCGACGCTGAACGCGAGCAGGCCGAGATCGACGAGACCGTTCGCCTTGGACTGCGCGGTCGCAACCTGAAAATGCGCCACTTCTTCTTTGGCTGCCTGTTGGTCGAACAGCTTCAACCAGCCGTTGCTGCTGGCGACCTTCGCCAGCCCGTCGAAGACGGACTTCACGATCACCACCGCCGAAGCGGCGGGTCCGAGCACCGCGCCGAGAACCGCCATGATGGCCTCGTGAACCTCGAGCGTCGTGCCCGTTTGTTTGAACTGGCGGAAGTCGTTCGAGGTCATCGCCCAACCGAGGCGTTGCAGCGCGCTGAAGTACGCGGAATACCATGCGAGAACGTCGGTGCGGTCCGCAGCGTTCGAGGCCGCGAACTGTGCCAACAGGTTCGAATTGACGAGGTCTTCCTTCGTTTGTGCAGAAATGCCGTCGTCGGCAATGACCAGGCTGGAACCGGCGACCAGCGCTTGCGCGGTTTTGTCCTCGAGAGCGGTCGGAGCAGCGGGAACCGGAACGCCATCGGCCAAGCTTCTCGCGCGACGCGCCATCGGTTTTTTTGCGCGCGAAACCTTTTTTGGAAGTGCGATCGCTCGAATGAATTCGATCGAGCGTTCCTTCGTCGTCACCTGCATTTCGGCGTGCGGAGAATCCTTGAGCTTCGTCCAGCGATGGCCGGCGGTGAGTCCCTGACGTTCGAGCGCTGCCGCGTACTCGTCCCATAGGCGATGCGTGGATGGTGGAATGAACACCTTCGCGTTGCGAATCGGATAGCAGTCGGCTCCGCGACCGGTTCCCGGTTGACCCGTGCCCTGATGGTTCGAGAGCGCCTTGACGCCGTCGCGATACGTGACGATCGCACCTTCCCGGCCGTACGGTTGTTCGTTGGGTCGGCCGGACCCGTACAGCCACTGCTGTCGTTCTACGGTACGAAAGCCTTCGACGAGCGCGAACGGCGTTCGGCGCGCGTCGAGATCGTCGAGCGCAGCCGTCAGACGTTGCTGGAACATCGGATCGAGGTTCTTCGGATCGTTGTCGCGCGGCGGCTCGGACTGTACGAGCGCCTTCGCCTTCGGATCGATCGCGCTCGACGAAGCCTCGATGGCCGTCGGCCTGCCCGCCGTCCTGGGTTGTTTCGCCTTCGGTTTCCTTGGCGTTATTTTGGCTCTGGCCATGGTGACTTCCCCCGCTATTGCGCCTTCGCCTTGGTGCGCTTGGTTGGCGCGGTGTTCCGCTTTGTTTTCGCGGATGTGCGCCGAGGACGCTGTTTAGCTTTCTTGGTCGCTGATGGAGTGGTCATCCACGGCACCTGCGCGTGAACGATCGCGCGGGGCCCGAGGATCTGCGGCGTCTGTGCGTACTTGAGATCGGCCAGCTGGTTTCGGGTATGGTCGATGAGCGCGCTGAACGTGATGTTTCGTTTGGTGCGAAGAATCTTGGACAGCGCGAACGTGAATGCACCGAAGCTGGTGACGCCGTGTTTGTATTCGTATGAGGACTCGTCTTCGTTGCACGCTTCGAGAATCAGCGGCAGGTACGGACCGAAGCGTGAGTTCCCTTTCTCGTCCTTCATCTCACCGTAGCGTTTTGCGGACATGCCGCGCAGAGGCGACGCGCGACCGAGCCGCGACGTCGCGCCGTTCGAACCGAAGAACAGTTGGTCGGTCTCTTTGGCGCGGCGCGCCGATTCCTTGCCTTTCCCGAGGTGCGCGAAACCTTTGTTCAGCGGCTTGAATCCGCGTTCTACCCACATGCCGATTTCCGGCCGCCATTCGATCTCGCGATGCCGGATGTCGTCCGGCGGGTTGATTCCTTTCGGCCGCGGCATTCCGGCGCGATGTACGCCGCCTGAATGGCAACAATCGAAGATCATTGCGAGACGCGTATCGAACGGAAGCTGGCTATAGAGCGAATAGATGCGGTCGTCGGTGATCGCGTGCTCCGGCGTCCAATCGAAGTCGAAAGGAACGAGCGTCTCGGTGTTGCGGTCCGGCTCGTTGTCTTCGCCGTACTCGGGAATCTGCGCGCCGTGACCGCTGTAGAAGAAGACGATTTCATCGCCTGATCGAGGGTCGTCCAGCAGCCACTCCAGTCGGTCCAGGATGCCGTGTGCCGTCGCGCGCTCGTTCAGGCACACGCGAATACTGTCCACGGGAAACCCGCATTCCTGCAGCACCTCGCTCATGCGGAACACGTCGTTCACGCAGCCTTCGAGACGGTTCGCCGGATCCGGATAGTCGTTGATACCCACGAGCAACGCCTTGTACTTGCGGCGTCGATTCACGCTCGGAGGTCGCGGTGCGGTCCGGGAGGTCGCCATGGCGCCGAACGCTTTCGCCTTCGGGGGGGCGAGCGTCTCTTCTGCGATCGGTCGCCACACGTTGCCGACCGTGGCGCGGTGAGAGAGATAACTCTCGGCCGAGTGATCGCCGAATCCTTCGTTGTCGAACGGTGTCTCCACCTGCCTGAAGTTGTCCTGGTCGAGGATTCGAATCGGCGCCGTGAAGACGTCGTCGTGCTTGTTGAAGAGGTGGTACCAGAACTTCACGGCGGGCACGGTCACGCGACCGGTGGTGAGGTTGCGCACGACGAAGGGGTTTGCGATCTGGGAACCGAGAGTGATGTAGCGCATTTCCGCCATCACGCTGCGGACCGCTTCGTCGTCGAGTGCCTGGTGGTGAGTGATGGCGTTGAACGTGACGAGCGATCCGAGACTGTGGCCGAGCAACAGATCCGGTTTGTAGTCGCGCAACGCATCGAGCACCAGTTTGCGGGTCGCTTGCTTGAAGCTGTCCTCCTCCACCCACGCCACCACATAACCGGCCGTCCAGCGCACGCGGTCCGAGACGCTGCTGACGAGCCCTTTGTCGCGACGAAACGTCGATGTCACTGCGCTCGAAGTGAGTTTCCAGAGCGCTTCGGCAGTATCCCAGGCGGTGATCTGTTCCTTTTCGAAGATCGGGTCATAGGTGATGAACTCGAAATCCAGAGCAATGTCGGGTTGACCGGGAAAGACCGAACCAATCGTTTGCTCCCAGTCGGCCTTCCACGTCGAGTTGCGGTGATCGCCGAGCCCATGCACGCCAAGAATCTTCAATCGACTTGCCATGGCTTTCCTCCTTCAGCGACCGGCGGACATTCTGCCAGAGTGCAGTTCCGCTGCGGTGTCGACGCTTCCAGCGCGAGTATGATTGCGCCTTCATTCCTCTGGTAAGGACGTACGTTGCAATGCGTTGGCTGACCTCGCTTCCGAGCGGATCCGCGTTTGCGTTGTGGCTCGCGTGCAACGCGGCCGCAGCTGCCGACGCAATACCACCAGGCCCGTCGTACAGCTGCGCAAACGTCGTCGCCGGGAGCATCGAAGCGATGGTCTGCAACGACGCGGGACTCTCCGCGCTCGATCGCAAGCTGGCGGCCGTCTACGGCGAGGCGCTCAAAGTTGCCGCCACGCAACAGCCGCCGACCCTGAGAGCCGAACAGCGCGGATGGATCAAAGGGCGCGACGAGTGTGCGAAGAGCGACCCGGCGCGCGCGTGCGTGGAGAACGCATACCGACGCCGCATCGCCGAACTGCAGGCGTTGTATCGTCTGCTCCCTGCGACCGGTCCGGTCACTTACGTCTGCAACGGCAGTCGGGCCAACGAAGTGGTCGCCAACTATTTCGCCACCGATCCGCCGACGCTCGTCGCGGAGCGCGGCGACAGCGTTTCGCTGATGTTCCTCCAGCCGAGCGCCAGCGGCGCGAAGTATGCCGGCCGCAACGAGACGCTGTGGGAACACGCCGGCGAAGCGAAGATCACGTGGGGCCACGGTGCCGCAGCGATGTCCTGCACGAAGCAGCCATGACGAACCGATTACCGGGCGACGCTGGCCCCGTCGCCGACGTACCCGGGGCGCGGACGTTCTGAATCAGCCCGCTTTCGCCGCGCCGAGCACCACCTGGTCGGCATCTCGCAGCAACACGTCGACCTGCTCGAAACCGGCGCGCTGCAGAAGGTCGACCCAGCCCGCAACGGAGAGGTCGTCGCCGATGCGGGTGTCGTCGCGAGGACCCCACAGCGCGACGTGGTCGTAGCCGAGGATTGCGTTGGCACGCGACCAGAACCGTTGCCAGTTCTCCTGCGAGTAGCGCGGTGGCTGCTTCGCCTTCCAAGCGTCGAAGCCGGCGGCGAACGGTGTCTCCGCAACCGTGGGCTCCGCGACGAGGAACACTCCGCCGTCCCGCAGCATCCCGTTCACGTCGTCCACGAGTTGCCCCGCTCGCTCGGTGTCGAACCAGTGCAGCGCGTTCACCGTTGCGACGACGTGGTAGTCACCCGACAACGCGTCGAGCCAGCCGGCGTTCTGCAGGTCGCTGACGACCAGCTGTCCGGGGATGCGTTCACGCTGATTGGCTGCTCTGCAGATCGACGTGAAGAACGGGTCTCGGTCGACGCCATCGATCTGCGCGTTCGGGTACGTCTTTCGTATGGCGCGACCCACGTCGCCGGGGCCGCAACACAGATCGAGCACGCGAATCGGTTGTTCGCGTGGGAACGGGATCGCGGACGCAATGAGTTCGAGGTCGTTCGGCTTCGACGCACCTTGTTCGGCCCACCACAATGCGAGCAGTTCGTCGATGTGGGGACTGATTCGCGCGTCGATCTCGGCCTGGCTGATCGGTGGGGATTGCATCGCTGTGGCTCCTCGTTTCGTCGTCGCCATCAAACAGCCGGCAGAGGTGCCGCGTATTGGAATTATTTGATCGCCTCTCGCGGGAACGATCTGATCCGCGGTGGCTGCTCAAACCACGTCGGAGACGCCGCGCAGGAACGCCTCGGGTGTGTTGCCGGCGAACTCGCGGAAATCCTTGATGAGATGCGCCTGATCGAAGTATCCGCAGTCGGTTGCGATGTCGGCCCAGCGGATCGCACGTGCGCCTCGACCGTCGGCGTGTGTGGACTCGATGTACGGCTTGCCAACGACTTCGTTGGTGCGCGTGGGGCTCGATCGGTCGATTGCGCGCATGACGCGATTGAAGCGCAGCAGCCGGGCGATCGTTTTCGGCGGCAACCCGACGCACGTCCGGAATCTCGCAATCAACGTGCGATGGCTGCAATCGAGTTCGCGGGCGAGTGAACCGAGCGCGATGCGGCCGTCGGCGGCCGCGAGCTGGCGCCAGACGACGGCGACCGGGCTGGATGTCTCTGCATCGGCTATGCGCTCGGCGATCAGCGATTCCATCGCGGCAAACCGGTCGGTCCAGGTTCGCGCGGCCTGCGCCCGATTCATGAGCGTACGCGCAAGTCCCGGATCGATCGCTTCGAGATCGATTGCCTCGTTCGCAATCAGATGCATCGGCAAGCCGAGAAACAGATGCGCGCCGATCGGCGTGAAGCGGACCACCATGAAGTGTCGCTCGCCGCTCGCTCGCGTGACCTGGTGTCGGGTATGCAGCCCGACCACCCAGGCGCCGTCACGCGTCGTCCATTCATCTGAGCTTTCGGTGTCCAGACGTCGATGCGGCGCGCCGAAATTCAGCAGCAGCGGCACTTCGGCGGACGGCAGATGCTGCTCCTGAACCGGCACGCGAAGGTGGCTCGAGCTCGCGAAATATCCGTGAACGCAGGCGCGCAGGCGCGGATCCGCAGCGCGTTGAAACGTCTGCCACTCGCCGAGTTCGGACGTGTGTTCGCGTGTTTCCATCTGCACATCGCCACATGCTGATACCGGGATACTGTACTTCGTTTTGCGAATGCGAAGCCGCCGTGGCGGGCTGACCGTCGCATGCCGGGTACAATGACCAGCCGTCCCACGGAAGGTCATCGCCATGGTCCGAGCCGCCTGCCACTGCACCGCCGTCCGCTTCGAGATCTCCGAACTGCCCGACTGGGTGCTCGACTGCAACTGCACGGTCTGCCGCCGCTACGGCGGCATCTGGTCCTACCCGGCCGCGGGGAAAGTGAAGATCGTCAGCGGCGAAGACGCGACCGACACCTACGTCTGGGGCGACCGCGATCTGGCGTTTCATCGCTGCAAGGAATGCGGCTGTGTGACGCACATGGAAGCGATCAAGATGAACCCGCCGCAGATCTACGGAATCAACGCGCGGCTGATTCCAACACTCGATCCGGCCAGCGTGCGCCTGCGCCAGAAAGACAACGGCCACACAGGCTGGTTCTGGACGCGCTCCGATGCGCCGCCCGAGCCGAGCCAGCATCCGAAGATGGACCGGCCCGGCGAGAACGACTGGCGATGATCCGCGCGGTTCACTCCATGTCGCGCGCAGAGTAGCCGGGAGGAGAGGCGGTGCCCGATTTTCTGTCGAGAGAAGAGCTGCAACGTTTCATGGACGCCTCGCCGTTCATTCGCGGCACCGGCATGCAGATCGAGTCAGCTGACCCGCACGCGGAGACGCTGACCGTGCGCATGGCGCTGCGTCCGGAATTCGAACGCGGCGCCGGCACGGGCCAATTTCACGGCGGGCCGATCGCGGCGCTGATCGACACGGCGGGGTGCTTCGCGGTGGTCATGCTGCTCGGGCACGGCGTGCCGACCATCCACTTCTCGACCGACTACTTGCGTCCTGCGACGAATACGGGACTCAAGGCCGTGGCGAGGGTGCGTCGGGTCGGGCGAACCGTCGGCGTCGTCGATGTCGACGTCTTCGACGATCGCGACAAACTGGTCGCGGTCGGTCGCGGCACGTTCGGCACCCAGGCGGGTTGAAGCGGCCGGCTAACGCGAGGTCAGTTCCTCGGCGCGCGCCGCGAGGTGGTGCCGATCGATCTTGTTGGTGCCGGCGAGCGGCATCCGGTCGAGGAAGAACACGCGGCGCGGGTGCATGTACGCCGGCGCTCCCGCGAGCGCCACCTGTTTGACTGCGTCTTCGTCGAGCGACGCGTCGGCCACCGGCACGACGAATGCGACCGGCATCTGGCCGCGCACCTCGTCCGGTACCGGCACGACGCAACACTCGGCGATGCGCGGATCGCGTTCGAGTACCCGCTCGACTTCGCCGGGATAGATGTTTTCGCCGCCGCATTTGAACATGTCGTCGTCGCGGCCGACGAAGTAGAAGAAGCCGTCGCGGTCGCGGCGCATGATATCGCCGGTATTGATCCAACCGTCGGCGGAGCGTTTTGCCGCGGTCTTTTCCGGCTGATTGAGATAGCGCGTCATCGCCGCCGGCGTTTTGACTTCGAGCACACCTTCGTCGGGACTGGCGCCGCCGACGAGACGCACGGCGACGTGCGGCTGCGGGTAACCGAGCGAGACCGGGGGTACCACGAGGCCGTCAGGGTGCGGTCCGAACATCCCAGCGCCGGCCTCGGTGGTGCCGTAGCCGTTGCTGAGGCGCGCGTTCGGAAACAGCCGCGCAACCTGTTCGATCACCGTTTCCGACAGCGGTGCCGAGCCGATCTGGACGGCGTATACGCAGCTGAGATCGAGCCTACCGAGCAGATCCACCTCGCGCGCCATCAACGACAGCATTGTCGGCACGCCGGTGATCATGTTGACGCGATGATCGTGCACCGCCTCGAGATATCGTCGCGCGTCGAAGCGCGGCAGCAACACGACCGAGCCGCGCCCCGCGAGCAGCATCATCAGAAACAAGAGTCCGTTCATGTGATAGAGCGGCGCCGCGACGATGCCGGTGACCCCGGCGACGCGATCGCGCATCCGCTCCACCATGACCCACTGACTTTCGTGCGAGAGCTCGACGCCCTTCGGTTGTCCGGTCGAGCCCGACGTGTAGAGCACGATGCCGGTTTCGGCGTCGGCCGGTAGGGTCGTGTCGAATTCGCCCGGTGGCGCAAGCGCGAGCGGTACCGGATGTCGGTCCGGCTTCAGTCGCGAAATGTTCGCGGCGTCGGCGAACACGTGCGTGAGCGCGGCGTCGTCGATCACGTATTCGACGAGTGTGTCCGGAAAGCGCGTATTGATCGGCACGGCGACGGCACCGGCGCGCATGATGCCGAAGAGGGCCGCGACGTATGCGGCCGAGTTGGCGGCGAGCACGCCGATGCGCTCGCCGCGCCGGACGTCGAGCTGCGCGGCAAAACCTCGAGTCCGCCGATCCAGTTCGTCGAAGCTGTAGGCTCTCGTCGGTGCGCCGTCGGTGACTTCGATCAGCGCGGTCTTGTCGCTGCCGCCGCTGAGCGTCGCGCCCAGGTTGCGCGCCACGGTCACGGCACCAGCACGATCTTGCCGAACACTTCGCGATCCTCCATCAGCCGCTCAGCCTCGCGGACCTCGGCGAGCGGCATCACGCGATCGACGACCGGCACGAGCGTGCCGGCCGCGGCGTGTTCGAGCAGCGTCGTGATGTCGCTGCGCCGCCAGCCGTTGGAACCGAGCAGCGTGTGCTCGAACGTCCAGACGTAGCGAACGTCTATCTGTTCGTCGAACCCTGCGGTCGCGCCGCACGTGACGAGCCGCGCGCCGACGCTCATGCAGCGCGTCGAATCGAGCCAGGTATTGCCGCCGGTACAGTTGACGACGAGGTCTACGCCGCCGCTGCCGCTGATGCGCGGTTTGCCGACGAGATTCCACACGGCGTCGCGCATGTTCTGCTTCACGTAGTCGATGCCGTGAGTGGCGCCGAGCGCTGCAAGGCGTTCGAGCTTGGCGGCGCTCGATGCGCAGGCGATGACCGTTGCGCCGACCAGCTTTGCGAGCAGCACGCAGGCCGTACCGACGCCGCCGCTGGCGCCGAGCACCAGCACGGTGTCGTTGGCCTTGACGGCTCCGCGGGTCACCATCATGCGATGCGCGGTTGCGTACGCGAGCGGAATGCTGGCGGCCACGTTGTAGCTCACGCCGCCCGGAATCGGCACCAACTGCGACGCATGCGCCGCGCAGAACTCGGCGCGGCCGCCGTTGTAGCGCTCGCCGATCAGACCGACCGCCGGCAGCAGCGGGTCGATCAGGACGCGGTCGCCGACCGCCGCGGTGGTGACGCCGGCACCGATCTCGACCACGTCGCCCGCGATATCGGAACCGATGACGAGCGGCAACGGCAGCTTGATGCCGGGCATGCCACGGCGGCTGAAGATGTCGTGGTAGTTGATCGAACACGCGCGCACCGCTATTCGCACCCAGTCGGGCTGCAGCACGGGTTCAGGGAAATCGTCCTCGAGCAGGATGTTGTCCAACGACCCGTGTTCACGAACGACTGCCGCGCGCATGAGGTTCTCCGTTCGTTGCTTGGTCAAACATACGCCTGCTGCACGTCTGGCGTCATGAATCGAGTTGCGCACGATGATGCCCGCCAGCGCGATCGCGCCGATCATCGACGACGCGGTGAATTGCGCGCCGGGCAGCGCGTGTGGGGCGCTCGTTCGCGCCTCCGAAGGACATGATCCCGCGCGCGCGGAGGAGTATGTTCGACACCCGGGGTTCGAAAAGAGGCACGACGATGGCGAAGGACAGTCCGCCCGATCCGGCAGCGGCGTTTCGCGAACTGGTGACGCAGTGGGAGCGGAACATCAATTCGGTCGCCAATCAGGTGATGGGCACCGAATCGTTCAGCCGCCTGATGCAGGAAATGCAGCGCATGCAGCTTGCGGTGCAACAGGCCACGTCGGAGGCGATGGGCCGCCGGCTCGCCGCGATGAACATGCCGACCCGCGAAGACGTCATTCGTGTTGCCGAGAAGCTCGCCGACGTCGAACGCCGGCTCGCGCACATCGAAGCGTCGCTCGACGGCTCTGCGCCGGTCGCGCCTCCCGATGCCTCGAGTTCCGGCCGGCCGCGCACGCGCCAGCCGCCCGTCGAATATCTGCAGGGAGAAAAACCGCGATGACGAATGCTCAAGTAGACGGAGAAGACGCGCTCGGCGCGCGGGTTCGGGGAATGGTCGAGCGCGCGATCCAGCGCGGCGTCAAAAGTTTTCAGTACGCCACATCGGGACCGGCGAAGGTCGGGCTCACGCCGAAAACGACCCTGTATGGGCGCGGCACGCTGCAGCTGTATCACTACAAGCCGCAGGTGGACGAGTTGTACCGCGTGCCCGTGCTGATGGTGATGGCTACCACCAACAAGGCGTTCGTGTTCGACCTGCTGCCGGGGCAGAGCATGGACGAGTTCCTGTTGAAGCGCGGCTTCGACGTGTTCGTCATCGACTGGAACCCGCCGGCGCCGGAAGAGCGGGGTCTCACGCTCGAAGACTACACGCAGGACTTCATCCCGACCTGTATCGACAAGGTGCGGCAGGTTACCGGCCAACCCGACGTATCCGTGATCGGCTATTGCATGGGTGGCGTGTTGTCGTTGATCTACGCGGCGACGCACGTCGACGGTCCCCTCAGGAATCT
>DATJGR010000001.1:0-4198 GCA_035494855.1 Pseudomonadales bacterium | reverse complement strand
CGCCCGGCTCAATTCATCAGTTACCGAAATCCCATTTCTCGCCGCTGTGGTAGCGGCGCAGGACGTTCTTCGCGATGAGGATCTTGTGCACCTCGTCCGGACCGTCGGCGATCCGCAGCGTGCGCGCGCCGAGATACATGCCGGCGAGCGGCAGATCGCCGGAGACGCCGGCGGCCCCCCAAACCTGAATCGCGCGGTCGACCACGCGGTGATACATCTCGGGGACGAAGATCTTGATCGCCGAAATATCGGTGCGCGGATCGGCGCCGCTTTCCATCTTCTCTGCGCAATGAATCGTCATCAGCCGCGCGGCCTGAATGTCGATGTACGAATCGGCGATGAAGCCCTGGATGAACTGCTTGTCTTCGAGCTTCTCGCCGCCGTGCACTTCGCGCGTCATCGCGCGTTCCACCATCAGGTCGAAGGCACGCCACATCGAACCGATCGAGTTCATGCAGTGATAGACGCGGCCGGCGCCGAGGCGATCCTGCGCCGCCTGGTGACCCGTGCCGGTGCGCCCGAGTTGGTTCTCCTTCGGTACGCGCACGTTGTCGTAAATGATTTCGCAGTGGCTCGACGCCCGGCCCCACACCGGTACGCCGCGGACGATGTTCACGCCCTTCGTTTTCCGCGGCACGATGATCTGGGTCATCTTGTCGTTGCGGCCGGAGGTATCGTTCGGGTCGGACGTGCGGCACATGACGATGTAGAAGTCGGCGGCGTAACCATTCGAAGTGAACCACTTGTGACCGTTGATCACCCACTCGTCGCCTTCGAGCACGGCCCTGGTCGTCAACGATCGCGGATCCGATCCGGGATTGTGAGGCTCGGTCATCGAAAAGCCGGATTGCATGCGGCCTTCGGTAAGCGGCTTCAGCCACTTCTCGTGCTGCTGCGGCGTGCCGTATTTGACGAGGATGCTCTGGTTGCCGGAGTTCGGGGCGACTACGCCAAACAGCGACGCGGCCCCCGGGCTGTAGGACAACACTTCGTTCATGTACGCGTGCTGCATGAAGCTCAGCCCCATGCCGCCGAATTCGCGCGGCAGGTGCGGCGCCCACAACTTCGCCTTCTTCACGGCGTCCTGAACCTGGTTGCGAAGTTCCTTCGCCTGCTTGGCTGCTTCGTTCGGCGCGTTTGCGCTGTCGGAGAAGGCGGCCCACAGCTTGTCTTCGACCGGCAGGATTTGTTTGTTGACGATCTCGGCGGTTGCCAGGCGGATCTCGTTGACCTCGTCGTCGAGCGTCGGCACCGGTTTGACGTTCATGGCCATCGTGGTTTTCCCCTCTCTTCCCGATTAGACAAAGGGGCTCAATCTACTGCGCGTCCGCCGTCAGGGCAATTCGATGCGGCCCAACAGTTCGGCGGCCGCGACACGATCCGTCAGCGCGCCGTACGTGAGGCTGCGTGGGCCGAGTCGCGCCTCGACGAATGCTTCGGCCACCTTGCCGCCAGCGTGCCGAATCAACAGGCTCGCCTGCAGCAACACCGCCATCCGCTCCGCCAGCAGTCGCGCTTCGAATGCATCCGGTTCGCCGCGGCGCAGATCGCTCGCCAGCCGCGAGGCCGCGGCGTCGAACGATGCGTTCGATCCCATCGCAGCGGCGAGTTCGTCCACGAGAACGTCGACCGTCTCCGGCGATTTCGACAGCGCCCGCAACAGATCGACGCACTGCACGTTGCCGCTGCCTTCCCAGATCGAATTCACCGGTGCTTCGCGATACAGCCGCGGCATGATGTGCTCTTCGACGTAGCCGAGTCCGCCGAGACATTCCTGCGCTTCGTTGATGTGCTGCGGCGCGCGCTTGCAGATCCAGTATTTGCCGAGCGCGGTCGTCAATCGCACGAACAGGCGCTCGTTCGCGTCGTCGGGTCGGTCGAGCGCGGCGGCGACCCGCATCGTCAGCCACAACGCCGCTTCCGTTTCGAGCACGAGGTCGGCCGCGACGTTGCGCATCAGCGGCGCTTCGATCAGCCGGACGCCGCCGACCCGCCGATGTGAAATATGGTGGAGCATCTGAATCGCTGCCTGACGCATGATCGCCGTCGATCCGACCATGCAGTTGAAGCGCGTCAATGCGACCATCTGGATGATCGTCGCCACGCCGCGCCCCGGGTCGCCCAGCCGCCATGCGAACGCGTCTTCGAACTCGATTTCCGCTGACGCGTTCGAGCGATTACCCAGCTTGTCCTTCAGGCGCTGCAGGAAGATCGCATTGCGTTCGCCGTCGGGTCTGAAGCGCGGCAACAGAAAACACGTGAGGCCGCCGTCGAGATAGGCGAGCGTGAGGAATGCATCGCTCATGGGCGCCGAGCAGAACCATTTGTGTCCGGTCAGCTCGAAGCATTCGGCTCCTCCAACTGACTCGTTGAGGGGTGAGGCGCGACTGGTATTGGCGCGGACGTCAGTCCCGCCCTGCTTCTCGGTCATCGCCATGCCGATGGTCAGGCCGATCTTCTCGAGATACGGCCGCGAGGCACCATCGTAAGCGCGGCTCAGGATGCGCGGCTCCCAGATCTGCGCGAGCGCGGGCTGTGTACGCAGCGCCGGGATGCTCGCGTAAGTCATCGTCAGCGGGCAATCGGTTCCGGAATCTGCCTGGTTGTGCAGCAGTTCCAGCGCGGCTCTGACGACGTGTGCACCCGGCCGCGGCGTATCCCACGCCAGCCCGTGCACGCCGTGCTCAATCGCGGTGCGCATGAGGTGGTGGTACGACGGATGAAATGTCACCTGATCGATGCGATGCCCATACGCATCGTGGGTTTTGAGTTCCGGTGAATTGCGATTCGCGAGGCGCCCGTGTTCGATCAACTCTCCGCCGGCCAGCGCGCCATACCGCCCGAGCGCGTCGTTGCCCCAAGCGCCGTCGAAGGCGGCGACCGTCTGCCGCAACGTCCGGTCGACATCGTAGAGGTTGTAGTCGACCAGCGGCGGCACCTGATTCGTCACTTCGTGCGTGGCGGACATTGCGAAACCTCATGCGATCGATGACACAGGGACTGTCCGACCCTCACGAAGCCGCTGTCAATACGCAAACGCCCCGGCGCCCTCAGTGGCAGTTGCGGTCGCGCTGCTCTTCATACCGGCGTTCGCGCGCATCGAGCGCCGCTGCGCTGGATGCGCGATAGCCGCGGCGCCTGGTCGCGCGCACGCGATCGAGCGCGTCGCGCGCCGCTTCGCAACGTTCGTGCCGTGCATTCGCATTTGCATTGGCGCTGGCGTTTGCTCGCGGCATTTCCTCGGGCGGGGATGCATCCGCATGTCTCAACCGCTCGAGCGTCTCGCGTTCGTCCGCATTGAAATGCGACATATCGAGGGTGATCACTGGTTGCGTCTTCTGCGCATGACCGCCGGCGCACGGGTGGTCGCTGAACAGCGTTTCACCGTCGCTGCCGGGACATTTGTAGATGGTCGCCGACGTCGCGGCCGCGCCGAGTGCCAACGCGATGAACAGCAGTCCAACCATCGTAGCGCGATTCCATCCGTTCTCGCGATCCAGACTAACGAGCGCTCGCGGTGGCGCCACCCGTCACCAACAGCTCGCGACGTGAGCCATCAACCTTCGCTTGCGGCGGCTGGAGGAACCCCGTTCAATGCGACGCACCGGTCACGAGTACGACGATGGCGATCAACACACCACGCGACTTCTTTGCGCTCGAATCGGCAAGCGGCATCGTGCTCGTCGCCGCGGCCATCGTCGCGCTGTTGATTGCGAACTCGCCGCTGGCGCCCCTCTACGATGCATTCCTCGATCTGCATCTGTCGGTGGCAATCGACAACCACGGCATCGACAAACCGTTGCTGCTGTGGATCAACGACGGACTGATGGCGGTCTTTTTCTTTCTGATCGGCCTCGAAGTGAAGCGCGAAGTGCTCGACGGCGAACTACGCAAGCCGTCGCAGATCGTGCTGCCGGGTTGCGCGGCGCTCGGCGGATTCGTGGTCCCCGCGGCAATCTACGCGGTGGTCAACCGACACGATCCGGCTGCAATGGCCGGTTGGGCGATTCCGGCCGCCACCGACATCGCGTTCGCGCTCGGCGTACTCGCATTGGTGGGCAATCGGATACCGGCTTCGTTGAGGCTGTTCCTGGCCTCGCTCGCGATCTTCGACGACATCGCGGCCATCGTCGTGATCGCGCTGTTCTATGCCACCGACTTGTCCGTCGTGTCGCTGTCGCTCGCCTTCGCCGGCATC